>NZ_JBLXDO010000008.1:0-167380 GCF_048263965.1 Ferrimonas sp. | reverse complement strand
AGTGCGCTTACGCCTTGCTATTGTTGGTTTGCCCATAATAGGTCTCCAATGTGTAAACCTATTTCAGGACGGGACACCCCCCCCAAAAAAAGAGGTGCCCTATGGCACCTCTTTTTCCTCAGCTGAGTCTCAGCCTTCGCTGCGATTGTCGTTGGCACTGAGCAGCATGTTGCCGCTCTCACTCTGGAACTGCTGGGCGAAGTCACCGAACCACTGGGCGATATCGTCGAACTGGGCCTCAAATGCCTCCTTGTCCCCCTGTTCGAGGAAGGTCAGGGCCTCCTGATAGCGCTCCAGGTAGTGACGGGCCCTGGCCAGGGTGTCGGGCTGGGAGAAGATGATGTCGCCATAGAGTTTGGCATCCTGGGCAAACAGCCGGCCCACCATCGCCAGCTCCAGACGGTAGATGGGGGAGCTGAACTGCAGCAGCTGATCCAGGTCCGCCCGCTCACGGCGCAGGTGAGCGCCATAAACAAAGGCGGTAAAGTGGCGCATCGCCTGCACCAGCTGCATCGCCTGATCGTGCTCGGCCGCAGACGCCTCATGAAGACGGGCTCCCCAGATACGGATCTGCTCCAGCAGCCAGGCATACTTGGCCTCCTCCCGACCGTGACACACCACCACCACCTGCTTGGCCAGGCTGGCGAGATCCGGGCCAAACATGGGGTGCAGCCCCACGACCGGCCCCTTATGGCTGGCCAGCATCGCCGCCAGAGGCGCCTGTTTGATACTGGTGAGATCCAGCAGCACACACTCCTTGGGTAGGCTGGGCAACTGCTCGATCACCTGGGTGGTGTTGTGGATGGGCACAGACACCACCACCACGCCGGCGCCCGCCAGGATGGTGTCGGCCTTGGGCCAGTCCTCCTTGTCGAGGATGCGTACCTCATAGCCGGAGAGGCGGAACAGCTGGCTGAACAGGGTACCCAGCTTACCGGCTCCACCGACGATCACCACAGGCCCCACATCCGGATTGATGCACTTGAAGCCGACGTCGTTTTCACTGGCGTAGGACTCACGCATGATGCGGCGCAGAAGGTCCTCAATCAGCTGAGGTGGCACCCCCATCAGGCTGGCCTCATCACGACGCTTCATCAGCATCGCCGCCTCCCGCTTGGGGGCGTAGATGGGTACCCCCTGCTCATGCTTGATCACCCCTACCTCGGACACCAGGTCCAGGCGGCGGCGCAGCAGGGTCAGCAGATCCTTGTCCACCTCATCGATGCGGTCGCGCAGACGCTCCAGTTCGATACTGCTTCGTTCAGCCATCAGGCACCTCCGAATCGGGTTGGCAGCACAGGGGCCAGATCCTCCGCGCCCTTGCGCAGCAGATCGGCAGTGGTGTCCCAGTCGATACAGGCATCGGTAATGGAGACGCCATAGGTCATCTCCTCCCGGGCCAGATCCGAGGACTGGTTGCCCTCGTTCAGGTGGCTCTCCAGCATGATGCCGATGATGGAGGTATTGCCCTCGATGATCTGATTAAACACGTTCTGAGCCACCAGGGGCTGACGGCGGTGATCTTTGGAGGAGTTACCGTGGCTGCAATCGACGATCAGGCGGGAGTTCAGTCCCGCATTGTGCAGCTGACGGGTACACATCTCCACGTTGACCGAATCGTAGTTGGGCTGCTTGCCGCCCCGGAGGATCACATGGCCGTCCGGATTCCCCTGGGTCTGCAGCAGGGCCACCTGCCCCGCCTGGTTGATCCCCATGAAGCGGTGACCGCTGGCGGCGGACTTCAGGGCGTTCATCGCCACATCCAGCTTGCCGTCGGTGCCGTTCTTAAAGCCCACAGGCATGGACAGGCCGGAGGCCATCTCCCTGTGGGTCTGGGATTCGGTAGTCCGGGCGCCGATGGCGGACCAGGAGAACAGCTCCGCCAGGTACTGGGGGCTGATGGGGTCCAGGGCCTCGGTGGCCACCGGCATCTCCAGCTCCGCCAGCCAGATCAGCAGCTCGCGGGCGGCGCGCAGCCCCTTGGCCACGTCGAAGGAGTTGTCCATGTCCGGATCGTTGATCAGTCCCTTCCACCCCACTGTGGTTCTGGGCTTCTCGAAGTAGACCCGCATCAGGATAAACATCTGATCGCCCAACTCCTCCTGCAGCTTCTTCAGCTTCAGGGCGTACTCTTTGGCCGCCTCCACATCATGGATGGAGCAGGGGCCGGTCACCACCAGCAGTCGGTTATCACGTTTGTGGACGATGTCGGCGACCTGGGCACGGGCGCCGTTGATATATCGATAGGCATGCTCGGAGAGGGGCAACTGGTTTTTCAGCTGCTCCGGGGTAATCAGGACCTGTTCAGATTGAATGTGGATGTTGTTAATACTGTCCTTTTGCATTTCTGCGTCTCCAAGTATGACCCATCGGTAAAGCGATTCGATGGGTAAGTTAACCCAACCGGTGCTTCCGGCCTGAGTTCACCATGCCTTTTATGGATAGGAGATGCAAGTAAATGCTGAACTGGATGCGGATTCGCAGGCAAAGCCTTATAAAACGATAAAAGCCCGCCGAAAGGGCGGGCTTTTACCAGTTTCAACTAAGAAATTCTTAGTTGAGGCGCTCGCGGATACGGGCAGCCTTACCAGTACGACTACGCAGGTAGTACAGTTTGGCACGACGAACGCGACCACGACGCTCTACTTTGATGCTTTCTACCAGCGGAGAGTGAGTCTGGAACGCACGCTCTACGCCTTCACCATTAGAGATTTTACGTACAGTGAACGCAGAGTGCAGGCCACGGTTACGCTTAGCGATAACCACACCTTGGAACGCCTGAAGACGGGTCTTGTTACCTTCGGTTACACGAACCTGTACAGTAACGGTGTCACCAGGGCCGAACGCGGGTACGTCCTGCTTCATTTGCTCTTGTTCAAGCTGCTTAATGATGTTGCTCATAATGTCTCTCTTCCTAGATTAAACTGAAAACTCTAACGTTCATCCTGACCCTGCTGGGCGACGAACTCGGCAAGCAACTTGGCTTGCTCGTCAGTCAGAGCTAGGTTGTCAAGTAACTCGGGCCGTCGTTGCCATGTGCGTCCAAGGGACTGCTGCAACCGCCAGCGCCGAATCGATTCATGATTGCCGCTTAACAGGACTTGCGGAACCTGTTGACCATCCAGAACCTCCGGACGGGTGTAGTGAGGACAATCCAGCAGGCCATCCGAGAAGGAGTCCTGCTCTGCCGAAGCCTGCTTTCCCAACACCCCAGGCACCAGCCTGGATACGGCGTCGATCAAGTTCATGGCCGGCAGCTCACCGCCACTGAGAACATAGTCACCAACGGACCACTCCTCATCAACTTCCGACTGGATGATGCGCTCGTCGATACCTTCGTAACGACCACACACCAGCACCATGCGCTTGTTCTGAGCCAGCTCCTCCACACCCTGCTGGGTCAGTGGACGGCCCTGAGGCGACAGGTAGATCACCTTAGCCTCGTCACCCGCTTCGGCCTTGGCCGCACGGATGGCATCGCGCAAGGGCTGCACCATCATCAACATTCCCGGACCACCACCATAAGGACGGTCATCCACGGTGCGATGTCGATCATGGGTGAAATCTCGGGGATTCCACGTCTGCAATCCAATCAAGCCGTTTTTCACGGCGCGACCGGTTACCCCAAACTCAGTCACAGCACGAAACATCTCGGGAAACAGGGTAACGACCCCCAACCACATTGCGTTCGCTTGTGTCATTAAAAACTTGGGTCCCAGTCAACGGTAATTAGTTTGTCGGATTTGTTCACCTCGAGGATGAACTGCTCCGGGACAAAAGGAACCATACGTTCTCTTTTGCCAAAGGCGTCTTTCGGGTTCGCCTTGATCTCCAGTACGTCATTGGCGCCGGTTTCCAGAACTCCGGAAACGGTGCCCATGTCGTACCCCTGGGTGTTAACCACCTTACAGCCGATGAGATCACGCCAGTAGAACTCGTCTTCCGGCAGCTCAGCCAGCTGGTCGGCAGAGATAGAGATGTCGCAGTTGGTGTAGGCTGCGGCCGCATCACGGTCCTCAACCCCATCCAGGCGCACAATCAGGCCGTTGTTTTGACGACGCCAATCCAGCACCTTCATCTCCTGCTGCACCCCACCCCGGGTGACTAACCAAGGACGGTACTCGAAGATTCCCTCTCGATCTTCGGTAAAGGGGTTGACCTTCATCCAGCCCCGAATCCCATGTGGCGCACCTAGGCGGCCCACCATCATCAGTTCCTGCTGTTTCATCAACTTACCCCTAACCTAACACCCATTAAGCCGCAGCTTTACGGGCGTCCTTCACCAGAGTGGCTACGCGATCGGACAGGGAAGCGCCCTGGGATACCCAGTGCTCGATACGATCCAGGTCCAGGCGTACACGCTCTTCCTTACCGGCAGCGATAGGGTTGAAGAAGCCGATCTTCTCGATGAAGCGGCCATCGCGCTTGCAGCGAGAATCAGCTACAACCACTTGATAAAAGGGACGCTTTTTAGCGCCACCACGGGCTAAACGAATGGTTACCATAAGGTAATTCCTCTAATGGTTTTACAGCAATAGAATTGGGGCCCGTAGGGGCCCCAAGGTAGAAAGCCCGCCGATTTTACCTGAATGCAAGCGCATTGCAACCATTTCGGCGGTTCTGTGGCCACCACAACCGAGTGTAGCAGCCGGAAGTCTGGGCGCTGGAATCAGCGACGGGGCATCTTCATGCCTGGGGGCAGCATGCCACCCATACCGCGCATCATCTTCTTCATGCCTCCGCCCTTCATCTTCTTCATCATCTTCTGCATCTGGGTGAACTGCTTGAGCAGACGGTTCACATCCTGCAGCTGGGTACCGGAACCGGCGGCGATGCGACGCTTACGGGAACCCTTGATGATGTCGGGACGGGCACGCTCACCCGGGGTCATGGAGTTGATGATCGCCTCCATCTGTCGGGTCATCTTGTCATCCTGCACCTGAGCCAGAGCTTCGGGGGGCAACTGTCCGACACCGGGCAGTTTCTCCAGCATCCCCATCATGCCACCCATGTTGTGCATCTGACGCAGCTGATCGCGGAAGTCGAGCAGGTCGAATCCCTCGCCCTTCTTCAGCTTCTTGGCCAGCTTCTCCGCCTGACCCCGGTCGACCTTGCGCTCCACCTCTTCGATGAGGGAGAGCACGTCGCCCATACCGAGGATACGGGAAGCCACCCGGTCCGGGTGGAAAGGCTCCAGGGCGTCGGTCTTCTCACCCACACCCAGGAACTTGATCGGCTTACCTGTGATATGACGGATGGACAGGGCGGCACCGCCACGGGCGTCACCGTCCACCTTGGTGAGGATCACACCGGTCAGCGGCAGGGCCTCATTGAAGGCCTTGGCAGTATTGGCGGCATCCTGACCCGTCATCGCATCCACGGTGAACAGAGTCTCCACCGGGTTAATGGCGGCGTGCAGCGCCTTGATCTCGTCCATCATGTCCGAGTCGACGTGGAGGCGACCGGCGGTATCGACGATCACCACATCGATGAACTTCTTGCGCGCATGGTCCACCGCCGCATTGGCGATGTCCACCGGCTTCTGGCTGATGTCAGAGGGGAAGAACTCCACGCCGATGTCACCGGCCAGGGTTTCCAGCTGCTTGATGGCCGCAGGACGGTAAACGTCGGCACTGACCACCAGGACAGATTTCTTCTCGCGCTCTTTCAGCTGTTTGGCCAGCTTACCCACACTGGTGGTCTTACCGGCACCCTGCAGACCCGCCATCATCACGATGGCCGGTGGCTGGCTGGCCAGGTTCAGAGCTTCGTTGGACTGGCCCATGGCCGCCTCAAGTTCGCTCTGAACGATCTTGATGAAGGCCTGGCCCGGGGTCAGGCTCTTGGAAACTTCGGTGCCCACGGCACGCTCACGCACCTTGGATACGAAGTCGCGAACCACCGGCAGAGCCACATCGGCTTCCAGCAGCGCCATGCGCACTTCGCGCAGGGTCTCTTTAATATTGTCTTCAGTAAGACGGCCACGGCCGCTGATGTTCTTCAGCGTCTGGCCCAAGCGTTCGGATAAATTCTGGAACATCGCCTGCAGCATCGGTTAATGATCAATCGCTCGGCATTATAACGGTGCGTCAGAGACAAACACAAACCGCCACCACCCCCGCGGGGAACCAACCCAGGGGATCACCTGTCACAAACAGACAAAATTCACCAACCAAATTGGGAATCTAGCCGCTGCCCAAAGCCCGGAGTGCATGATAAGCTTGGGAAATTGGGAGCATTCCCCGATCGATATCTATTTTTGTGAGGTAAAGAGGCACTATGGAGTTTTTTGCCATCAGCGCAATCATTGGCTACGGCCTGGCCTTCTACCTGGTCGCCAGCAAACTGCTGCACCCGCAGGGCCCCAACCGCAAACTGGCCGCCATGGCCGGTGCCGTAGGGGTGCTCTGTCATGGGGCTGCCCTGATTCCGCAGATTCTGGAGAATGGTGCCCAGCACTACAGCCTGGTAAACACCGCCTCTATGGTGATGCTGATGATCACCACCGCCATTACCCTGATGCTGACCCGCATCAAGGTGATAGTCGTGGTGCCAGCGGTCTATATCTGCGGCATCTTCGGTGCTGCCGGCATGGTGCTGCTGCCCCAGAACGAGGGCTACCTGTTTAACGACCCCGCCCTGTTTACCCATGTAGGCACGTCACTGCTGGCCTACTCCGTGTTCCTGATTGCGGCCCTGTACGCCATCCAACTGGCCAGCATCAATCGCCGCCTCAAGGATCGTAAACTGATGCTTGAGTCGCCTCTGCCACCTCTGATGACCGTAGAGAAGCAGCTGTATCACTTCGTGATGATCGGCTTTGTGCTGCTGAGCCTGTCGCTGCTCACCGGCTTTATCTTCTTGGAAGGCTTCTTCGGCAGCGGTCAGGCCCATAAGGCGATCTTCGCCATTGCCGCCTGGCTGGTGTATGGCATCATGCTGCTGCGCCACCGCACCCAGGGGATCCGCATCCGCAGCGCCATCATCTACTCCATGTCCGGTGTCACCCTGCTGACCCTGGCCTACTTCGGCAACCGGCTGGTGCGAGAACTGTTCATCGGCTGAGCCACGAGGCTGCCTCTTGACAGGAGGCAGCCATTTCCCGACTCTACAGTTTCAGCCGCCTAATAGGATTGCCCTGACTTGGACGAGATATCCACCGACAGCCTGCTTATCGCCCTGGCTGTCCTAATCTGCCTCTCCGCTTTCTTCTCCGGTACGGAAACCGCGATGATGTCGCTCAACCGCTACCGCCTCAGACACCTCAGTCAGCAGGGTCATAAGGGTGCCAGCCGTGCAGAGCGCTTGCTGGAGCGCCCCGACCGACTCATCGGCCTTATCCTTATCGGCAACAACATCGTCAACCTGGCGGCGGCCTCACTGGCCACCATAGTCTGTCAGCGTTGGTTTGGTGCCTGGGGACCGGCAGTGGCCACAGGGGCCCTCACCTTTATCGTGCTGATCTTTGCCGAGGTCACCCCTAAGACCCTGGCCGCCCTCTATCCGGAGAAACTGGCCTACCCCAACAGCGTGGTGCTGCGCCCGCTGATGACCCTGTTCTACCCCCTGGTGTGGCTGGTCAACAGCATCAGTAATGCCCTGCTCTCCATCGTCGGCGTGCGCCCCCTCCATGGGGATGGGGACGATCTCTCCGCCGACGAACTTCGCTCCGTACTCAACGAAGCCAGTGCCATGATCCCCCGGCGCCACCGGGAGATGCTGGTCTCCATCCTCGATCTGGAGAAGGTGACGGTAGAGGATGTGATGGTGCCCAGAAACGAACTCTATGCCATCGACATCAACGACGACTTCAAAAAAATGATGAAGCAGTTGACCCACAGCCCCCACTCCAAGGTGCTGCTCTATCGGGACAACATCGATGACGTAGTGGGTTTCCTGCACCTGTCGGATCTGCTCAGGCTGATGACCCGGGACCAGGAGGTGAGCGATAAGGCCACCCTGCTGCGGGAGGTACGGGAGATCTATTATGTGCCTGAAGGCACCCCGCTGAACGTACAACTGCTGAAGTTTCAACGTGCCAAGGAGCGCCTTGGGCTGGTGGTGGACGAGTACGGCGATATCCAGGGACTGGTCTCCCTGGAGGACATCCTCGAGGAGATTGTCGGCGACTTCACCACAGGCTTGCAGCCGGCGGTCAGCGATGAGATCAACCGCAATGAGGATGGCAGCTATGAGGTGGATGCCAGCATCAACATCCGCGACATGAACCGTGAGATGAACTGGAAGTTCCCCACCGATGGCCCCAAGACCCTCAATGGCCTGGTTCTGGAGACCCTGGAGGAGATCCCCAAGGTGCATACCCGGCTGACCATAGGCGACTATCAGATCGAAGTACTGGACGCCAATGAGAGCATGGTCACCACGGTAAAAGTGGAACAAGCCAAATAAGCCAAGGCCTGACAAAGGCAAAATCTCTTCTATACTGAAAGACCGGATCGGCTCGCCAATCCGGTCTTTCATTTTTCAGGGAGGAGAGGTGATGCAAAGAATCTTGGCCGCAGCAACCCTGCTGCTGACCATATGGACTCACGCAGCCAACGCCGATGTGCACTGGGTTAAAGCGCCTACCCTGGTCACCCAAGACCCCAGCTTCAGCCAGATCCCCCTGACCCTGCAGACCCAGTGGGGAGACAGCCCCTGGTACACCCAGACCTCTCTCAGCCTCACCCGTCAGGAGTCCCCCTGGCTGACCCGGGAGATCGACCAGGGCCTGGGCGCGCGGGTGGGAACCGGCTTCCAGATGGGGCGATTCACCCTCTCTGTCGACCTGCAGTTTCAGCAACAACAGCAACAGAACCTGACGGTGCTGGGATTCAATACCGAAGTGAAGTTCTGATTCTCCCTGCATCAAAAAGGCCACCCTGAGGTGGCCTTTTTTGTTTCTGAGACAGGGCGTCAGCTGAGAATCACCGTAGCCACCGCGTAGCGGCGCTCATCCGCCAGGCTGATGTGGGCCTGCTTCGCCCCCAGGGCCTGCATCCGGGCCAGGGCCCCCTCTGTCAGAATCAGCTGCGGCGCCCCCTCGGCGTTGTGACCCAGTTCGATGTGCTGGAAGGAGACCCCACGGCCGATGCCGGTACCCAGCGCCTTACCCGCCGCCTCCTTGACCGCGAAGCGCTTGGCCAGCAGCCTCGCCGGCGCCTTGGAGCGGGCCAGCTCCTCCAGCTCATTGGGCGTAAGAATGCGCTTGGCAAACTTCTCTCCCAGCCGCTGAAACTGGGCCTCTACCCGCTCAATCTCAACGATGTCCGTACCCAGCCCCTTGATGCTCATCAGATCCCCTGACGCCCTTCCAGCATCAGACGCTTCATGTCCCGAATCGCCAGGTCCAGGCCGTCGATGGCGGCGCGGGCGATGATGGCATGACCGATGTTGAGCTCATAGAACTCCGGGATGGCGGCAATGGGCTTGACGTTGTGGTAGTTGAGGCCATGGCCGGCGTTGACGACCAGCCCCTGGGAAGCGGCGTAGGCCGCCCCTTCACGGATGCGGGCCAGCTCAGCCTCGGCTTGTGCCTCGGTCTCGGCATCGGCGTAGGCGCCGGTATGGATCTCGATGTAGGGGGCACCCACCTTCACCGCTGCGTCGATCTGGGTCTTGTCCGCATCGATAAACAGCGACACCTTGATCCCCGCTTCATTGAGTCGAGACACCGCGTCCAGCATCTTGTCCAACTGACCGGCCACGTCCAGGCCCCCTTCGGTGGTCAGCTCTTCACGCTTCTCAGGCACCAGGCAGACATAGGTGGGCTTCACCTCAAGGGCGATGGCCAGCATCTCCTCGGTCACCGCCATCTCCAGGTTCATCCGGGTCTTCAGGGTCTGGGCCAGCAGGTAAACATCCCGGTCGATGATGTGACGACGGTCTTCACGCAGGTGAATGGTGATGCCATCGGCACCGGCGTGCTCCGCCACCGCCGCCGCATGCACCGGATCCGGGTAGCTGGTGCCCCTGGCCTGACGCAGGGTGGCGATGTGGTCGATGTTGACCCCTAGAAGAATACTCATGCCTAGTCCTTGTTGTTGATTCGTTTCATAAACAGCTCCCTGCTGCGCAGGGGCTTGTTGCCCAGGTGCGGCCTGAGCAGGGTCCGGGCCAGATGCTTGGCCTGGGCCAGGTGTTCCGGCGCCAGTTGCTGCTGAGCCAGGGCCAGCAGCATTGCCCCCAGGTATCCCCGGTCATGGCCGACGGGGACAAACCCCTGCTCCGCCACCAGGGCGTAGCAGCAATCGGCCGCCAGCGGCTCGCCGGTCACATCCCGGCTCAGGGCTGGCGCCTCCCCAAGATGGGTCAGCAGTGCCCACTCGAAGTAGCGCAACACCGACTCATGCTGCTCCTCGGCGGCCAGGGTCAGCAGACACTGATGATAGGCCTGGAACAGTTCGGTGCACTGGGCCAGCTCAGACAGCAATCGTACCGCCAATTCGTTGAAGTACAAACCACAGTAGAGCTTATCACCGGAGAGGGGAACGGGAAGAGAGAGGGTTTCGGCCCCCTTGAGAGTCTTGAGGGTGCCCTGGCCGGCCAGGGAGACCTTAAGGGGCTGGAAGGGCTGCAGGGCGGCCTTCATCAGGCCCCCCTGCTTGCCGGAGGTTCGCGCCACCGCGGCCACCTTGCCCTCCTGCTCGGTGAGCAGGGTGATCAGTTGGCTGCGCTCGCGATAGGGTCGGGCGTGCAGCAGATAGGCAGACTGCCAACCCGGCTCCACCTTAGTCGTCTCCATACCCCAGGCTGCGCAGCGCACGCTCATCGTCTGCCCAGCCGGATTTCACCTTCACCCAGGTCTCTAGATAGACCTTGGTGTCGAACATCTTCTCCATCTCAATGCGCGCCTCACGGCCGATGGTGCGAATCTTCTCGCCCTTATTGCCGATCACCATCCGCTTCTGGCCGGTGCGTTCCACCAGGATCAGCGCATTGATGTGGTAGGTGCCCTTCTCGTCCACCTTGAACTGCTCGATCTCCACGGTGGCCGCATAGGGAAGTTCATCCCCCATAAAGCGCATCAGCTTCTCACGCAGGATCTCAGACGCCATGAAGCGCTGACTGCGGTCGGTGACGTAGTCTTCCGGGAAGTAGTGAATGGACTCGGACACGCTGGCCAGGGAGAGGTCCATGATGGGAGTGATGTCGCCCCCCTTGCCAGCGGCAACCGGGAACACCGCGTCGAAATTGAAGCGCTCCTGCAACTGCTGCAGGTGGGGCAACAGCTCCTCCTTGTCCTTCACCTGATCGATCTTATTGACCACCAGGGCGGTCTTGCGATGCTCACCGCCACGGCGCAGTTTCTTCAGCACCATCTCGTCATCTGGGGTCCACTTGGTGCCCTCCACCACGAACAGCACCAGCTCCACGTCCGCCAGGGAGCTGGCGGCGGCACGGTTCATCAGGCGGTTGATCGCCCGCTTCTCCTCGATATGCAATCCGGGAGTGTCCACAAAGATCACCTGGCGGGGACCTTCGGTATGAATGCCCATGATGCGGTGACGGGTGGTCTGGGGCTTACGGGAGGTGATGCTCACCTTCTGCCCCAGCAGGCGATTCAGCAGGGTGGATTTGCCCACATTGGGGCGGCCGACGATGGCGACAAAGCCGCAATAGGTGGTGTCTGTCATGATTCCAGTGCCTCCAGGACCCGGGCGGCGGCATCCTGCTCCGCCTTACGACGGGAGCTGCCTTTGCCCACCACGGGCTCGTCCAGCTCACACACGGAGCAATGGACAGTAAACTGTTGATTGTGAGCGTCACCGGCCACGGTGATCACCTCATAGACCGGCAGAGGCTTGCGACGGGACTGAAGCAGCTCCTGCAGGCGGGTCTTGGGATCCTTCTGGCCAGCACCGGGCTGGATGGCGTCCAGCCTCGGCTTCCACAACGCCAGCAATACCGGCTTGCAGGCCTCGATGCCGCCGTCGAGGAAGATCGCCCCGAGAATGGCTTCCACCGCATCGGCCAGAATCGACTCGCGGCGATGGCCACCGGATTTCATCTCACCCGGCCCCAGCTTGATGTACTCACCCAGATTCAGCTCCCGGGCGATCTCCGCCAGGGTGGCGCCCTTGACCAGGGTCGCCCGCATCCGGGTCATCTCTCCCTCGGGCGCCTTGGGAAACCTGTGGTACAGGTCTTCGGCCACCACCATGGAAAGCACCGCGTCTCCCAGATATTCGAGACGCTCATTATGGCGACTGCCCGCACTTCTGTGGGTCAGGGCCTGCTGTAATAATTGAGGCTGCTGAAACTCATAGCCCAGCAGCCTCACCAATCGTTGTAAATCAGCCACTGCTAACCTTTAATCTATTCCGCCAATACGGCTGAAGCGAACGCCTGTGGGTACCCAGGAGGGCAGCACACTGTCGCGCTCACGGTCGAACTCGAAGGAGATCCAGATGCCGGTGGCCTTACCCACCAGGTTCTCCTCGGGGACAAAGCCCCAGAAGCGGCCGTCGGTGCTGTTGTCACGGTTGTCACCCATGACAAAGTAGCTGCCTTCGGGCACCACCCAGTCGCCGGTCTGACGGCCCTGCTGCTTGTAGTAGTAGCGCAGGGGCTCAGGGCGACGCGGGTTAATCAAAATGTCGTGCTCCACCCCGGCCAGGTCTTCACCCAGGCGCATCAGGGGCGTGCCGTTCTGGAAGAACTCATCCCGGTTCAGCTCCACGGACTGCACCTGCTCCAGACCCGGGCACTTGGCCACTCCGGCCTCGCATTTGGGCTGAAGATAGAGGGTCTTATTGCGATACACCACTCGATCACCAGGCAGGCCAATCACCCGCTTGATGTAGTCGACGCGGGTATCCTTCGGGTACTTGAAGACGATGATGTCACCGCGCTGGGGGTCGTTGTTCTCCCAGAACTTGGCGCGGAACACCGGATCCCGCAGGCCGTACTCATGCTTGTTCACCAGAATGAAGTCGCCCACCAGCAGGGTGGGCATCATGGAGCCTGACGGGATCTGGAAGGGTTCCCACAGGAAGGAGCGCAGCACCAGCACAAAGGCGATCACCGGGAAGATGGACTTGGAGGTCTCCACCAGCCAGGGCTCCTGAACCAGTTTGTCTCTGGCCTCCTCAGGCAGTTCGGCGGTGGTCTGCTCGCTGGCAAACGCCAGCTTCTGCTGGCGCCGCGGCGCCAGGTAAAACTTATCCAGTAGCCAGACCAGGCCGGTCCCCAGGGTGACCAGAACCAGGATCAGGGAAAACAGTGCCGCCATTCGCGTTTAATCTCCTACCTTGAGTACCGCCAGGAAGGCCTCCTGAGGCACCTCAACATTACCCAGCTGCTTCATCCGCTTCTTACCCTCTTTCTGCTTCTGCAACAGCTTCTTCTTACGGCTGACGTCACCGCCATAACACTTGGCGGTCACGTCTTTACGCAGGGCCTTGACGGTGCTGCGCGCCACGATCTGGTTGCCGATGGCAGCCTGGATGGCGATATCGAACATCTGACGGGGAATCAGTTCACGCATCTTCTCCACCAACTGGCGGCCACGGAACTGGGCATTCTCCTTGTGAGTGATCATCGCCAGGGCATCCACCCGGTCGCCGTTGATCATCACGTCCAGACGCACCATCTCCTCCTGCTGGAACCGGACAAAGTTGTAGTCCAGGGAGGCAAAACCACGGCTGGTGGACTTCAGTCGGTCGAAGAAGTCCAGCACCACTTCCGCCATGGGCAGTTCATAGGTCACCGCCACCTGGTTTCCGTGATAGGCCATCTTAGTCTGAACACCCCGCTTCTCGATACACAGGGTGATCACATTCCCCAGATACTCCTGTGGAACCAGGATGTTGGCCTCAACAATCGGCTCCGCAATGGTTTCGATGTTGTTCAGGGGAGGAAGTTCCGACGGGTTGTCCACCATCAGGGTCTCGCCCTTGGTGGTCTCAACCTCGTAGACCACGGTGGGGGCGGTGGTGATCAGGTCCAGGTTGTACTCACGCTCCAGGCGCTCCTGGATGATCTCCATATGCAGCATCCCCAGGAAGCCACAGCGGAAGCCGAAGCCCAGGGCCGCGGAGGTCTCAGGTTCGAAGAACAGGGAGGCATCGTTCAGGGAGAGCTTGTTCAGGGCATCGCGGAAGGACTCATAGTCTTCACTGGAGATGGGGAACATGCCGGCGTACACCTGGGGCTTCACCTTCTGGAAGCCGGGCAGAGCCTGATCGGAGCCGTGCTTAGCGTGGGTCAGGGTATCGCCCACGGGGGCACCGTGGATCTCCTTGATGCCACACACTACCCAGCCCACCTCGCCGGTGAGCAGCTCTGTGGTGTCCTTCTGCTTGGGGGTAAAGATACCCAGACGGTCCACACCCCACACCTGACCGGTGCTCATCACCTTGATCTTGTCGTTCTTCTTCAGCTTGCCGTTCTTGATGCGCACCAAAGAAACCACGCCCAGGTAGTTGTCGAACCAGGAGTCGATGATCAGCGCCTGCAGCGGCGCCTCGGGATCCCCCTCGGGGGCAGGAATGGTCTTGACGATGCACTCCAGCACATCCTCAATACCTACGCCGGTCTTGGCGGAGCAGCGCACCGCTTCCATGGCGTCGATGCCGACAATGTCTTCAATCTCTTCCGCCACCCGCTCAGGGTCTGCCTGGGGCAGGTCGATCTTGTTGAGGATCGGCTGCACTTCCAGGTCCATCTCGATGGCGGTGTAGCAGTTTGCCAGGGTCTGGGCTTCCACCCCCTGACCGGCGTCCACCACCAGCAGGGCACCTTCACAGGCCGCCAGAGAGCGGGACACCTCGTAGCTGAAATCCACGTGTCCTGGGGTATCGATGAAGTTCAGTTGGTAGGTTTCGCCATCTTGGGCGGTGTAGTCCAGCGTCACACTCTGCGCTTTAATGGTGATGCCGCGCTCACGCTCCAGATCCATGGAGTCGAGGACCTGCTCCGCCATTTCACGATCGCTCAAACCACCGCATTCCTGGATCAGGCGATCGGACAGGGTCGACTTACCGTGGTCGATATGGGCAATGATACTGAAATTACGAATATGCTTCATCTAGGCCGCTTCTTGCAAAAACAACAGGAACAAAACTATCAGGGATAGATACAGGGGGGGGATTTTAACGGATTTTATCCCCGGCGGCTATGGAATAGGTAACCGCCGGGAATTGGCGCCCTCTTCAGCAACAAAGAAGAGCCGCCTACTCCTTGGCAGGCGCGCCCAACACCTTGATGATTCTCGGTGTGGGTGTCAGTGAATCTGCCAGTCGTCGGGCTGTCACAAAGCCTGCCCCGCCAAGGGCCAACCCCAGGCCCAGGGCCAACAGTTCGGCGCCACCCATCAGGGCAGTGGCTCCCACCCCCACCAGTAAGCCTAGCAGGGGCAGCAGATAAACCAGGGCGGCGGCACTGAGCAGTTGCTGCTCGGGGATCCCCAGGGTCACCTGAGTACCCGGATTCAGCCGTTGTTTCCAGGGGAGGGTCAGGCGCTGGGACTTGGGACTGAGCCCCTTGGCCACCACCCCAGTACCGCAGTTATCGGACTCATGACAGTGGCCGCAAGCGCTCTGCACCTGCCAGCTCAGGGTGACCTGGCCTTTCTCCCAGGATTCCACCCGGGCCAGGGCCTCCATCATTGGCCGGACTCCGCCGGATAGATGGAGTTGGCCACATTGGTGAGGCTCTCCAGGGGCAGGCGTCCCACCACCACCACCTCGACATCGCCATGGCGGGCGGACGCCAGGGAGAGACCGCTGCCGGTGGAGAGGCTCTCGGGCATCACCACCTGACCGGCCAGGCCGATGTAGACCGACATTTCGGTCAGGCCGTCGCTCAGGGCCAGATACTGAACCGGGTCATTGACGCCGAACAGACGGTGCTGATCCACATGGGTCAGCTTGAAGCCCTGGGGCAACCAACCGAAGCGCCAGGGAGATTGCTGATCGCTGTTGGCTCGCACCATCACCGGCGGCCAGTTCTCCTCGGTCAGCTTGCCCAGCACCGGGGGGGCAACATCGAAGGCGGCCATCTCGATCACCAGATACTGCTCCAGCAGCTGACCATCGGCATTGAGGGTATCGATGCGCAGGGGCAGCGCCGTTTCCATGTCCAGCCACAGGCTGTAGCTGTAGCGGAACTTGTCGGTGGAGACGATGCGCACCACCTGGGAGGTGCGACCCGCAACCCGGTCCCGTCCCCCCAGAGCCAACTGGTAGTAGGGGGTGAAGGCTTCAACGCCGGTGCCGAAGGCGGGCGGAATGAATCCGCTGATGCGGGCACTGCGAACCGAGTAGGGTTTGACGTCGTGCTCCAGATAGGTGACCTGGTCACCGATTCGGACCACGTTCTTCTGTGGGCCGTTCAAGTGCTCCAGGTAGGCCACCTCCTTGCCATCCACGGTGCCGTGAAGATAGCGAAGGGGACGGATGTGATCCGACTGCAGGTGTATCAGGGAGTAACGGAATTGGGTATCGGAGAGGGCGTGCTGCATCTTCTGCAGCCAGTTGATGGCGGGGTCATCGCCAGTGGCATGGGCCGGCAACGCCAGCAACCATGCCACTACAAACAAGAATCTACGCAAGCGTGCCTCTTAGTTTTGCTCTTGATCGTCGTTGGACACATTATGCCCCTTAAGACGCTGCTGCAACAGGTGGTCACGCAGATAAGCGTTCACCCGGCGGCGCTGCTCCATGGCCTGGGCCTCGGCACTCTGAGCCTGGGCCTGACGAGCGGCAGGAGTATTGGCCTGATAGCTGGCAGGGGTGGGAGCGCCCACAACCGGCAGGGTATTGAGTACAGGCACAGGGCTGTTCTGCTGCTCGACACCGTATTGCTGCACACCCACCACGGCGATGGCGGCAACGGTGGCGGCGATGGCGTACTGACCGAAGCGGCGGGAGAACTCCACCACCTTGCCAGAGACCATGGAGCGTCGGCTTGGCTCAGGAGACTTGGTGTCCTCCTTGGGGGCCAGCACCGTGGGCTCCTGCTCCAGGGCGGCAGCCACACTGGAGGCGATGTCCAGATTCAGTTCCTCGGGCAACTCGTTGCGCATCGCATCACCAATCAGGTGATAGCGACCCCAGGAGGACTGCATCTCTTCATCCTTAAGCCACTGCTTGAGGTCCAGATCGGTTCCTTCTCCGTCAACCCAAGCCGATACTGCTTCTTTACGTTCTGTCATGGTTCACCCTGATTGATACTACCGCTCTAACAGCGGTTGAATCCTCTTGTCGATCGCTTCCCGCGCCCTGAAGATACGGCTTCGTACCGTGCCTACCGGACACTCCATTACAGTCGCGATCTCCTCGTAGCTCATCCCCTCCAACTCCCGGAGTGTGATGGCTACCCTCAGCTCTTCCGGCAATGTTTCGATGGTGCTGAACACTGCCCTCTTAATCTCGTCTGACAGCAGCTGGCGCTCCGGGGAGGCGTGCTCCCTCAGTGCATCGGCACCGTCATAAAATTCAGCTTCTTCCGCGTCCACATCCGTTGCAGGTGGCCGCCGTCCCTGTGACACCAGATAGTTTTTGGCGGTGTTGACCGCAATCCGGTATAGCCAGGTGTAAAACGCGCTCTCCCCACGAAAGTTAGGCAGAGCCCGGTAGGCCTTGATAAACGCTTCCTGTGCCACATCGGCGACATCGCCCTGATTCTTCACATAGCGGCTTATCAGGTTGGCTACCTTGTGCTGGTACTTCATGACCAGCAAATTAAAAGCTTGTTTATCACCTTGTTGAACGCGTTCGACCAGCTGCTGATCGCTGTTTGGCTCACTCACTTGAGAGCACTCTCCCATAAACTAAACTGCTGATTTTGCTTTTACTCGTCTCCGCGCACTTAGGTAGACTGCGCCTACTGGTAAAAGTTCGTAAAAAATTGTGATCCGATCGAAAAATCTGCACTGTCCGCGAAATTTTGGTGCTGGAACGGGAAGCGGGTAACATAGGGTCACATTTCCAAAACCCCATGATACCTAATGAAAGCCGGGATTGAACACAGTACTGATGTCTTAGTCATCGGTAGCGGTGCCGCTGGCCTGACCTTGGCCCTGAAATTGGCCAATCGCTGCCAGGTCACCGTCGTTGCCAAAGGCCCCCTGACCGAGGGCTCCACCTATTACGCTCAGGGCGGCATCGCCGCGGTCTTCGACGAAGAGGATACCGTGGAGTCCCACGTGGAGGATACCCTGATCGCCGGTGCCGGCCTCTGCGAACGGGAAGCGGTGGAGTTCACCGCCAGGGAAGCCCGGGCCGCGCTGGAGTGGCTGATCCGCAAAGGGGTGGATTTCGATGAGGAGGAGCCTCAGGACACCCCCTCCGGCACCGAGCCCCGCTATCACCTGACCCGAGAAGGGGGCCACAGTCACCGTCGCATCCTCCATGCCGCCGATGCCACGGGCAAGGAGGTCCAGCTTACCCTGGAGGAGCAGGCCCGACGTCACCCCAACATCACCCTGCTGGAGCGCTACAATGCGGTGGACCTGATCACCAGTGCCAAGCTGGGGCTGTCCGGTGATGCCAGAGTGGTGGGAGCCTACGTGTGGAACCGCACCGCTGAGCATGTGGAAACCGTCAGTGCTCCTTTCGTGGTGCTGGCCACAGGTGGTGCCTCCAAGGTATACCAGTACACCTCCAACCCGGACGTCTCCTCGGGAGACGGCATCGCCATGGCCTGGCGCGCCGGTTGCCGGGTGGCCAACATGGAGTTCAACCAGTTTCACCCCACCTGCCTCTATCACACCGAAGCACGCAACTTCCTGCTGACCGAGGCCCTGCGTGGCGAAGGCGCCCTGCTGAAGCGCCCCGATGGCAGCCGCTTCATGCCGGACTTTGACCCCCGTGAGGAGCTGGCACCCCGGGATGTGGTGGCCCGGGCCATCGACTTCGAGATGAAACGCCTGGGTGCCGACTGCATGTACCTGGACATCAGCCATAAGGATCCCGAATTCGTCACCCGACACTTCCCCACCATCTACAAGCGTTGCCTGGGGCTGGGGATCGACATCACCACGCAGCCGATCCCTGTGGTACCTGCGGCTCACTACACCTGTGGTGGCGTGATGACCGACCTGGACGGCAAGACCGACATCACCGGCCTCTATGCCGTGGGCGAAGTAGCCTACACCGGCCTGCACGGCGCCAACCGTATGGCCAGCAACTCCCTGCTGGAGTGCCTGGTGTTTGCCCGGGCCGCCGCCCGGGATATCTTCCAGAGACTGGACCAGAAAGAGAACATCTCCGGGCTGCCCCAGTGGGATGAAAGCCAGGTTACCGACTCCGACGAAAACGTGGTGATCTCCCACAACTGGCACGAGCTCAGGTTGTTCATGTGGGACTACGTGGGGATTGTGCGCACCGACAAGCGTTTGCAGCGAGCCCTGCGACGGGTAGAGATGCTCAAGGGGGAGATCCACGACTACTACTCGGACTTCAAGATCAGCAATGACCTGCTGGAGCTGAGGAACCTGGTGCAGATCGCCGAGTTGATCATTCGCAGTGCCATGGCCCGGAAAGAGAGCCGCGGCCTGCACTACACCCTGGACTACCCCCAGCAGCAGGACAACCCCACCCCTACGGTTCTGGCGCCTTCGACCTGAGCCTGACCAGAGTACGACAGAGCCGGTGCCAGCCGGCTCTGTCCATCTGACTGCGACTGAGCCACCACCTGCGTCCTCCCGGTTGCACCCACAACAGGGCCACTGAGCCCAGCACCCAGCTGCGCCTGTCCAGCTGAAAAGGTTCGCCGCTGCCCAGCTCCACCCCCTCACCATTGTCTGCCAGCAGGAAGGGCAGTGTCTCCGGTGCCCTGGCCAGCCAGGGCAGCAATGCCAGAGGCGCCAGCATCAGTTGCCAGACGCCCTGCAGGGGCAACTTGCCTTCGGGCCACCACCACAGGCTGAGCAACAGGGCAAGACTCAGCGCCAGCCTGAGCCAGTTGGGGTAGGTCTTGGGAGCAGGAAAAGGATAACGAACGGGATCAACCATCTAGGGCGTGTTTATCTTTGGTGTTTAGAATTTGGCCGAGGATGACGACAACTAATCAAGAAGTTCGATTGTAGGCATAGTTGCTCTACGTCAAAATCGAACGACGAAGAGTAGTTGTCGTCAGTCCGGCCCCGAAGGGCACTTTGCTCAGTCTAGGCACCCAATCATTTTGGGCACTAATGTCTACACATCAAAGCCTTAGTGGCTGGGGGCTGATGCAAAAATATTCAGCAAAGGTCAACAGGCCCTAGACAGTATAGTTGACCCCGATAGGGTGAGGCTGTGGTTTCAGGTCAGCGCAGCTGTTCCCGGTTGCGCTCCAGGATCAGGGCCACCATGGCCGCCAGTTGCGGATCCGGACAGGCCTCATGGCCCATAAACCAGGCAAACATGTCCGGGTCGTCGCAGGTCAACAGCCGCTCAAACTGTGCCTTCTGCTGCGGGTTCAGGGAGAGGTAGTGCTTTTCCACAAAGGGTTCCAGCAACACATCCAGCTCCAACATGCCCCGACGGCACGCCCACTTCAGCCGGGCCAGGCTTTCCCTCTCTTGGTTCATTGTTATTCCTTAACGCTCAGGTGTTTCTCGTGCCAGAGATAATACCCCAATGACGCCAGCGAGCATACCGCCATCCCCACCAGCATCGGCGCAGCAGATTCAGGGTGCACCAGTGACAACAGGGCTCCGGCCAGGGCTCCCGCCAGGAAGCGCATGGCGCCCCCCAGGGCAGACACCGAGCCTGCCGCCCCCTCGAACGCATCCAGGGCCAGGGTGGTGGCATTGGCGCTGACCATCCCCAGTGGGCCCATCATCAGCATGATGGGGATCACCACCGCCCACAGAGGCGGCTCACTCAGCAGGGAGGTGACCAAGGACAGGGCCGCACCCAGGGCAGTGATCAACAGGCCTCTCACCATCATCCGGGCGGTCCCTACCCTGGCCACATAGCGGGCGTTGACCGTGGTCAGGGTCATCATGGTGATGATGTTCAGGCCAAACAGGTAACCGAAGTGCTCCGCCGCCACCTCAAAGTAGCGGATATAGACGTAGGAGGAGCCGGTGACAAAGAGGAACAACGAGGCGGAGAACAGGGTTCCCACAATCAGATAAACCCGTACCGTATCGTGAACCAGAATGGCCCGGTACAGGGAGAGCGCCGCCCGAAACCCGGCAGGCCGGCGATCTTGGGGCGGCAGGGTCTCCCCGACCCACAACCGCATCAGCACAATCAGGGCCAGGGCAAAGCCGCCCAGCAGATAGAAGATCGCCCTCCAGCCACCATGAAGCAGCAGATAGCCCCCCAGGATCGGCGCCGCCAGGGGGGCCAGGTTCATCACCAGCATCACAAAGGACATGGCCCGGGCAAACTTCTCCCTCTGAAACAGATCCCGCAATACCGCCATCACCACCACAGAGGCCCCCGCCCCGCCCAGGGCCTGGAGGGAGCGGGCGGCAATCAGCATCTCCACCGAACCGCTCCAGGTCGCGACCAGGCTGGCCAGCACAAACACCCCCAGGCTTCCCCCCAGCACCGGCATCCGGCCATAGGCGTCGGTCAGCGGCCCGTACAGCAACTGGCCCACGGCAAAGCCCACCAGGAAGAAGCTCACCGTCAGCTGGGTCGTGGCCACGGTGGCATGCATCTCATCGGCGATGGTTGGGATAGCGGGCAGGTACATGTCGATGGCCAGCGGGGTCAGCCCCGCCAGGGCCCCCAACAGCACAATAAGCCCCAGACCTGAGGCTTTGGTTTGGTCGGTCATACTGCTCCTGATAAAAGGGGCGCCCTCAGCGCCCCCGATATTGACTACTTGAACCGTTTAAAGGCCGGCTCCTTGCCACTGAAGAGGTCGGTAAAGTCGGTCTCGAGGATCCGTTTCACCGCCGGATGCTGAATCATTCGCTCGGCGAACATCACATGGTACTGCTCAGTAATGTCGACGGTTTCTCCCACCAGCTGTACCCCTTGGGACAACAGCTCCTCCCGGTACAGTGTGGGGGCGATGAAGATCCCCTGTCGATACAAGCCGAAAGCTTTCATCATCGCCGCATCATCGAACTCGCCCACGATCACCGGGGAGACCCCCACTTCGTCGAACCAGCGCAGCAGTTGCTGGCCCAGGGCGGTCTTACGGTGCGGCATCAGGATACGCGCCCCATCCAGGTTGGCGGGAAAGCGTCCCTCCACCTTCTCCTGGGAGAAGAAGCTGATGCCGGTCTCCCCCAGTTTCTTGCTGAGAATTTCCGGATACTTCAGGGACTCGGCATCACTGCCGGAAAGCACCATATCCAACTTGTGTTGGGAGAGGCGCTCCATCAGGTTCTCTTCGCCGGACTCATAGCAGCAGAGGTGAATGGAGCCATCATCCGGCATCACCGACAACAGCAGTCGACTGGCCAGGCTCTTGGACAGGGCATCGGAAGAGCCCACCTCAAAAAGGATCGACTTGTCCTGGGTGTAGTTGAGCAGATCCAACATCTCGTAGCTCAGGCTGAACATCTTGTCTGCATAGCGGAACACCAGCTCCCCCAGGTCGGAAGCCACCAGCTGACGCCCCTGACGGCGAAACAGCTTACCCCCGAGGCGGTGTTCCAGATGACGAATCTGGCCGGTGACCGTCTGCGGCGTCAGGAACAGAGCTTCCGCCGCCTTGGTGACCGAACCCTTCTTGCGAACCATCCAGAAATAGTAGAGGTGATTGTAATTTAGATGCGCCATAACCTGGACCTCCCTTAGGGGAGGGCTTCTCCTTAAATCGACGAGCCGGCCGATACCTCGGCCGGAAACCGGAAACCGTGCCGCAGAGCTGCGGCGTGGGGACTGCGGAGTGCAGACCGACCTATTATAGTTCGGGAAAGCTGAACCAAAGCCCAACCATAAGCAGATGAGACTACCACAAAGCGCACCATCAACCACCACTTAAAATTGCGATTGAGTCGATGAAAGAACCGCACAGGGGCAGGGCCTCAGAAGCCCTCAGAAAGAGGCACTGACTGACAAGCTGCCCAGCCACGGAGCTGGACAGCCCCCAGGGCGACTCGATATGGCCGAAACGACGCCGCCCCGATGGGGCGGCGAACAATCAGACGGAGAAGGGGTAGGCGATGGGGTCGTGGTGCTGATAACCCTCCACCTGAAAATCGTCCAGGGTCACCCAGGTCTCCAGATCCTCAAGGCTCTTAATATCCGGGTTGATCAGCAGCCGCGGAGACTCAAACGGCTCCCTCTTGAGCTGCACATCCCGCATCAGTTCCAGCTGATCCTCGTAGATATGGGCATTGACTATTTTGTGGTAGGCCTTGCCCGGCTTGTGACCGGTGATCTGCGCCATCAGCGCCAGAAGGGCAAACACCTGAACCTGGTTGAAGTTCAGACCCAGAGGCACGTCACAGGAGCGCTGATAGGAGGTCAGGTGCAGGGTGTCCCCCAGCAGGGAGAAGGTGTGGGTGTGCATACAGGGGCGCAGGCAGCCCAGGTCAAACTCCCCCGGGTTGTAGAAGGTGAGGATCTCACCCCGGTCATCCACGCCGCGGCTCAGGTCGGCGACAATCTTGCCCAATTGATCCAGGGGGGTCCCGTCATGCTTACGCCAGGCGCGGCCCTGAACACCATAGACCCGGCCCATGTCATCCTCCCCTTTGCGATGGGGGTTGGCCAGCCAGGCGGCATTGTCGTTGGCGTTGGCATTCCAGGTGTTACAGCCGATGGCCCGAAACTGCTCGGCACTGTCATAGCCTCTCAGGTAACCCAACAGCTCGGCGATGGCCGCCTTCCAGTAGCTCCTGCGGGTGGTGATCAGGGGAAAGCGGTTGCCGCCGACATCATACTCCAGGTCGGCATTGATCACCGTCAGACAACGCTTGCCTGTTCGCTTGTTCTCTACCCAGGCACCCTCATCGACGATGCGTTGGCACAGGTCCAGATACTGTTTCATGGGTCTACAAACCTTCAAATATTGTTATATGTCCATCCTTTTACAGGACAGTGTCATTTGGCCGGGCGCATCATCAGATAGCCGCCATAGGCCAGCATGGGGATGGTCAGCAACTGCCCCATGGAGAAGCCCATGTAGAGGCTCATGTGGGCATCAGGCTGACGAACAAACTCGATGAGGAAACGGGCACAGCCGTATCCCACCAGGAACAGGCCGGCCACCGCGCCAGGCTTGTCGGTGCGCTTCTTATACCAATGGAGAATCAGGAACAGCACCAACCCCTCAAGCACCGCCTCGTACAGCTGAGAGGGGTGGCGGGGCAAGGGGCCGGCACCTGGGAAGATCATCGCCCAGGGCACGTCGGTGACTCTGCCCCAAAGCTCGCCGTTGATGAAGTTACCGATGCGGCCGGCGCCCAGGCCGATGGGAATGGTTGGGGCCACCAGGTCCGCCACCTGCCAGAAGGTGCGCTTCTGACGGCGGGCGATCCAGAACATCGCCACGATCACCCCGATGAGGCCACCATGGAATGACATCCCCCCGTTGGTGATCTTGAACAGGTAGAGGGGATCCTCCAGCAGCCACTGCCAGCCGTAGAAGAACACGTACCCCAGGCGCCCGCCCAATACGACCCCCAGGAAGGCGTAAAACAGCAGGTCGGAGACCTGATCTCGGCTCCAGGTGGAGCCAGGCTTATCCGCATGGCGGTTGAGCATCCACATGGCGCCCAAAAAACCCACCAGATACATCAGGCCATACCAGCGTAGGGCCAGGGGGCCGATCTCAAGGATCACAGGGTCAATCTGGGGAAACACAAAATAGCTTTCGGTCATCTTGGAATCTTCTGTAAAGTCCACCACCTCGAGGTGGCGGGGCCGTCAACGACGGCGGGGGCACTTGGCCCCCGTCCCTTAAAAGTGGCTTTAGGATACTGAGTCAGCGCCCCAAATGCCATGATCGTCCTCAGGCGTCCTGATAGAGCTCCGACAGTTCGTGCTCATCCAGCCAGCTGCGGGCCAGATCGCGCACCTGAATATCATCGCAGGCCTGCAACAGGGCACCTCGCAGCGGCTCCAACCGGGCCGCGCTCAGATGGCGTACCAGATGGTGGATTCGGCCGAGGCTGCGGCGGTTCATGCTGAGCTGGCGCAGCCCCAGGGCCATCAGGATCAGCGCCCCCTCGGGTTCACCGGCCATCTCACCACAGACACTCAGTTCGCTGTCTCCGGCCAGGGAGACGGTCTGGGCCAGGGCCTGAATGACCGCAGGATGATAGTGGCTGAACCTGTCCGCCACCTGAGCATTGGTTCTGTCCACCGCCAACAGGTACTGAGTCAGGTCATTGCTGCCCACGGAGAAGAAGTCCACCTTCTGTCTCAGTTGTGGCAGCAGATAGATGGAGGCGGGTACCTCGATCATCACCCCCACCTGGACTCTGGGCAGGGTGCACTCCAGCTCCTCCTCCAGCTCGTGGCGGGCCTGCTCGATCAGCTTACGGGCCTGCTCCACCTCATCCAGATTGGAGACCATCGGCAACAGGATGCGCAGATTCGCTGTCTCCACCGACGCACGCTGCATCGCTTTCACCTGAACCAGGAACAACTCCGGGTGGTCCAGGGTGAGGCGGATGCCACGCCACCCCAGGAAGGGGTTGTCTTCCCGGATAGGGAAATAGGGCAGAGGCTTGTCGCCGCCGATATCCAGGGTACGTATGGTCACCGGCTTGCTGCCCAGGGCACGCAATACCCGGCCATAGGCCCGCTCCTGAGTCTGCTCAGTGGGGAAGTGGTTCTGCAGCATGTAGAGGGTTTCGGAGCGATAGAGGCCGATGCCGCCCACATAGGCGGGATCCAGCTGTTCACCCTCCGCCACCAGGCCGGCATTGACCTGCAGGCACACGGGTTCACCGTCCAGGGTTTCACAAGGCTCGGTCAGGCCACGCTCATAACGCGCATCCTTCTTGGCCAGGGAGGACTGGAAACGGTGAAACTCGCGCACCACGGTCTGTGCGGGTTCCACCAGCAACTGGCCGCGCACCGCATCCAGGATGGCGCGCTTGCCCGACAGGGCCTGAATCGGCAGGCCATCGATGCCGAACAGGGCCGGAATCGACATCGCCCTGGCCAGAATCGCCGCGTGAGAACTGGCGCCCCCTTCGACACTGACGATGCCTGCGAGCTTACTTCTGGGCACCTCCGCCAACATGGTGGCGGTGATCTCGCTGGCCACCAGGATCACCGGCTGCGTCGGCGGCTTGCCCCCCTGCCCCGGCCGGGCCAGTTGTCCCAGGATACGCTGACCAAGATCCTTAAGGTCGCTGGCGCGCTCCTTGAGGTAGTGATCGGTCATCGCTTCGAACCGGGCCACATACTGGGTAAAGACTTTGGAGACTACGGTCTCGGCAGACCAGCCCTCGTCGCAGCCGGCCATCAGGTCCTGCTGCAGCACGGGATCGGCAATCAGGTACTGGTAGATGTCGAAGATGGCGCTGATCTGAGATTCGATCTCTCCGCTGAGGCGGCCGCTGAGCGCAGTCATCTCATCCTGGGTTGCCAGCAACGCCCGCTCCAGCCTGTCCCACTCGCGGTCACTGCCCTGCCCCTTGCTCTCCTCCATGGAGAGGGAGATGCGTGGACGTGCCAGCAGGATCTCGGCATCGGCAATGCCCGGACTGGCGACGGTGGCACTCCAACGACGGGGGCCGGTTTCGGTCAGTTCGGGCAGATCGCTGCTGGGGCGCAGCTCAGGCACCAGTTGCGAGGCCAGGGTCACCAGGAAGGCTTCCTCATCCTCGTTAAACTGACGGGCCAGCTTCTGCTGCACCACCAGCACCCCGAGGACCTTGCTCCTGTGAGTAATGGGGGTGGCCAGAAAGGCGCGAAACTCATCTTCGTCCACTTCGGGAAGCAGCTTAAAGGCGGGGTGTGATGGAGCGTCGGCCAGGTTGATGGGCTCCTCCCGGCGCATCACCATGCCGACGATGCCCTCACCGGCATTGAGGCGGGCCCGGCCCACAGCAGAGGGAGCCAAGCCGTCGCTGGCTTTGAGAACTAGCCCCTCACCATCGGTAAGATAGAGTGAGCAGCAATCGGTGTTCATGGCGGCGCGGGTCTGTTGCACCAACTCGATCATCGACTGTTCGGCAGTCTGAGCTTCAGCGACCCGCTGCACTATGGTGCGCAGTGTGGTAATCATCGGCCTCTTCTTCGTCGTCTGGCTTTGTTGTTTCCATCCCGGGTGCGTTTAGTATGGTCCTTGCGCGGCTGAAATGGCATAGCCACCGGCGCAAACTCCTTCATCACCTTACGATAGACATCCCGCTTAAAGGAGACCACCTGGCGAACTGGGTACCAGTAACTGACCCAGCGCCAGTCATCGAATTCAGGGTGGCCACTGCGCTTGAGATCGATCTGATCTTCGCCGGACACCAGCTCCAGCAGAAACCATTTCTGTTTCTGACCAATACATACCGGCTTGGAATCTTGCCGGACCAGCCTCTTGGGCAGACGGTATCTGAGCCAGGAACGGCTACTGGCGAGGATTTTAACATCCTTTTTCTGCAGCCCGACCTCTTCATACAGCTCACGATACATCGCCTGTTCGGCGGATTCTCCCTGATCCAGCCCCCCTTGGGGGAACTGCCAGGAGTGTTGGCCATACCGCCTTGCCCAGAGCACCTGACCTTGGCGGTTACAGATAATGATCCCCACATTGGCTCTATAGCCTTCGTTGTCGATCACTATGTCATCCGATTGATTTTTATCTTGCTCTGATTGTTCCACAGAATGGCGCTCGGGGGCAATCCCGGGCTAGAGAGCGGCCCCAGTGGGTAACTTTGAAGATTTTCAACACTTATATACAGAAATATTATCCCCCGCTCGATTCCCACGAAAGTTATCAACCGGAGCTGTGGATAAGCCTGTTTGTAAAATTGTATGTGATGGAGATATCCGCAAAGGATGAACATAATCCATCCTCAGGCACCGTGGCGCGAGGATAAAAACAGCCTTTAAATCAATATGATAAACATTAGCAAAGCCCAGATCTCTACGGAGGATCTCGGATCGTTCAAATTCTCACCGCTGCCACATCCCTTGTATGAACTTTGGCTCAACTGGTCAGAAAACCCCTGGCAGCCCGGCTAGGGATCCACCACCCCCAACCTCCTGTGGATCAATTCCCGGCAGTTATCCAATCAAACTGTGCATAACTCTGTTAAGAAAAAACGGGTAAGGGCGGGATAACCTGAATAACAGTATGAATTACTGCATTTTGATTATGGCTTAATTATTTTAATTTCATGAGGTTACCCTCATTCATCCGACTTTTTGCAGAGCTTGCCACGCTGTGGGCAACAAACCAGTACAAAAAACACCCACAAAAGTTATCCCCATCGAGGTGTCGCTGTTAACGGGCTTCGGGTTAGAATGGCGGGATGATCGAACTCAACTTCACGCCAGACTCCGAGCCCCAGCTGCTTGACCGCGCCGAGGCGGTAGCAGGCTGGACCCTGGGGGAGCTGGCCGACGCCCTGGGCATCGCGGTGCCCGACAACCTGCTGCGCCATAAAGGTTGGAGCGGGCAGTTACTGGAGCGCTATCTGGGCGCCAGTGCTGGCTCCAAGCCCCACCCTGACTTCGAACAGTTGGGCATCGAGCTGAAGACCATTCCGGTGGACCTGCAGGGCAAACCCCTGGAGACCACCTTCGTCAGCGTCTGTCCCCTCACCAACCTGGGCGGCCTGCGCTGGGAGGAGAGCCCTGTCTGCCACAAGCTCAGGGCGATCCTGTGGATACCCATACTGGGAGAGCGGCAGATTCCGGTGGCGCAGCGCACCCTGGGGATGCCGCTGTTGTGGCGCCCCTCCCCGCAGGAGTGGCAGGCACTGCAACAGGATTGGGAGGAGATCATGGAGCGGGTCGCCCTGGGCGAGGTGGAGTCGATCACCGCCCGACACGGTGAAGTGCTGCAGCTTCGCCCCAAGGCCGCCAACAGCCGGGTGCTGACCGACGGCATTGGTCCAGACGGCAGCCCGATTCAGACCCTGCCCAGGGGCTTCTATCTGAAGATCCCCTTCACCCATGCCCTACTACAGAGACACTTCCATAACAACTGAAATAATGCCTATCCAAAAAGTGATATACGTTTGGGTTGAGGTCACAAAACTTGTATAATCTCTCGTTATTACAAATAAAATAAGCCAGGCGGGAACTTTTCCACCGGCCCCATAATTACAGAGTCCCTTTACCAGAGTGCAGTCGCGGCAACAATTTCTAAAACTGGTCTTCGCCATTATCGCCTGGTCTCTAGCGATGATGGCCTATGTTACCTTCCGTTATGCCCAGGGGGACGACCGTCCGTACTGGGCGATCACGGCTGCGGATCTCACCACCCTCTCCATCTATATGGGGCTGATCTTCGGCTGTCTGCATTGGCTGTCCAACCTGATTACCGACGTCAGCGGCATCCGGCGAATGCCCTACGCCTTTATCGTGGCATTCAAGGGACTGTTTCTGCTGCTTGGGGCCCTGACCCTGGCCTACATCACCAATTGGCTAAACTCCTGGGATAACGCCGAGCAGTTTGCCGCCACCAGCCAGATCCTCACCGCCCATGTGCTCAATGCCCCCTCGGCCCAGACCCTGATCGCCTATCTGGTGCTGGTGCGGACCGGCCTGGCCTTCATCGAGCAGATGGGATTGCTGGTGGGGCCGCGGGTACTGCTGAACATCGGCATGGGCAAGTACCACAAGCCCAGGTATGAGGAGCGTATCTTCCTGTTCCTGGATATGGTCAGCTCCACCGCCCACGCCGAGGCTCTGGGGGACTATCGGTTCAGCCGCCTGATTCAGGACTGTTTCGACCTGCTCTCCGACGTGGTCACCCAGAATCAGGGGGAGATCTATCGCTACGTGGGGGATGCGGTGCTGATCAGCTGGCCTCAACGGCACAGATCCAGGGCGCGTCTCTGCCTCAATGTCTACTTCGACTTTGTGCAGACCCTCTACTGGAACCGTCACTATTTCCAGAAAGAGTATGGCTTCGTGCCCAAGTTCAAGGCGGCCGCCCATGGTGGCCAGGTGGTGGCAGCGCTGGTGGGGGTGTATAAGCAGGAGATCAGCTTCTTCTCAGACGTGCTCAACACCCTGGCCCGTCTCCAGGACCAGTGTGGTCCCCTGGGATGCCAGATGCTGGTGTCCGATCAGGTGAAAGAGGCGCTGGATGACGACCACAGCTATGATCTGCTCTCCCTTGGGCCCATTCGCCTCAAGGGAAAGCAGCAGGAGATCGAAGTGTTCTCCGTCAGTCGGACTTACTCGGCAGCAGATCCCCAATCATCTCCCCAAGAGTTCTGAAGGTGCGCAGACGACTGGTTGTCTGCCGCCACACCAGGCCAATCTCCCGGTACGCCTTCTGCCCCTCGGGCACATAGGTCAGCAGGTCCGTTCCCTTGAGAATGCCGGCATCGATGGCCATCTGCGGCAGGAAGGTGCTCCCCAGCCCTGAGTCCACCATCTGCACCAGGGTATGCAAGCTGGTTGCGGCAAAGGGGTTGATCTTCTCACGGTTTTCCAGGTTACAGGCACTGATGGCATGACCGGTGATGCAGTGCTCTCTCTGCAGCAGGAAGATGCTCTCGTCCGGCCAATCCTCGTAGCTGAGCTTGGACTGCTCCGCCGACTCCTGATGAATCACCACCTGGAAGGGATCGATGCCCACCCCCATGGTGTGGAAACCCGAGGTGTCCACCGGAAGTGCCAGCAGCAGCAGATCCAGTTCGCCGTTGCCGAGCATGGAAAGCAGGTTTTCCGTGGTATCTTCTCTAAGTAAAAGAGTAAGATCTGGGAATCGTTGCTGAGACTCCTTCACCACCCTGTTCAACAGGAAGGGGGCGATGGTTGGAATACATCCCAGTCGCAGAGTGCCACTCATGGCATCCCCTGCACTCTGAGCCAGATCGGTCAACTCCTGCACCTGAGCCAGCAGCTCCCGGGCGCGGCACACCACCTCCTCGCCGGTGGCGGTAAACAGAAAAGATTTGTGGTCGCGCTCAATCAGCTGGCAGCCCATCTGCTCTTCCAGGTTCTGAATACCGCTGGAGAGAGTGGACTGGCTGACGTGACACGCCTTGGCGGCGCGGTTGAAGTTCTGCGCCTTGTGCAGATGCACCAGATAATATAGGTTTTTGAGACTAGGGAGTCTGCGCATCGTCTGCTCCGGAACAATCGATTGGTTTAATCTATTTTATTCGATTCTTCAAAGGAACACACCCCCCTATACTGTGCTCAGTTTCACATGACTAACGTATTGGGAATTTGTCGGCAGTCTAGTAAGTTAGATTAAGATTGCCGTTGAAATTAACCTTTAAAAAGGAAGAGAACACCATGTCTGTATTAGTAGGCCGTCCTGCCCCTGATTTTACCGCTGCTGCCGTACTGGGTAATGGCGAGATCGTTGAGAACTTCAACCTGAAGACTGAAATCGAAGGCTCCAAGGCGGTGATCTTCTTCTACCCTCTGGACTTCACCTTCGTTTGCCCCTCCGAGCTGATCGCTTTTGACAAGCGTTTCGAAGAGTTCCAGAAGCGCGGTGTTAAGGTTATCGGCGTATCCATCGACTCCCAGTTCAGCCACAACGCCTGGCGTAACACCGCCGTTGAAGATGGCGGCATCGGCCCAGTGAAATACCCTCTGGTTGCCGACGTGAAGCACGAGATCTGCAAAGCCTACGACGTTGAGCACCCAGAAGCTGGTGTTGCTTTCCGTGGCTCCTTCCTGATCGATTCCGAAGGCAACGTGCGTCACCAGGTAGTGAACGACCTGCCTCTGGGCCGTAACATCGACGAGATGCTGCGCATGGTTGACGCCCTGAACTTCCACGAAGAGCACGGTGAAGTGTGCCCTGCTCAGTGGGAAGAGGGTAAGAAAGGTATGGACGCGTCCCCTGCCGGCGTAGCCGCCTACCTGTCCGAGAACACCGACGACCTGTAATACGGGTTGTCGCGGGCCATGGAATGGCCCACCCTATAAAGAAACGGGGCGCAGTGCGCCCCGTTTTTTTCCGTCTACTCCTCAGGTTCCCCCACCAGGGCCGCGTCCACCAGATCATCAATGGTCATCTGGAAGGCCGGCACACAGTGCTCCATAAACCAGGCCACCTCAGGCATGGTCTCCACAAAGGGCGTCAGCGCCGCCAGCACCTTGCGCTCGGTTCCCTCAAACTCCATGTTCCCTGCCCTCAGCTCCGACAGGGCCTTGGTGTAAGCAGAAAGCAGATCCGCCGCTTTGACGAAGCGGGCCGTCTCCGGGTCATCCTCATGTTCAATCAACCCCTTATAGGTGGATTGCAAAGGGGCGGGCAGAGTGGTCACCAGCATATGGGCGGCGATCGCCTCCATCTCCCGGCACAGGGCCAGCATCCGCTTGTCGCTGTATTTGATGCCACTGTTCACATCCTCGGTCAGCACCTCGGCAGAATCATGGAACATGGCCACCACGGCCAGGTGGTTGGCGTCCACACCAGGCTGATCCGTGAACACCTTGTTGCGAATCTCCCCCAGGGCATGGGCGAACATCGCCACCTGGAAGCTGTGCTCGGCGACGTTTTCGGCGCGGGTCGGATTGGACTTGCCCCAGCGGTGCACATTCTGCATCCGGGACATCAGAGCGAAAAAGACCGGTTGCATGGTGTCTCTCCTATTACCAGCCACTACTGCCTTTATGCTAGAGGGCGGCAGCAGCCGCCGCAAGCCATTCTGCTGCTGGGAAAAGTCGCCATTGAATAAATTTTCTGCATCGGCCTGGCTTTTCTGCTAAAAATACCCAGAGCTTTGCAAGGAAGTTAAGATTATCAAGGGATTAAAACTTATTGCGTTGGCTTTCAGCGCACTCTGTCTCGGCTGGTTTTGGAGCTCAGTCACCGGGACACAGCCGCTGAATTACGCCAACCTGGGTCAGGACGCCTCCCTGGCCCAGCTTACCGAAGAACGCCACTGGCAGCCCGCATCACTGGTGGCCGTGCGGGGCCCCATGGTGTGGAAGCGTCTCACTCTGCCATCCACTGGGGACACTCTGCGCTTGCAGATAAGTCAGGGGTGGGCGGGAGACGGTCACCTGATGGTCACTCAGGGCAAACAGCTGCTGACGGACCTCATTCTCCAGTCTGACGGCCCCAGTTACCGCCCCATGAGCTTTACTCTGCCTTTGGTGAACGACCGGCCGGCCACCCTCTACCTGTATGTGCCAGTGGCGGTGGAGATCAGCGCCGAGTCCCAACGCCGGCCCAGGCTGCCGGACCTTTTCCTTGGCTTGTTGCTGGGCCTGATGTTAGCCATGTGGCTCACTCAACAGGTCACCAGCACCATACTGGCAGACAAGCTGCCCCTGACCCACAGCCTGACTCAACTGCCCCTGTTCGCGGTGGCCCTGATGGAGTTGACCGGCCATGTGCCCATCAAACCCCTGTGGCTCGCCCTGTTCCTGGCCCTGTTGAGTCAACAGGCCAGCCAGGCGATCATCCGCCGCCACACCTGGGCTCAGGCCGGCTTGGCACTGCTGCTGGCGGGCCTTCTGGCGGCACCAAGCTGGACCCTGGACCTGCTCCTGCCACCGCTGATGATGCTGTTGGTGGCCTGGCAGGCCAGCTGGATTCTCGATGGCAACCACAGGCTGCCACGCAGCTTTGCCTCCACCGAGCTGATCAAGCTGCTGCTGCTGCTGCCACTGCTGTTTACCCTGGTACTGGATACTCAGGTGCCGCCTCTGGTCACCCTGAGCTGCGCCCTGCTCTGGTCGGTGTGTCATGGGTTGCTGCTGCTGACCCTGCTGGTCTCTCAGAGGCGTCAGTTGAGGAACCTGCTCAAACTCAACAACCGCCAACACGCCTTTCTCCGGGAGCAGAGCAACAGCAGTCTCTCCCAGCAGATCCGCTCCCTGGTCAGGGTGCACCGCCACCTGGAGGAGAAGTCCAGCACCGACTCCCTCACCGGGCTGAAAAATCGTGGCTACTTCGACGAACATTACCGAATCGAACTGCTGCGCAGCCGACGGGAGCAGCATCCATTCAGCCTGCTGTTGGTGGACCTGGATCATTTCAAAAGGGTCAATGACCGGCATGGCCATCCCTGTGGTGACAAGGTGTTGATGGAGCTGGCCCAGGTGTGTGATCGCGCCCTACAGCGCCCCGGCGATGTCCTGTGCCGCTATGGCGGAGAGGAGTTTGCGGTGCTGCTGCCCAATACCCCTGCCGTCGGCGCCCTGCACGTGGCCCATACTCTGCAGAATGCCATCGCCGAACACAGGGTCGAGTGGTCCGGCAACAGGCTGGCGATCACCGCCAGCATCGGCCTAGCCACGGTGACCGGCCGGGAGCAGCAACTGCCGGATCTGCTGCAACAGGCAGACTCCGCCCTGTACCGGGCCAAACACCTGGGTCGCAACAGGCTTGAGGTGTATCAGGGGGAACAGCTGGACCCGATAACGGCGATGGAACTGGGCTAAAGTCAGTCCAGAGGCGGAAAGCTGCAACGCAGCAAGGTTCCGCCCAGCAATCTGCTGCTGCCCAGGGTCAGGTCCAGGTTAAAGGTGGCCGCCACTTCCCGCACCAGCACCAGGCCCACACCATGCTGATACCGGGCGGCGTCGCTGATCCCTTCAAGATTCAGGGTCTGCTCATCCAGCCCGGGCCCGGCATCGGCGACGGTCAGCAGCAGGCGCCCCCCCTCGGACTGGCGCACGGTAACGATCACCTCGGCCCCTTTCGGGCTGGCATTGATGGCATTATCTATCAGGTTGTCCAGCATCCCCTGAAGCATCACCGGGGGCACAGCCACTTCCCCCTGACGCTGCAGCCCCCGCAAGGTCAACCTGACCCCCAGAGCCATGGCATCACCATAGTGACGGGCGCAGCTCAGGGCCGTTTCCCGGTAGAGGTCACAGCGTTTCTCATCTTGACGCCAGCTTCTGTCCAACTCACTGAGAAGGTGGCCATTGCGCACCAGTCTTTCACTGCGGTTCAGGGCCCTCATGGCCCCCACCAGATCATCTGGGTGGCGCTGCAACCGCTTTCCCAGGGCATGAAGGTCACCGGTGACCCGCCTGGAGAGTGCCGCGACCATGGTCCGCCGCTTGGATTCGGCGGCGGCATGGGTTCGTTGACTGCGCCCCAGTGCCGACACGAATGCCCTGAGCTCCTTGGGCAGAGCCTCTCCGTCAGGAAGGGGGTTTGCCGGCCATTGGCTGACCTGCTTGCTCAGGCGCCGAAGCGGCGCAATGGAGAGGCTGACCACCAGAGAGCAGAGCAGGATGCTCAGAGGGGTCAGCAGCACCATCTGAGTGCCCCAACTGGCCCACATGGCTCGCTGAAGCAGATCCCGCCCCAGGGCGTCCGGGTAGCCCACGGTAAGATAGAGTTCGTGTCTCAGGCTGTAGACGGTATAGGTGTGCCAGGTGTCGCCTCTGTATTCCTGCTCGGCGAAGCCTGCATTGAGATCGGAGAAGATGCCGCCATCCACACAGGGGCGGCCATTGGCACTGACGCAGTGGCCCCGGCTCCAGATCTGGTAGTGCACCAGGTCCGAATTGCTCAGCTCGGCATTATCCCCAAGAATCCACCCCTGCCGATAGGTCAGATCCAGCTGCTCAAAGCGTTTAACCGACTGGCGAACCACCTCATCCACACGGTCGGCCCGGGTTTCGTTGAGCAGCTGCAGCATCACCCTGGCCCGCTGGGCCAGGTTGGCATCGTGAACATCCTGGTAATACCCCTTGGCGGTCCACAGGGCATTGATAAACCCGAGACAGTTGGTCACCAGAAGCAACAGGGCCAACCAAAAGATCAATTTGCTGCGTATGGAGTTCATCCGTGCCAGTGCTTAATTCCGGGGAGCTGGGAGAATCGCGACAATCCGCGGGTTGTGGCGCGCATTTTGACAGCAATTAGCCGCAAATTCATGGGAAGTGATCACAAAATCCCATCTTGTGTGAACTGACTTCATTCGAAATCTTCGTCCTGAAACCCAATTTTTTGTTGTTGCCATTCCAACCTTTTGCCACCTTGGGTCTGTCATAGGAAGTATCAGAGATGGCCGGTGCCACTGGTTTGGTCTTTCAAGGAGAGAGCATTGACACAGAATCTGCCCCCCTTCCCGGCAGAGCAGGAGCGGGAGATCCGCCTGGCTCAGAAAGGCGATCGCGACGCCTTCGCCCGGATATACCGCCACCACAGCCCCAGGGTGTACGCCCTGTGCCTGAGACTCAGTGGCCGGGTCGCCTGTGCCGAAGAGGCTACCCAGGAGGTGTTTATCCGCCTGTGGCAGAAACTGCCCCAATTTCGTTTCGAGGCGCAGTTCACCACCTGGCTGCATCGCCTGACCCTTAATCACGCCCTCAACTACCTCAAGAGTCAGCCTCAGCTCGCCCCCCTGAGCGAAGAGGAGGCCCAACGTCAGGGGGAGGCGATGGAGGAGCTGCAACTGGTGGACCGTCTGCTGCCCAGGCTGCCGGAGCGGGCACGTCAGGTGTTTGTGCTCCACGCCATTGAAGGTTACCACCACCACGAAGTGGCCCAGCTGTTGGAGATCCAGCCAGGGACCAGCAAGGCCCAGTACCACAGGGCACGCCAACTGCTACAGGAGATGCTGATATGAGTCGCCAACTGGATTCAATGCTGCAAGAGCTCGACACCGAGGTGGCCCCCAGTCGTGATCTGTGGCCCGCCATCGAAAAAGGGCTGGATCGCTCTCCCCTGCCTGCGGCGCCGCGGCGTTCCTGGTTCCCCTGGGCCATGGCCGCCAGTCTGCTGGTGACCACCCTGGGTGGCTTCCTCGGCGGACGCCTGAGCAGTCCGGATCCCCAGGCCCCCTTGCTGGGTGCCCTGGCCCAGATCCAGCAGCAACACGAAGCCCAGCGTCAACGACTGGTGACCCGTCAGACTCCGGCGTTGGTGCAGGCTGGCACCACACCGGGAGAGCTGGCCTCCACCGAGGCCCTGGCCAGCATCCGCAGCGCCGAGCAGGAGCTGTTCGATGCTCTGAAGCAGCAACCGGACAACCCGGAGCTGCTGCAGCTGTGGCTCTGGGTGCAGCAGCGGGAACTGGACCTGATGCAGAAACAGCAGTTGCGCCACCAACGCCTGCAGCAGCTCTAGAGCTCGGCGGGTATGGCGATGAATACGACGACGAACAAGATCACCTCAAGGAGAACCCTATGAAAAACCTGATACTGACCGCAGGCCTGTTGAGTTGCAGCCTGCCCCTGTGGGCCGGAGAAGCCATCGACAGCCGCATGGAGGCCGACGGCATCAGCAAACTGACCCTGGTGGTGCCCCGAGGCGAGGTCACCCTGACCGGAGGCAGTCACAGTGAGATCCGGGTTCAGGGCGAGCTGGACGACCTGGCCAAGGAATGGGTGTTCGAAAGAGAGGGCAACACCCTGGTGGCCGAGGTCAAGATGCCCAGAAACTGGCGCGGGGACAATGAGGGCAGCAAACTGACCGTCACCCTGCCCGGCTCCATCGAGGTGGAAGCCAGCGGTGTCAGTACCCATTTCAGCGCCAGCGATCTCAGCCGGGGGCTGGAGTTGGAAAGCGTCAGCGGCGATCTTGAGCTCGCCCGAATTTCAGGCGAGGTGGAAGCGGACAGCGTCAGCGGCAACATCACCGCCTCTGCCCTGGAGGGTGAAATTGAGCTGGAGACCGTCAGCGGCGACGTTAAGGCGCAGCAGATTCAGGGCGAGGCCAGCGTAGAGTCGGTCAGCGGCGAGGTGCACCTGAGCCGCTCCGGAGACAGGCTGGCGGTGGAGAATGTCTCCGGGGATATCAAGCTTCAGCTGGATCAAGTGGGCGCCCTGGAGGTCACCAGCGTCAGTGGTGACATTCAGGTGGAGGTGGCTAGCCTCGCCGCCAACGCCAGGCTGAGCTTTGAAACCGTCAACGGCGACACCAAGCTGAGCCTGCCTCAGGATGCCTCAGCCCGCTTCAAGCTGGATACAGGCCCGGGTGGAGAGATCAGCAACCGAATCAGCGATCACCAGCCTGAGCGGGGTGAATATGTCCCCACCGAGAGCCTGAGTTTCAGTCAGGGCAGCAGTGATGCCCGAGTAGAGATGAAAACCGTCAACGGCAGCCTGACCCTGGCGCCCATGGCGGGAGGGCACCTGAAATAGGGTAGCCAAAGGCAAGATCTGATACCCTAGCCCCCATGAACGACCAAAGCACAACACAGGGCGCGCCGGACTGGGGCGCCCTGTCCATTGAGATCAAAGCCTGGGCCAAAGAGCTTGGCTTTGCCGCCTGCGGCATTGCCCGCCTGGACCTGACCGGGGAGCAGAGGGCACTGCAGCAATGGCTGGCCAACCACTATCACGGTGACATGGCCTACATGACCCGTAACCAGGCGATGCGCACCCAGCCTGCCCTGCTGCACCCTGGCAGCCTGACCGCCATTGTGGTGCGAATGGACTACCTGCCCCCGCAAGCCGGATTTGCCACCACCCTCAGTCAGCCGGATCTCGGTTACATCAGCCGTTACGCGGGCGGGCGCGACTACCACAAGCTGATGCGCAACCGCCTCAAGCAACTGGGCAATCGACTGAGAGACCGGGTAGCCGGTTTCGATGGCCGCCCCTTCGTGGACTCCGCCCCCATTCTGGAACGTCCCCTGGCCAAGGAGGCCGGACTCGGTTGGGTGGGTAAGCACTCGTTGCTTATCGACCGGGAAGCGGGCAGCTGGTTCTTTATCGGTGAACTGCTCACCAACCTGCCTCTGCCTGAGGATGAGGCCTACCAGGGCGACTGCGGCAACTGTACCGCCTGCCTCACCCTCTGCCCCACCAAAGCCATTGTCGCCCCCTACGTGGTGGACGCCCGCCGCTGCATCTCCTACCTGACCATCGAATCCGACGAAGGGATTCCACAGGCGCTGCGCTCCCAGATGGGCAACCGCATCTACGGCTGTGACGATTGCCAGCTGGCCTGCCCCCACAACCGGGAGGCGCCTCTGACCGCAGAGGGGGACTTCCATACCCGTCCTCAACTGCATCAGGTACCGCTGCTGACCCTGTGGCAATGGGGCGAGGCCGAGTTTCTCAGCGCCACCGAGGGCTCACCGATCCGCCGCATCGGCTTCCGCCGCTGGCAACGCAACCTGGCGGTGGCCCTGGGGAATGCCCCCGCCAGCGCGGCGGTCATTGACGCCCTTGAACAGGGGCTGGGCAGGGTGGATGAGATGGTGGATGAACACATCCACTGGGCCCTGGCACAGCAACGCAGCGGCCTGAGTGAGATAAGCAAACAGCAGCAGCGACTGATTCGCGTGGTCCAGAAAGGCCTGCCCAGAGACGCCTAACTTTGCAAAAGTATCAATAGAATCCGATAGATTCGCTATAGTAGAGGCGTCAGCAAGGAGCCCACTATGCTTGAGAATCACTCCAAAATCCGCATTCAGCAACTGTTTGAGATGGCCGAGTTGTTTGGCTTCGAGAGCCGCAACCGCTATCAGGTTCTCGATGCCCAGGAACGCCCCCTGGGCTATGCCGCCGAACAGAGTTCCGGCATGTTAGGCACCCTCTCCCGGCAACTGTTTGGCCATTGGCGCCGATTCGACATCCACCTGTTCTCTCCCCAAAGGGCGCCATGGCTGATCGCCCACCACCCTTTCCGTTGGTGGTTTCAACGGCTGGAGGTCAGCGATGCCAGCGGCGTCAGGCTGGGGGCGGTGCAGCAGCGCTTCGCCCTGCTGCACAAGAAGTTCGACATCGAAGACGAGCATGGCCGGGTGATGATGACAGTCGCCTCGCCGCTGTGGCGCATCTGGACCTTTCCGGTGGAGCGACAGGGGCGGGAAGTAGCCTGCATCAGCAAACGCTGGTCCGGGGGGCTGACCGAACTGTTTACCGACAAGGATAACTTTGTGGTGGAGTACAGCGACCCCTCACTGGACAACCGCAGCCGTCAGCTGCTGCTGATGGCCACCCTGTTTATCGACCTGCAATATTTTGAGAAGAAGGCGGGCGATTAAAGCAGCATCGGCGGGCCGATGGGACAGAACTCGGAGGCGGCCTCCATCAGAGAGTGGGCCGTCAGAGTGGGCACCCCGTAGACCCTGGCATCCACCCCATAATCCTGGCTGACCTTGTGCAGCAGCAGATCGAAGTCACCGTCGCCGGAGAGCAGCACCACGGTATCCACCTGAGGCGCCTGCTCCATCACATCTATGGTGATCCCCACGTCCCAATCCCCTTTGGCTGAGCCATCGGCCCGCTGGATAAAGGGTTTGAGCTTCACATCAAAGCCGATGTGCTTAAGGGCGTCCTGAAACTTGCGTTGGCCGTCATCCCCACGATGGGTGGCGTAGGCGGTGGCAAACACAATCTCTCCCTGATTGCACAGATGCTGCCACAGGGCCCGGTAGTTAAACTGACTACCGAAGGCCTGACGGCAGGTGTAGTAGATGTTTTGCACATCCACGAAGACAGCGATGCGGTTCAAGAGAGATTCCACGGCAACTTAGAGATAAGTCACCAGAATACAGAAAGTAACGACCCCGGTTCAATTTCATTGGCCAGAATTCAGACGCCGATCGGCAGTTTTGACAATTGGATTGAATATTTTCTAAACAATTCGCTGGCCCCGCCGATACATAGGGTTGGCTCCACAAGCCCTGGTAGGCCTTTCGTTCTGCAAATCAGACCTCTAGCCATTTTTCGCCCCTCATTGCTCAAAGGCTGGTCATTCGCCTGCGTCAGGGCTTGCCGTTTTATCCGCCAGGGGAAATACTGAGTCGGTCTAAGTGCTAAGGAGGCCCGCCGTGGAGATGAACCTGACCCTCAATGAAACCCGAGTCATCGGCTGCCTCTTGGAGAAAGAGAGCACCACCCCAGATCTCTACCCCCTGACCCTGAACTCCCTGAAGAGTGCCTGCAACCAGAAGAGTAACCGGGACCCGGTACTCTCCCTGAGCGACAACGAGATCCGCCAGACCCTCAATGCCCTGATGGATCGCCGCCTGGTCAGTGAAGAGGGAGGCGCCCGAGCCAGCAAGTACAAACACAGATTCTGCAACACCGCCTTTGGCGGCCTCAAGCTGAGCGAGCAGGAGCGGGCCCTGGTGTGCGTGCTGCTGCTGCGCGGACCCCAGACCCCGGGTGAACTTCGCAGCCGCACCGGCCGTCTGACCCAGTTTGCCGATGTGAATGCGGTGGACGCGGTACTGCAGGGGCTGGCTGAGCGGGAGATGGTAGTGCAACTGCCCAGGGAAGCCGGCAAACGGGAAGCCCGTTACGCCCACCTGTTCTCCGGAGAGGTGTCCATGCCCACCACCGCCGATGTGGTGGCGGACGACAAGGCCCGCATCCAGGAGCTGGAGCATGAGGTGATGATCCTCAAGGCGGAGATCGACCGCCTCAAGGGGGAACTGGCCAGCCGCTAACTCCAAAAGCGCAGCGGCAATCCCCGCCGCTGCCAATCCTGCCACAACAGCCACAGCACCCAGATCACCAGCAGGGTGTTGGAGAGCGGCACCGAGATCCACACCCCCTGAACCCCCAGCCACAGAGGCAGCAGCAACAGAAACGGCAGCTGCAGCGCCAGATTGGCCAGGGTGATGAGCCCGGCCCGGCGGCCATCTCCCACCGACTGAAAATAGGCGGCAATCACGAAGATGATGCCGTCAAAATAGAGGGCCCAGGTGTGCCAGGCCAGCCCCTGACGGGTGGCCTCGAACAGGGCGGTATCATCACTGTTGAAGGCGTGAATCAGGGGGGTGGGCACCCCGAAGAACAGCAGGGCGGTCAACAGGCCGGAGACCAGCACCAACCCCAGGGCCCAGCCCATCACCCGCTGTAGGCTGGGATACTCCCTGGCGCCAAACAGGTAGCTGAGCAGGGGCTGGGCACCGCCGGCCACCCCCTCGGCAAACAGGTAATAGACCACGCACAGGTAGCCGACGATGGAGAAGGCCCCCACCTGAATGGCGTCCCCATACTCCAGCAGCATGGCATTGTGCACTGCGGTGATGAAGCTGTAGTAGAGGTACATCAACCAGCTGGCCATCCCCAGGGCCACTATGGCTCTGGCATCGGCCAGGGTAAGCCCCATGTCAGCCAGAACGAGCCGGGTGCGGCACAGCGAGGAACGGAAATAGCCCAGCCCCAGCAGCAGCACCAGGGCCTGGGAGAGCACCGTGGCCACTGCGGCCCCCTGAAGCTGCCAGTCCAGCTGCACGATAAACAGGTAATCCAGGGCTATGTTGGCCAGGGCGCCACCACCGATGAGCAGGGTGGAGAGGTTGGGGGCATTGTCGTTGCGGACCAGGAAAGGGATGGCGATCCCCCCAAGGGCCAGGGGACAGCCCCAGGCCAGTACTTGCAGATAGGTCCTGGCCATGGCCAGCACCTCACCCCGGGCCTGTTGCAGGGTCAGCAGGTGCTCCCCCAGAGCCAGCAGCAGGACGCCGCATCCGATGGCCATCAACAGCAGCAGGGTGATGCCACTGCCCAGCCAGCGCGCCGCCCGAACACCATCGCCCTCTCCCCGAGCCATGGAGGAGAGGGCGCCGGCGCCTATACCCACCATCAGCGCCACCCCATACACCAGGCCGATCACCGGCCAGGCGATGTTAATGGCCGCCAGTCCCACGGCGCCAATCTGCTGACCGACAAACAGGCCATCCACAAACTGGTAGAGGCCGCTCACCATCATGGCGGCCACCGTAGGAACTAAAAAGCGCCAGAACTGGCGCTTAAGGGAATCTTGCATGAAGGACTCGTAAAGCACTGTTTGGCTTACCAGTCTACTCCTTTACGTGCCTTGACGCCCGCCTCAAAGGCGTGCTTGAGCGGCCGCACTTCCGACACGGTGTCCGCCAGCTCTTCCAGGCGGCGGTGCGCCGCACGGCCGGTGATCACCACACTCTGCTCCCGTGGTCTGTCGGCGATCGCCTGAATCACCTCGTCCAGATCCAGATAGCCGTAATTGGTCATGTAGGTGATCTCGTCCAGCAGCACCAGATCCACCTGGGGATCCGCCAACTCCTGCTTCACCTGCTGCCACACCTCCTGTGCTGCGGCGCTGTCCGCCTCTTTGTCCTGGGTCTCCCAGGTAAAGCCGGTGGCCATCACATGGAAGCGCACGCCATGCCCGGCCAGCAAATCCCGCTCACCGCAGGCCCAGTTGCCCTTGATGAACTGGGCCACGGCGCAATTCTGGCCATGACCGACGGCACGGGCCACGGTACCAAAGCCCGCCGTGGACTTGCCCTTGCCATTTCCGGTGAGGATCAACACCACACCACGCTCCTCCTGAGCCTGGGCGACCTTGGCGTCCACCTTCTCTTTCACCTTCTGCTGCCGCTCCTTGTGGCGCTGGTTCGTGTCGGTCATGGATTCATCCTGTATCTGCAAGGAAAAGGGTTCATTTTACGGGATTCTTTCGACCCAAGGCATGGGAAAACCCACAGTGATTCGGGTCAGTCCGAGTCCGAGGTCTCCAGGGAGCAGCACTCGGCACTGAGAAAGCCCATCAGTTCGTCGGTGGCTTCCAGGTTGGCGCGACAGATCAGCTCACGGCCGCGTCGCTCCTGGGTCACCAGGTTGGCAGCCATCAGCCGGCTGATGTGGTGGCTCAGGGTAGAGCCGGGAATGGACAGATGCTGCTGAATCTCGCCCACATTGAGCCCCTGCAGGCCCCCTTTGACCAGCAGGCGGAAGATACTCAGCCTGGTGTCGTGGCCCAGTTCGGCGAAACGGCGCACCGCCTCGGCGTGGTCGATCATCCTCACTCCTTGGGTAAATGGTTGTACAGGGGAAATCATGACCCAAAGTGCCGGGAAATCCAAGGGGCAGTCCCAAAGCCAGGGCATCCTGTCCATAATCGACCACTATGGCGCCATTGCGGTTTTTTTACCCCGGGGGGCTATCCACGGGCCACCACCTTGGCTAAGATAGACGTCTAAACGTATAAATGTCTATATGAAATTAGGGACGGCGCCATGGCAACCACACTGCAGCAACTTCTCGCACAGCGGATACTGATTCTGGACGGCGCCATGGGCACCATGATCCAGGGCCACCGCCTGGAGGAGGAGGATTACCGTGGCGAGCGCTTTGCAAACTGGCCCTGCCAGATCAAGGGCAACAATGACCTGCTGTCCCTGACCCAGCCTGAGATCATCGCCGGCATCCACCGCGCCTATCTGGACGCCGGTGCCGACATCATCGAAACCAACACTTTCAACTCCACAACCATCGCCATGGCCGACTACCAGATGGAGGCGCTCTCCAGGGAGATCAACTTCGAGTCAGCCCGGCTGGCTCGTCAGGTGGCTGACGACGTGGCCAGGGAGACCGGCGTTCCCCGATTTGTGGCCGGGGTGCTAGGCCCCACCAACCGCACCTGCTCCATCAGCCCGGACGTGAACGATCCCGGCTATCGCAACATCAGTTTCGATCAACTGGTGGCCGCCTTCCATGAGTCGGCCCAGGCATTGGTGGAGGGAGGCGCCGACCTCCTGCTGGTGGAGACGGTGTTCGATACCCTCAACGCCAAAGCGGCCCTGTTTGCCATCGACACCCTGTTCGAGGAGCTGGGCCGTTCACTGCCGGTGATGATCTCCGGCACCATCACCGACGCCTCGGGACGCACCCTTACCGGCCAGACCACCGAAGCCTTCTACAACTCCCTGGCCCACATCCAGCCGGTGGCCATCGGCCTCAACTGCGCCCTGGGGCCCAAGGAGCTCTCCCCCTACGTGGAGGAATTGGCACGCATCAGTGAGTTTCCGGTGTCGGCCCACCCCAATGCCGGATTGCCCAATGAGTTTGGTGAATACGACGAAACCCCGGAGCAGATGGCCGAGATCATCGGCCAATGGGCCGCCGAGGGCTGGCTGAATATCGTCGGCGGCTGTTGCGGCACCACTCCGGAGCACATCAGCGCCATCAAGGCGGCGGTGGACCAGTACGCCCCCAGGCGTGCCCCACAGATCCCGGTGGCCTGTCGCCTGGCCGGCCTGGAGCCCTGCACCATCGACGCCGACGCCCTGTTCGTCAACGTCGGCGAGCGCACCAATGTTACCGGCTCCGCCCGTTTCCTGCGGCTGATCAAGGAGGGGGATTACGAAACCGCCCTCTCCGTGGCCCGCCAGCAGGTGGAGAACGGTGCCCAGATCATCGACATCAACATGGATGAGGGGATGCTCGACGGCGTCGCCGCCATGGAGCGCTTCCTCAAGCTGATCGCCTCCGAGCCGGAGATCGCCCGGGTGCCGATCATGATCGACTCCTCCAAGTGGGAAGTGATCGAGGCCGGCCTCAAGTGCATCCAGGGCAAAGGGGTGGTCAACTCCATCTCCCTCAAGGAGGGGGAGCAGGCGTTCATCCATCAGGCAAAACTGATCCGCCGCTACGGCGCCGCCGCCATCGTCATGGCCTTCGACGAGCAGGGCCAGGCGGACACCTATGAGCGCAAGGTGGAGATCTGCACCCGCGCCTACCGGGTACTGACCGAAAAAGTGGGCTTCCCGCCCCAGGACATCATCTTCGATCCCAACATCTTCGCCATCGCCACCGGCATCGAGGAGCACGACAACTACGCCGTGGACTTTATCGAGGCCACCCGCACCATCAAGCAGACCCTGCCCCACGCGATGATCTCCGGCGGCGTCTCCAACGTCTCCTTCTCCTTCCGGGGCAACAACCCGGTGCGGGAAGCGATCCACGCGGTATTCCTCTACCACGCCATCCACGCCGGCCTCACCATGGGGATCGTCAACGCCGGTCAGCTGGCGATCTACGACGACATCCCTGATGAGCTGCGGGAGCGGGTGGAGGATGTGGTGCTCAACCGCCGTCCTGACGGCACCGAGCGGCTACTGGCCGTCGCCGAGGAGTACCGAGGTGATGGCGCCGCCGAAGCGGACCCCAGGGAGGCAGAATGGCGCAGCTGGCCGGTGACCAAGCGGCTGGAGCACGCCCTGGTCAAGGGGATTACCGACTTTATCGAAGAGGACACCGAGCAGGCGCGACTGGAGGCAGACGCACCCCTTCAGGTGATTGAGGGCCCGCTGATGGATGGCATGAACGTGGTGGGGGATCTGTTCGGCGACGGCAAGATGTTCCTGCCTCAGGTGGTGAAATCCGCCCGGGTGATGAAGCAGGCGGTGGCCTACCTGACCCCCTACATCGAGGAGAGCAAGCAGGAGGTCAGCAGCGCCGGTAAGATCGTCATGGCCACGGTCAAGGGGGATGTGCACGACATCGGCAAGAACATCGTCGCCGTGGTGCTGCAGTGCAACGGCTACGAGGTGGTGGACCTTGGGGTGATGGTGCCGGTGGAGAAGATCATTGAGACCGCCGTCGCCGAGAACGCCGACGCCATCGGCATGTCCGGGCTGATTACCCCCTCACTGGATGAGATGATCCACAACGTCAAGGCGTTCCAGAAGGCGGGGCTGACGATCCCCTGCTTCATCGGCGGCGCCACCACCTCCAAGATCCACACCGCGGTGAAGATTCATCAGCACTACCCTCATGGGGCCATCTATGTGCCGGATGCGTCTCGCACCGTTCCGGTGGTAGCCAAGCTGATCGATAACAAGCGGCGCCAGGGGTTCGTGGAGCAGGTGTACAACGAATATGGCGAGCTTAAGGCGCGCCGTGAAGCCCAGGGTCGGCGCAAAACCCTGGTCTCTCTGGAGCAGGCCAGGGCCAATCGAAATGCCATCGACTGGGACAACTACCAGCCCTGTAAGCCCAAGCAAACCGGGGTGCGGGTCTTTAAGGAGTATCCGCTCACCGACCTGTTGGAGCGCATCGACTGGACCCCCTTCTTCCGCAGTTGGGGCCTGCACGGTCGCTTCCCGGATATCCTGGAGGACCCCAAGGTGGGTGACGAGGCCAGCGAGCTCTACGCCAATGGCCAGAGGATGCTGGAGACCATCATCGACCAGCAGTGGCTCAAAGCCGCCGCGGTGATTGGCCTGTTCCCGGCCAACAGCGTGAACCACGATGACATCGAACTCTACGCCGATGACGGCCGCGAGGCCGCCATCGCCAAGCTGCACATGCTGCGCCAACAGATAGAGCGCGCGGGTAACCACAACTTCGCCCTGTCCGACTTTGTGGCGCCCAAGGCGAGCGGCAAGCACGATTACATGGGCGCCTTCGCGGTCACCGCCGGTATCGGCATCGAGTCCCATGTAGCGCGCTTCGAGGCGGCCGGCGACGACTACAGCGCCATCATGTTAAAGGCCCTGGCGGATCGCCTGGCGGAGGCCCTGGCGGAGCGGATGCACGAGCGGGTGCGCAAGGAGTTCTGGGGCTATGACGCCGAAGAGCAGCTGGATAACGAGTCGCTGATCCGCGAGCGGTACAAGGGCATTCGCCCGGCCCCAGGCTACGCCGCCTGCCCGGATCACACCGAGAAGGGCACCCTGTGGCAGCTGTTGCGGCCGGATCACCACATCGATCTCAATATCACCGAAAGCTTCGCCATGTACCCCACGGCGGCGGTCTCCGGTTGGTACTTCGCCCACCCCGAGTCCCGCTACTTCGGCGTGACTGACATCGGCGAGGATCAGCTGCAGGACTACGCCCGCCGCAAAGGCTGGAGCGAAAAGCAGGCCCGCAAGTGGCTGGCGCCCCTGCTGCACGACTGAGCAGACAACTTCCATAAGGGCGCCTGAGGCGCCCTTATTTTTTTCAGACTCTGGCCTCCAGTGCATCCAGATAGAAGTTCAGGGGCCCCTGCAGGTGGGTGTCATCCTCCAGGCCACCGCAGCTGTTGCAGTGAATCGCCAGGGCAAAGCCGTGGAGGTAATCCACCAGCAGCGCCATGGCATGGCCTCGCTGTGCCTCATTCAGGTTCAGGGGGGCCACCGCCTGGTCAAAGCGTGCCATAAACACCTGGGCCGGGCCCGAGGACGACATCCCCAGCAGGGTTTCCAGCAAACCGCCATGACGGCGCAGCAGGGAGAGATAACTCTGGCTCAGCCGTGCCAACTCCTGTCGCCAGGGCTGGCCCTCCTGTGGGCAGTAGATCCCCGCCACCAGTTGGCAACACAGGGATTCGAGCAGGGCGCCCTTGTTGGGAAAGTAATGGTATAGGGCCATCACATCCACCCCCAGCTCCGTCGCCAGCTTCCTTAAACTCGGCACCTTGCCCTCCTGACCCAGCAGTTCGCCGGCCACCTCCAAGATACGCTCCCGTGACAGGGTCGCCCCCCCCTGTGGTCGGCCGCGACGTTTCTCCTTGACAGTCAAAACTCTCTCCAGCTAGTCTGAAAAACAGTATTTCTACAGTGTAGAATATTACCCTGTGGATGCCAAGCAACACTCGGATAACAGGAGATAACATGAGCAACATCCTGTACATCGGCACCAGTCTGGACAACTACATCGCCGACAGCAACGGCGGGCTGGAGTGGCTGACCTCCCTGCCCAATCCGGAGGAGGAAGACTTTGGTTTCGCCGAATTTATGGCATCGGTGGATGCCCTGGTGATGGGGCGTAACACCTTCGAAACCGTGTGCGGTTTCGGCGGAGAGTGGCCCTACAGCAAACCGGTGTTTGTGTTAAGCCGAACCCTGACGACCCTCCCCGACTCACTGCAGGAGAAAGCGGCTCTGATCCAGGGCTCACCCCAGGAGGTGACCCGCAAACTGAATGACAAAGGGTTTCAGCGGCTCTACATCGACGGAGGACAGACCATCCAGAGCTTCCTCGAGGCGGATCTCATCGACGAGATAATCGTCAGCCAGCTGCCGGTCCTGCTCGGCGGAGGTACCCCTCTGTTTGGCGACCTTACCCGGCCGCTGTGGTTTGAACTCCTGAACAGTGAGGTGCTGCTGGGGGCCATCACCAAGCACCACTATCGCCGCCGCCGGGACTGAAGCATCCTCCGGGGATTTCTGGTAGTCTGCCCTGAATGCGAGGAATAGGACTAACGCTATGTCAATCAAACCCTTTGCCGCCATGTTGGCACTGATGATGGGCTTTTCCGTTCAGGCCGCCGACCAGGTGGTTACCCTGGAGGATGGCCGCAAGGTGATACTCCATGACGATTTTACCTGGCAGTATCTGGCGCCCGAAGCCCCCAAGGCCGATGACGCTGCCGAGGCCCAGCAGCTGCCTGCCAAGCCTCAGGCGCCCGTGGCCGCCACCGCTGTTCCTGCCCTGCCCAAGGCGGCTGCCCAACCCAAGACAAAGGCGATGCCGAAAAAGCCGCTGTCCAGTGGTGTCATCGTCCGTCCCGGCGAAGCCAAGGATGTAATGCAGCTGTCCGATTACGCTGTGGATGCCCTGCTGGGCCGCGCCCGCTATGAAGGGGGTGAGCTGATCATCCCCACTGCGGTCACCAACCAGGGTCGCGAGGCGATCATCGAGGTGGATGTGCACGTCACCGTCATGGATGAGTTTGGTCAGATTCTGGGCCAAGACACTCTGCCGATGTGGCGCTCCATCAAGCGGATGGCAGACACCTACCTGCGACCCGGAGCCAGTGAAGAGGGTCTGGACCTGCGCATGGAGGTGGAGCAGCGAGAGGTCTATCAGTTGAAAGTGGAGATCGCCGAGGTGGAAACCCGCTGATCCCACCGAAAGACGCACCGGGGTCAGTCTCTGACCCCGATGAGCGGATGACTATAAGCTACGGCGAACGCTGAAAGCACCCCGCAGCTGTCCAAGCTCATAACCGGTGGCCTGATCGGAAGGATAGTGTTCCGCGATCGCTTGCTGTACCTCTGGAGCCAGCTGCTGACCGTGACACTGCAGACAGACCTTTTCGATGACAATGCCCTTCATCAGCCGGAACTCCTCCGGTTGATGCCGCTCAGTCACCAGACTCTTGGGCGCAGCGCCTGCCAGCAACCTCTGCTCAAACTCCGCCAGCACCTGGGCTTCCCACAGATCCGCCTGGGCCATCTTAGCGTTTCTTGGCTTGAGGCTGACCCGGCTCAACTGCCAGCCGCTCTGGCTCGCCAGCTGGGCGGCAATCATTGGCGCCTGGCTGGCGCACACCTCCACCGCCGCCACCGGGCCGCCAGACTGCATGGCCGCCTTGAGACTCGGCTTCAGGGTGCTGCCAAACTGCTTGATGAGGGACAGCCCCTCCTGTCTCATCTCATCGGTATCCGCTGCCCAGGCCCCCAAGCTCAATAGCGACATCAGACCAATGGCCACTGCGTTTTTCATCCCTAATCTCCTGTGGATTCATTCCATGAGTGAACCCACATTATATTAGCTAAAGCTTATTTAGCAACTTCGCAACTTGAGTGCCTGTGCCAAAGAATGGCCGCAGCGGCCAGAAGAAGTTGATCCTTGATGATAAAGACACCGCTGCTGTTGAGCAGAGGAAAATAGGCATCCCCACTCCACCCCGGTAGAGAAATGAGAAAACTCAGGGTACCGAACGCGGTCAGGGCGATCCCCAGTGCGCCGAGGCGTCCTAGGGTGATACTGAAGGGAAAGGCAGCAATCCCCGCCATAAACACCAGCTCCACCACACCAATGAAGTTGGAGGCCCCCTGCACGTCCCAGATAAGATAGGTCCAGCTGAACAGCCAGTTCGACTCCATCAGATCCACGATGCCCTGAGCTTCATAGGGATGAAATTTGAGAAAACCTATCCACCCCAGCCCCCCGGCCCAGGTGGGCAAACAGATAGAGAGCCACGGAAAACATCGCCAGATACTTGATCAGCCCCTGACCGGCGACCAAATAGCGAATCAGAGCGGCCTCACTCAGGTTGGCTCGGCGAAGGTGGCGTATCAGTTCCACGCTGGGTCTCTTGTCTGGTTATCGTCAGCCCAAGCAGACCGACCCACAACGCATTCCATTTCATCACCAAGCAGAAACACCCCAAACTCGACAACAGGTAACACCCAGGCCGGACACATGACTCACCCCCTTTATTAACACCGGGACAGAGCACAGATTGGGGCCCAAAAATAAACATCAGTCGGGATTTCATCGCCTTAGTTATGACCAGGTCGCAATTAGCCCTTTCCGGGTTTGAAATGAGGATTTAAAGGGAGTAAAACCATGCGGCATATTCGAATAAGTGACCGAGCAAGAGTCATAGCTCATTGAATTAGTTAGTTTTTAGATCAACAACCTCTTAACAAAGGCGTTACCTGTGCAAAAGAAAACGAGCCTGCTGAGCAACATAGGTGTTCAGGTGATCATTGCCATGATCGTCGGCACCCTGGTCGGTATTCTTATGGGAGAGGATGCCGCGGCATTCGCCCCCCTGGGCAGCATCTTCATCCACCTGATCAAGATGCTGGTGATTCCCCTGGTGGCCGTGGCCATCATCAGTGGCGCCGCCGGTCTGGGCAACAGTCATGCCGCCGGCCGTGTCGGTCTCACCACCCTGGGCTTTTTCGGGCTGACCTCCGCCGTCGCCGTCGCCCTGGCCCTGGCCATGGGTGAGATCTTCCAGCCCGGCATCGGCATCGACTTCTCCTCCGTCGATGCCATGTACGATGGCAACCTGGCGGATAAGGGCCAACTGCCCACCTTCTGGGCCACCATCACCGGCATGATCCCCACCAATGTGTTCACCTCGCTGCATGATGGCAACATCCTGCAGATTCTGGTGTTCTGCCTGTTCTTCGGCATCGGCCTCTCCAAGGTGGAAGCCAGCCGTTCCAAGCCTCTGATCGACGGCATCAACACCGTAGTGGATGCCTTTGTCTGGATGATCAATGTGGTGATGAAGGTCGCCCCCATCGGCGTATTCGGCCTGATGGCCGAAGCCGTAGGCACCTTTGGTTTTGCAGCCCTGAGCACCGTAATGAATCTGTTCCTGGTCTACCTGGCCACCATTCTCATCTACGGCTTCCTGTTCTACCCGGCGATGATCAAGACACTGACCCGCATCCCGGTCAGCAAGTTTGTCTCCTCGATGAAGAAGCCTCAGGCTGTGGCGCTCTCCACCGCCTCCTCCATGGCAACCCTGCCGGTGACCATGGATGTGTGTGAAAAGGAGCTGGGCATTCGCAACTCCACCGCCAGTTTCGTGCTGCCATTGGGCGCCACCATCAACATGAGCGGCAACGCCATCTACTATGGCCTGGTGGCGGTCTTCTTTGCCCAGGCGTTTCAGGTCGACCTGGGACTGGGCGCCTACGTGGCCATCATCCTGACCGCCACCCTGGGCGCCGTGGGTCAGGCCGGTGTGCCTGGTCCCTCCTTCCTGGTGGTTGCCGTACTGCTGGCTGCAGGCATCCCCATCGAGGGTCTGCCACTGCTGTTCGCTCTGGACCGCATCTTCGACATGATCCGCACTGCGCTGAACATCACCGGTGATGCGGTCTGCGCCGCCATCGTCGATGAACTGGCCGGTGACGAACCCGTTGAAGAGGAACAGTCCGCGGAAGCGGCCTAACTCAATAACGGGTCACCTCAGGGTGGCCCGTTTGTTTTTGCCCCCGCCCCTTGCTAAGTTAAAACACCCGATCTAAACGGATGTTTGAATTTATCATGGACAGCTTCACCCAATCCTTTCCCATCCACACCCCTATCCAGGTTGCCTGGGGTGAGATGGATGCCCTTCAGCACGTGAACAACGTGGTCTACTTCCGCTATTTCGAGACCGCCCGCATCGACTTCTTCCATCAGATTGGCCTGATGGAGGAGCTCAAGCGCTCCGGCATCGGTCCCATACTGGCGGAGACCCGCTGCCGCTTTAAGCGTCCCCTGCTCTTCCCCGACTCGGTGCTGGTGGGCACCCGCATCACCGAACTGAGTGATGACAGGTTCACCATGGAGTATCAGGTGTTCAGCCAGAGCCAACAGGCGGTCACCTCCATAGGCAGCGCCGATGTGGTGGTGTATGACTTCCACAACAATCGCAAGGCCACCATGCCCTTAGCCGTTCGCCAGGAGCTGGAAAAACACCTGGCCACCGAGCCCCTCAGCTGATCTCAGCGACAGATCTGGCACCCCAGCTCAGGCCGCGGCGCCAGGTGAAGCCCATCACATCGGGCTCTGTGGTCTGGTTCTGTCACGGAAACCGCCTCGTCCACCTCTTTTTCATCCGACGCTGATATACTGGCGCCGAAGAGGATTATTGGAGTAGAGCACCATGAAAAAACAGGCACTTCTGCTGGCGCTGGCCGCCGCCCTGAGCATTCCGGCCCAGGCAGGCTGGGATGAGCTGAAAGCCAAGGCCAGGGAGTTGGGCGAAAGAGCCTCGGAAGTGAGCCAGGAGGCTTGGGACAGCACCGCCGAGGTGAGCCAGGACGCCTGGAGCGCCACCAAGGAGTGGAGCCAGGACACCTGGGATGCCTCCTCCGCCTGGGCAGAGGGCGCCCTGGACAGTGCCGGCCAGTGGAGTGACGACGCCTTGGAGAAGGGAAAGACCTGGTACCACCAGGGGGAAACCAAGCTGGAGGAGATGGTGGAGCCCGACAGCCCCCAGGAGGCCAGGGACGCCCTGAACACCCTGTCCGAGGTGACCCTGGTCAAACTGCTTACCGAGCATCCTCAGGTCAAACCCCTGTACGACGATGCCTACGGCTATGCGGTATTTGATTCCAGACAGTTTTCCCTGCTGCTGCACACCAATGGCGGCTCTGGTGTTGCCGTTAACCGGGCAAGAGGCAAACGCACCTACATGAACATGTTGGGGGGCGGTCTGGCCCTGGGCTTTGGGGCCAAATTCTACCAGCAGGTGATGCTGTTCGAGGATGAAGCCAGTTTTGACAAGTTCGTCAACGATGGTTGGAGCGGCGGCGCCGAGGCGGGCATCCTGGCCTGGAACGAATCCGCCAAGTTTGGCCAGTCTTTCCACAAGGCGTTGCCCTATATGTCCTCAATGAGAAGGGGCTGTTGCTGGATGCCAACATCAACGGCAGCCGCTACTGGCAGGATGGCGACCTGAACTGATTCCTGCGTCCCAGCAAGCACAAAAAAAGGGCGGAGAAGACTCCGCCCTTAGTGGTTAACCGTACCTGACCCTGCCGGGGGTTGAGATCGCCTCCCAGGCCTGCTGATAGAGCAGCGTCGATTGATGACGCAGTCGCTCCACCCTGGCTTGTTCAAACTCACTCAAAGGGCGCTGTTGCACCAGTGCCTGGCGCTCCAGCTCCTGGATCTGCTGGTACAGATCGTGTTCCGGGCCGTTCTTAATCTCGGCGAAAGGACGCAGGTGGATCTGCACCTCTGCCACCATCAGGCTTTCAGGCAACCGAACCAGCAGGTTCAGATCCCGATAGCCATTGGCTTTAGGGGTGAGAAAGCGGTTTTTCACTCTGACAACCTCTCCCTGGCGATCCAGCTCATGGTAGGCCCTGAGCAGGCCCTCCACGTCATCCGCCACCAAGGTGGTGCGGGCCAGATCCGTCAGCAGTGTCACATCGCCATCCAGTTTGCCCTCCAGCTTTGCCAACGCGCGCTCACGGCCTTTTACGGCGGGGACATCGGCTTGGGTGGAGGATAGATAGGCCACGCGGTGGGTCAGCATGGCCAGCTCGTTCTGAGCATGCTGCGCGCGAAGATAAAGGTTTTCGAAGTCTGAGGTCGGCTGAACAACCGATGCTGAATCCTGGCTTTCGATGGCCATCAGACCCGGCAGGCCCTTTTCTGCCTTGTTGGAGCGCTCCAGTCCGGGGAGCTTGTCTAGAGATGTATCAAGGGATAGCTGAGTCGCTGCCTGGACCGGGGCCTGCCCCACCATGAACAACATCAGCGCCGTTTTTAAAAACTTGCCCATTCAGTCTCCTTTTCCAGAAACCGGACCGCTCTGATAGCGGCCCTGCTCCTACTCTCTGGGTGACGAAGGGGGTTTTCAAGATCGACCAGATCACAAAAACCGCCCCTTCTCCTGATTCTTCAGAGTTATCAGGGGTCAGGGCGGTTCCACCAGTGTGCTGAAATCGTTCGGTTATTCAGACTGTATTCAGTTTTGTTTGGCTTGAGGTCAGCCTCCTGTCTTAAAAAACAGCTGACTGAATGGGTTCAGAGCCCGCGCCAGACCAGAGGTAAAGTGCAGTGGGGCATCGATCACCGCCAGGCACAGACATCCCTTCTCAGACCTGGGGCTGTGTTCATTGGACTCGGAGCAGTGCACCAGGTCTCCGGGGCCATAATCTCCGGAATCATCACTGAAGGCGCCGTCCAGGACCAGGGTCCACTCCTTGCCTTTGTGAGTGTGTGCGGCGATGCTCCCCCCTGGTTCCATGTAGATGAAGTTCAACTGATAGGCACGTTGATGGTCTTGGATTGGCGCACTCCAGAGCCGGTTCACCACCCGGCTCCAGGGGCCGGCACGATCCACCAGGCCGGACAGGGCGGGAGGCAGGGTAATGCGGCGTCCCTGAAACTCCATCTCAGTTGGTTGAGGTGCCTGGGGCGCCACCACGGGTGCGTCCTCCAGCCTGTTCAGCATCCTGGCCAACTCATCGTCACCGAAGTCAGAGGGAGGACTCAAAGCAGAGAGTTGCTCGGCCTGCTGCTGCTGCACCAATTCAACCCGGTTCCGACAACGGCGACACTGGCCAAGGTGTACGGACACCATAATGGCGAGCACATCGTCCAGTTCACCGGAAGCGAACTGTTCTAGTTCCATAGCGGTTGGATGATGACGGTCACTCATAGCCCAGTGCCCCCTTGTTTAGACGCATCGAAAGTTTCTCCATGGCCAGTCTCAGCCGGCTTTTCACTGTCCCGACGGGAAGATTCAGGTGTTCGGCCACCGCCTGATGACTCATCTCTTTGAGATAGACCAGAGACACCACTTGACGCTGATTCTCAGGAAGTCGGGCGATCAGCTCATTGAGCCGCCGCTTCTCCGCTTCGCTCTGCACCAGAAGGTCGCTGCTGTCCTCAACCGGAGTCGGCTCCAGGTACAACTCATCGGCGCTGACCAGAGTCGGGCGGGACAGTTTTTGTCGGCCCAGGTCAAAGCACCGATTGCGGGCGATGGTATAGATCCAGGTGGATACGTTTCCCTTGTCCAGATCGAAGCTGGAAGCCTTCTGCCACACCGCCAGCAGCGTGTCCTGCGCGACTTCACGGGCAGTCTGATCATCGCCCAGGCGAGTGAAACAAAAAGCGTGAACGCGGCTGGCGAAGTGCCGAAACAGTTCCGCATAAGCTTGCTTGTCTCTGTTGTTGGCCACACGTGTCATGGCCTGAGCCAAGCGTTGGTTCAGGTCGTCCTGAGAGGCGGACACAGTCATGGAAGTCTCTGAATCCCTCTTGCTCGATGGCGTCGGTACAACTCTCATAGGTGGTCCCCGTAGCGACTCGGCGGCGGGTGCATCGTGCGTCCCAGATCGCCTCCAGACGAAGTCATACGGCAACGCCACTACTGTGGATCACTTTTATCAAGAATAGAATGAATTAGGCTAACCGCCATAGAGGAGGAGGGCTGGGTCAGCAGGGTGGCCTTGGCCGAAGCCTCGATGGGCAATAGCTCCAACCAGCGTTGCAGGCTCCACCTGAGGGAGTCGAGTCCGGGTTCAGGGTAGAGCTCGCCGATCTCCGGGTATTCGGTAAGGAGCCGGCCTAGAGCCTGCTGAATGCGGGCATCCTCGGCAATCTTCTCCTCTGGCCACAGCTCAAAGGCGTTGCAGTCCGCCCAGCGCAAGCCGTCTTCATCGATCTCCACCTCACCGACCCGGGCCAGAGACACCCCTTCTACGGTGATTCCCAGCAGACCGTCCTCAAGTTGGTCAAAGTCCACCATCTTCACCAAGGTAGCAACTGCGAGCACCTGACTTTTGCCGTCAGCAGATTTCTCGAGCATGCCCATGGCAAAGCAGGGGGCGTGACCAGCTCGCTCACGCACCATGCGCAGGTATCTGGCCTCGAAAATCCTCAGAGCCAGGCGCCCTTCGGGAAATACATGGGCGTTTAGAGGGAATAGGGGAAGTCGCATCAGTCTGTCACTTGGCTGGATTCGATGCCATTTGATACGACGGATTACGGCCATCAGTTCACCCGGTGATCCCGGAACCTGGCTGGTACGTAATTGAAGGTTCTTGGAGGAACTGACAATGAACGGCATTCCTTTTACCTGGAACAAGCTGGCACCTCAAACCAGACAGTTGTTGCTGGACAGCACAGTGTTTCAACTGTTTTGGTTTGGTTCGATTCTGTCGCCCCATGTTGCGATGCAACTGACCGCCTTGGCGCTATGGTCTCTGGCGTCGCCCTGGCCCAAGAGACTGTGGTTTCTGGCCCTGATGACGGCCCTGCTGGGATGTGCCGTCGATGCACTGTGGATTCAGTCCGGCCTGTTTATCCCCCATGACACCCTCCCCGGGTTGTTCGTTGTCCCCCTGTGGCTGATGTTGTTGTGGCTGGCCTGTGCTCGCTACCTACTGATGCTGGTCAACTGCCTGACATTGCCCTCCTTCGCCCTGTTTCTGCTGGGGGCCACTGCGGGTCCCCTTAGCTATCTGGCTGCCGCCGGACTCGGCGCCGCCACCATGTCCTCCCCCTCCATCGCCCTGTGGATCGGCTTCACCCTGTGGTGGGGGCTGTTGATGCTGGTGATAAAATTCGTGGGAACCAAGCCATGAAAACATTCTCTCTCTTGTTGATGATCCTGCTGCTTGGCAGCCCTTCGGCCCTCGCCCTGCCTCTGGTAGGGGAGAGCAAACTTCGGGTGCTGTTCTGGGACATCTACACCGCCCGACTCTATGCCCCCGAGGGACAGTTTACCGCCATCGAGGCGCCACTGACCCTCAGCCTCACCTATCACCGAGACATCGACTCATCCGCCCTGATGGACGCCACCAGGGAGCAGTGGCAGCGCCTGAATTTCAAAGATGATGACAGCCTGACCTGGCTAGAGCAGGTCGCTCCCTGTATGCCTGACGTCAGTGACGGAGACAACCTGAGCTTCAGACTGACCGCGGGCAGCCACGCAGAGATCGTGTTTAACGGCGAACTTCTTTGCTCCCTGCCCCCATCCAAAGGAAACAGCCAGTTTCTTGCCATCTGGTTGTCAGAGCAAAGTGCTTACCCCAGATTCACTCAGAGGCTGTTGGCCAAAGGAGACTAGGATGCGAAACCTGTTAGCCCTGCTGCTGACCCTGGTTGTTGGGTGCAGTGCCGATTACAGCGCCATCAAGTCGCGACAGCCCATCCTGGAGCTGGAGAGGTTCTTTGACGGCAAGGTCAGCGCCCAAGGCATGGTGACCAACTTCAGCGGCGAGATAGTTCGACGCTTTACCGTCGAATTGGAGGGCCGCTGGCAGGACGGCGAGGGGGTGCTGGATGAGTACTTCCTCTACAACGATGGCGAGACCCAGTTTCGGCAGTGGCGCATCCGCCGCACCGGTCCTGACAGCTACACCGGTGAAGCGGACGACATCATAGGCACCGCCTCCGGAGAACGTTACGGTCCTCTGCTCAGGTGGCAGTATGAGATGGTGCTGGTCACCGACGATGGCGAGTGGCAGGTCAGCTTCGACGATCTGATGGTGCTGGTGGATAATCGGCACCTGCTCAATCGCGCCAAGATCAATAAGTTTGGCGTCACTGTGGCCGAGGTGTTCATCTCCTTTCAAAAAGAGTGATCAAAAATCAGTTAATTCTGTGATCACCCCAACGCGTTGCTCCGTAATTTTCCAGGCTTATTCCTGATGGAGCACCATGATGAAACTCTTACCCCTATCCGCAATTCTGGCCGCCTCGGCCCTGATTCTGACCGGTTGTGATGACGACGATGACGATCCGGTCGTTGTCCCACCGCCAGAGCTGACCATGAGTTATGTGCGCGTCATCCACGCCTCGCCGGATGCGCCCAAGGTCAATGTCCTGGTGGACGAAGCCACCGTGCTGTCCGAGGTGGATTATCAACAAGCCTCCGCCCTGCTGGCCCTGCCCTCCGGCAGCCACCGCATCCAGGTAGAGGGCATTCTGGCGGACGGCACAACGGCCACCGTCTTCGATGCGACCCTGACCCTGGATCCGGACATCGAATACAACATCACCGCCACCGGCCTGGTGGCCAGCCTGCTGGCAGGCAGCGGCCCCACCCCATTTGCCCCAGTGGTTGTCCCTCGGAATCTGCTCACCGAGGATGCCACCATGTTGAGACTGCAGGTGGCCCACGCCGCACCGGCGGTAGGCAATGTGGGGGTTCACCTCACCGGACCTGACGATGAGCTCAGCGCCGCCACCGAACTCACCGAACTCGACTTCGGCGAATTCACCGAGACCCCGGTGATGGTGGATACCGGCACCTACCGCGTCCGCCTGACTGACCCCGATGATGCGTCCATCGTGGCTTACGACAGCGGCGCCCTGCCCCTGACCGACCCGGCAGACCTCTTCATCGCCGCAGTGGCCAACACCCAGAGCGGTGCGGCCCCGGTCAATCTGCTGGTGGCAGACAATGCCGCCGATGACAACGGCAATGACGCGGCAATCATTCAGGATGCCAACTTGGGCAGTGGCCTGCGCGCCACTCACGGCATCAGCGCCGTCGGCGGTGTGGACATCTGGGTGAACGGTTCGGCCCCGGAGATGGGTTCCCCCCTGTACAACCTGACCTTCGCCAATACCACCCCGGCCCAGGGTTACCTTGACCTGGCCTCAGGCGACTATCGGATTCAGGTTGCCCTCAATGCCACCACGGACGTGGTGATCGACATCCCCGCCCTGACCCTGATGCCCGGTCGAGCCTACAGTGCCACCGCCGTCATCGACGCCATGGGTGCCCCCACCCTGTGGGCCCTGGAAGAAGATCTGCGCAGCATCGCCACCGAGTCCAGGTTGCGTGTCCAGCACGGCAGTCAGTCCGCCGGTAACGTCGACATCTACCTGAGTGCCGACACCACCCCGGACGAGGGCGACATCAAGCTGTCTGATGTGCCCTACCTGGCGGAATCCGGCATCCTCGGCATTCCTCCGGGCACCTACAACCTGATGATCACCCCGGCAGGGGATGCGGCCACCATCGCGGTAGGACCGGCGGCCCTCACCTTCGAAGCGGGCATGCGCTACACCGCCATCGCCGTGGACGACCCTGACAACGTCACCGGTCTCGCCACTCCCGGCATCGACATCGGTGTCATCGGACTGGACGGCCTGGCATCCGAGTAACCCTTCGGGGAGGGCGCCCGCCCTCCCCTCTGTGCCTTATCCCCACCCTGTGTTAGTGTTGACCGATTAAAACAAATAAAGAAATCAACATAAAAGAAGGACACAGGATGTTTGCGTTCCCCACAAAGTCCTGGGCGGCCCTGGCGCTGACCCTGGGCATCAGCACCGCTGCAACGGCAGCAGACCCGGAGTTTGATAAGCAGCAGCTGCGTAGCCACATCAAAACCCTCGCCTCAGACCAGTACGGCGGACGCGGTCCCCTGACCCAGGGAGAGACCCTGAGCATCGACTACATCGCCAAGGAGTTTGCCAAGCTGGGGCTGACACCGGGCAATGGTGACAGCTATCTGCAACCTGTGCCCCTGGCCAAGGTTACCGCCGATCAGGCGATGACCCTGACCCTGGGGGATCTCACCCTGACCAACGGCAGTGAATTCACCGCCCGTACCCAGCAGATCACCCCACGCATCGAACTGAACGACTCGCCCATGGTGTTTGTCGGCTATGGCATCAACGCCCCGGAATATGGCTGGAATGACTACGACGGACTGGACGTCAAAGGCAAGACCGTGGTGATGCTGGTGAACGATCCCGGCTTTGCCACCCAGGACCCCGCCCATTTCAAGGGCAACGCCATGACCTACTATGGCCGCTGGACCTACAAATATGAGGAAGCGGCCCGCCAGGGCGCCGCCGCCGCCCTGATCATCCACCAGACCGACGCCGCCGGCTACGCCTGGGGCGTGGTGGAGAACTCCAACACCGGCAGCAAGTACACCCTGGTGGATGACAACAACAACGCCGGCGACTTGCCGGTGATGGGCTGGTTGCACCAGAGCGCCGCCCAGAAGCTGTTCACCCAAGCCAAGCTGGATATGGCCGCCCTGTCCGACGCAGCGGCCAAACCCGGGTTCAAGGCCGTGCCCCTGCCGGGCAAGGCCAGCCTCAAATTCGACAACAGCACCCATATGGCTGAGTCCCACAACGTTCTGGGGCTGCTCCCCGGCAGCGAGACCCCGGAGGAGGTGGTGATGATCCACGCCCACTGGGACCACCTGGGCACCAATGAAACCGAGGGTCACATCTACAACGGCGCCATCGACAACGCCACCGGAGTGGCCGGGGTCATTGAACTGGCCCGGGTACTGAGCAAACAAAACCGCCAAAGCCCCTTCAAGCGCAGCATCCTGTTCAGCAGCTTTACCGCCGAGGAGACCGGCCTGATTGGTGCCAGTCACTTCGCCGCCCACCCCACGGTGCCCAGCAGCCAGATTGTCGCCTTCCTCAACATCGACGGCATGAACGTCGATAACGCCCTGGACTACATCCTGCGCTACGGCGATGGGGTGTCTGAGCTGGAGGGTTACCTGCAGGAGGCCGCCGCCAGCCAAGGGCGTAAGGTCAAGCCAGACCCCCGCCCACAGGCGGGCCTGCTCTATCGCAGCGACCACTTCGCCATGGCCAAGGTCGGCGTGCCCGGCCTGCTGTTTATGAGCCTGGGAGACAATGACCCGGATTACATCCCCCACAGGTACCACAAGCCGGGGGACGACTATAACCCGGAGTGGACCCTGGAGGGGATGCAGCAGGACCTCTCCCTGATGGCGATCATTGCCGCCCAACTGGCCAACAATGGCGACTGGCCCAAGTGGCTGGAAGAGTCTGAATTCAAGAAGCGCCGTGCTCAAGACGGCCGACAGTAACTACGGAGGAACCCTGTGTCCCTGACCCATTTGCGGCTCACCGCCGTCTTCGAGCTGAGGCGGCTGTTTGCCACCCGCCGCGGCGCCCTTTGGCTGCTGGCCTTCGCCCTGGTGTGGGGCCTGCTGCTGCGCTACCCCATCCTGGGCGCGGCCGACCTGATGCGCAGGGACGACATGAGGGAGTTCTTTATCTCCCTCTCCCCGGATGGCCTGAGTACCCTCTATCTCTGGTCCAGCCCCGAACTGGCGGTGTTCTGGGTCGCCGCTCTGGTGCTCTACCCCATGGCCACCATCGGCCTGGCGGCGGATCAGATGGCCTCGGATCTGCAGCGGGGCACCCTGAGGTTTCTGACCCTGAGGGTCAGCCGTGACAGCCTGCTGCTGGGGCGCTTCCTTGGGATGCTGGCGATCCAGCTGATGATGGTGCTCGCTTCCTTGGCCGGCACCCTGGGGCTGGCACTGTATAAAGGGGCGCCGCTGATGCCGGTACTGGGACAGAGCGCCCTGGTCACCCTCAACCTGATGCTGGTGCTGCTGCCCTTTACCGCTACCATGGCCCTGCTCTCCCTGCTGGCCAAGTCCGGCCGTCAGGCGGTGGTACTGGCCACCCTATTCTGGCTTATGACGCCCCTGGCCATCGGCCTGCTCTCCATGGCCTGGCAGCCGTTTGAACAGCTGTTGCTGCTGATCCCCGGAGGCCAGATCAAGGACCTGATGGTAATGACCCCAACCGGCGCCCTCACCACCAGCTGGCTGCCCCTGGCCCAGACCCTGGTGATGATGGCCCTGGCCCGAGTGACCCTGGTAAGGAGCGCCCTATGAACCTGATGATTGAAGCCAGGGGGCTGACCAAGAGCTATGGCAGCAAAATCGCCCTGGACGGGGTGGACCTGAACCTGGCTGCCAGCGGCAGCATCGCCCTGGTCGGCCCCAATGGCGCCGGCAAGACCACCCTGATGTCCCTCATCTGCGGCTACCTGAGGCCCAGCAAGGGCGAGATCCGGGTATTGGGAGAGGCCCCAGGCGGCAGCGCCCTGCTGGGGCGCATCGGTGCCCTGCCCCAGGACGCCCAGTTGGATCCGGGGTTCAGTGTCGGCATCCAGCTGTCCCACTACGCCGCCCTCCAGGGAATTCCCAAGCCCAAGGAGGAAGCGCGACGGGTGCTGGAGCTGGTGCAGCTGTCGGAGACCTTCAACAGCCTGCCCCAGTCCCTGAGTCACGGCATGCGCAAACGGGTAACCATCGCCCAGGCGCTGATCGGTCAGCCGGAGTTGGTGCTGCTGGATGAGCCCACCGCCGGCCTGGATCCCGCCAACGCCCGGGCGGTACGAGAACTGGTCAACCGCCTGCGCGGCCAGTGCCGCTTCATCATCAGCTCCCACAACCTGGAGGAGCTGCAAAAGATGTGCGACACCGTGCTGCACATCGATCACGGCAGGCTCAGCAACCAGGTGGCGGTAGACGATGCTGGCCAGGAGGGGGCCCTCACCCTCACTCTGGCGCCCGGCATCGAAGATCAACAGTCGGTGCTCACCCAGATTGCCGGCGTACGTCAGGTGACCAAACGTGACCGGGATGAATACCTGGTGCGCTACGACCTGACCACCCACCCGGACTTCGATCTGGAGCTGCTCACCGCCCTCAAGGCCGCCCGCATCCCCTACCGACGCCTGGCCATTGGCCTGAGCCTGGAGGAGCGGCTGTTTACCCCGGAGCAGGCCTAGCGCCCGACTTCAGAGTGACAAAAAAAGAGGACGCCAAGGCGTCCTCTTTTCATGAGATTGTTTCCCGCTAACGACGCCGTCCCCAGATAACAAAGCCGGTGCAGGCGATGCCGATGGCCATCAGGGCCACGGCGCTCATCAGCCACTCGCCCAGAGGGCCGAAGATGCGGCCACTGTGCAGAGCCAGGATCAGTCTCTCGACACTGACCCCACTGTGGCTGTCCTCTATCTCCCCGGGCAGGCTGGCCTGAGTAAACTTCACCGGCCCCTGAACCAGGGTAGCTTCGGCAAGTTCAGGCTTGGCTTCAAGCCACCAGTCCAGTTGCCAGAGGCGCCCCTCACGCCCTTTCAGTAGAGGCAGTCCCGCCGCCGAGGTCCCCGCCAGGGCAAGCCCCTCGAGGGGGACACTGTCCACCAGTTCCCCTTCCGGGGTCAGCAGCCACAGCTGCCCCTGGTCACTGACCAGCATCGACTCCTCACCCACTACCACTCCCTGAACCTCGCCATCCAGCATCGCCAGATGACCTTGTCTGGAAAGCAGACGGTTATCCACCTGATACAGGCCCTGCTCCTCGGCACCGGAGACGGTGGGCTGGGGCAGATCCGCCAGGGAATACCAGAAGGCACCGGTGAGCAGGGGTTTATCCAGCCCCAGCCGGTGACCGTGTTGCAGTATCAAGCCAGTGCAGGCCAACAGCAGGATCCAGGCGCACACCAGGATACCTATCCTGCTATGCCATCGGGTGAGGGTTCGGGTTTTCATCACTTCACATGGTCGGCCAGGAAAAGAGCCATTTTAGCGGTTCGATTCATGGCGTGCACCGACAATGTCGCTCCGCTGATGCCATCGATGATCTCTGACAAGGCATCACCATCCAGTGACACCCCCTGATATTGACGGGTGAAGGCGTCGCGGTGGATCTCCCAGCCCCGGTGTTCACGGAACATCAGCACCCTGGCTTGAATGATGGTGCCATTCTCCACCACATAGCCAAAGGTGATGGGCTGATCCTTACCCACAGACTCCAGCACCCAGGCGGTGCGTCCCTGGTCATGCCAGTAACGCACCCGCAGCTTGGGATAGCGTTCGCCAATCAGGGCCTTAAGCTGATTCTTGAGTTCACCCTTGAGCCAGACCGTCCCCTGCTGAGGCTGACCGTCGCCGAACGCCTGAGCCAGGAACGCCTCCTGAGTCAGGTACTCGGTGGCCGCTTTCGCACTAAAGGTCAGCACCAGGGCCAAGATAGCAAACAGGGGGCCTAGGCCCCCTTTGAAGTTTTTCAGCATCTTAGAAAGAGTAACCTACGCCCAGGTTGAAGCCCTTCTGATCTTTGCCGCTGTCGTTGTCCTGAATCTGGTAGTCAGCCTTGAACACAACGCGTGGGTGCAGCCAGTAGTTGATACCAAAGTCGGTCTGGGCCTTGGCGCTGTCGGCGCTGTCACCAGCCTGGTTGTCCCAGGTGCTGTAGCGGGCGAATACGCCCAGCTTCTCGGTAACCTTGTAGCTAGGCTCCAGGTACCAACCGGTCTGCTCATCGGCGCCAACGGACTCAGGACCGTTACCGTCCAGGGTCCACATGGCGTACAGGCCGCGCAGGGCGAAGGCGTCGTACTGCCAGTCGAAGTGACCTTCAACCAGGTAGGCACTGCCGGCGTCGGCATCGGCGGACTGGGTGATTTCGCCCTGGTACTGGAAGCTACCACCGATGGTCAGACCGGGAACACCAGCGTAGGACACGGCGATGGTGGCCGCCAGATCTTCAGCGTTGGCCTTGGCCACTTTCTGACGACCGGAACGGATGGAGTACTTGGAATCGGCGCTGGTTTCCAGGCCGCTGTGTACGAAGCCCTGAACGGTTACACCGTTATCCAGACGACCGATAACACCGGTACCGGCTTCCCACCAGGTGGTAGGCAGGATGTACTTCTCTACGTTGTTACGCTCAACACCGTAGAAGGTGTCAGGCTCGTGGGTCTCGTTCAGCAGGCCAACGGGCAGCAGGAACAGACCGGAACGGGAGGTCCAGTTGTCGGAGAAATCCCAATCGATGTAAGCCTGCTCCAGCTCTACTTCACCAGGCTTGCCGTCACCGGACAGGGAGTGCTCCAGCTCAACCTCAGAGAAGAAGCGGATGTTGTCGGCAAACTCATAGCCGAACATCAGCACGAAACGGTGGAAGTCGATGGCCTTCTTGTCGCTGGCACCGCCCTCACCGGTCAGGTTGTTGTAGTGCAGTTCACCGTAACCACCGATGGAAACCTTATCCATGGCGCTGCTGCCGGAATCGGTTTCTACCGCTTCCACGGCCGCTTCTACCGCTTCCTGGTTCTCCTTTACCTGACGGCTCAGTTGCTCGATGGCAGCCTGCTGCTGTTTGATCAGGTCCTGCTGAGCTTTCAGCTGCTCCTGCACGGAGTCGGCGGCGAAGGAGGAGGTGGCGGTCAGGGCCAGAGCCACACCAGCTACAATGGGTTTCAACTTAAAGGTCATCATCGCTCCAGAAATTTTTTGTTGTGATTCAAGCCCTCTTGGACTTGGCTCTGGCGCAAATGATAGCCATTTTCATTATCATTGCTAGTTATTTTTGTGTTTTTTAAGTCGCCTTTGTTGCATGAAAGACCAGAAAAGGCCAAAGCAGCATAATATTCTGCGAGATCCCGGTCACACTGCGGCCATGCCGTTAAAAAAACGCCTTATATCAGTGAATTCTAAACAGTCATTTCAGCTGCAATAATGCCAGAGCCAGGAGTGATCCCGGTCGCGTTTATTAACATTGGCGCAAAAACGTAAAGGGGAGCATTTGCTCTATAAGCTCATGATTCAGAAGGGATATAGTCGGACGCGCATGCATCACTGTGTTAATCACCCGGGGGAAGAGGGAGAAACTGGCCGCCGCCCCGATTGGCGCGGCGGCAGCTAAAGGGGGCTAAACCTGGGCGAAGTCGGGCTCAAGCTCATGGAACAGCTCAACAAACTGACCGGTCAGCTTGTGCCCTGGTGCCAGGTGGATCAGCGGGGTTTGGGCCTGATGGGATTCCTTCATCTTCACCGACGAGGAGAGCCGGGTGCCAAACAGGGGCACCACATCCTGCTCCTCCAGCTCCGCCACCAGTTGCTGAGGCAAGCGTGCCTGGGCGTTAAACTGGTTAACCACCACCCCTTCTGCCATCAACTTGCCATTGTGATCGCTTTTCAGCTCCAGCAGGTTGTCCATCAGCCGGTGTATCGCCTGGGCGGAGAAACCGTCACAGTCAAAGGGAATCACCACCCGGTCGGCGGCAATGAGGGCCGATTTGGAGTAGAAGTTGAAGTTGGGCGGGGTATCGATGTAGATGCGGTCGAACTGCTTCTCCAGGGCCTTGAGGGCATCCCTGAGTTTGTAGATCTTGTAGCGCATCTCCAGCTCCCGCTCCAGGCTGGCCAGGGCCGGGCTGGCGGGCAGCAGGCTGAGGTTGTCGAACTCGGTCCTGTGCACATACTGATCCGGGTCCGGCAGAGAGCCAAACCAGCCCACGGTCTGCTTGAGCAGATCGGCCACCGTCTTGCCAGCGGGCAGGCTGGCTTCCTCCACCCCAAGGTAGTGGCTGGCGTTGCCCTGAACATCCAGATCCACCAACAGCGTTTTATAGCCCATGGCGGCACTGACCGCGGCCAGGTTGACACTGATGCTGGACTTCCCCACACCGCCCTTCTGGTTAAACACCACTCGTTTCATAGCCTTATCCCTAAGCGCTCACTTTTCACCCAATACTACGGCAGAGAACACTCCTTGTCAGCCGTTATTGAGTCATTGCTCCAACCGTCGGTGATGAGCCAGTGTAACGGGTGAGACAATCCCAACAGGCAAGGGTACACTTAGGCGCAACAGAGATGCTGACAAAGGTTTAGAGATCATGTCCGACATTCGCAGTTTCAGTCGTCGTCGCTGGGAAGTGGCCGATCTGGCTCAGGACCTGCAATCCCATATCGCCTCCGACCCCCTGGTGCACAACCTGTTCCACGGCGCCACCTCCCTGGATCAGGTGGTCAACCTGCTCACCAACCTGGTGTTGGCGGAAGACCCGGCCCTGCTGAGAGAGCAGGAACTGGATGAGGGCTCACTGCTGCAGATGCTCAGCATCGGCTTTAGGTTGATGGTGATTAAGAGTCTGGACCAGGGCCCGCTGACCCAGACAGAGCACCTGGTGTGCCTGTTGGCTCGCCACTACGCCACCAAGGAGTATGAGCCGCCTCTGCAACAGGGCTATCAGGCGATCGCCAGCCAGATCCTCGATCTCTATGAGCAGTGGGATGCCCAGATGCGCCAGCAACGCAGCGCCCAGCGCAACATGATGCGCAACAGCTGATAAAAAGGCGGCCATTGGCCGCCTTTCTTTTCTCGTCGCCCCCTTTACAAGGCGCGGATGATACCGCCCTCGACCCTCAGGGCCTGGCCATTCATGGCTCTGTTGCTGGAGAGGAATACGGTCGCCTTGGCCACCTCCTCCACCTGAACAAAGCGCTGCAGCAGGCTGGTGGGCTCATGCTCGCTGAAGTAGTTGTCGGTCAGCTCCTGAACCGGTTTGCCCTCGGACTCAGACAGGGTGCCAAAATAGTTCTCCACCCCTTCGGTCCAGGTGGGTCCCGGCAGCACCGAGTTCACCGTCACGTCCTGGCCCTTGGTCAGCTCCGCCAGGCCGCGGGACAGGGCAATCAAAGCGGTCTTGGTCACCGAATAGTGCACCATCTGCCCCAGTGGCTTGATGCCACACTCGGAGGAGATGTTGATGATGCGGCCATAGCCACGCTGCTGCATGACGGGCAGCAGGGCTCGGGAGAGGCGCACCGCACTCATCACGTTGACATTGAAGTAGTGCAGCCACTCCTCGTCACTGATCGCTTCAAACGCCTTCACCTCGAAGATGCCGGTGTTGTTCACCAGGATGTCGATGCCCCCAAGCTGGTCGCACTGAGTCAGCAAAGCCTGGGTCTGAGCGGCATCGGAGAGATCACCGGCAACAGCAAACACCCGGCCCGCTGCAGACATCTTGTCGGCGATCGCCACCGCCAGCTGATCGCACTTCTGCTGATCCCTACCGTGGATAATCACCTCAGCCCCCTCGGCCAGGTAGGCTTCGGCAATGGCCCGACCAATACCTGCGGTTGAACCTGTTACCAAAACCCGCTTATTCTCAAGCTGTAGCTGCATCTCTGGACTCCACTACTATTCATCTGAAGCTAGGAGTTTAGTCGCCAAGCCCTGATGTAAAAATTATCTTTGATAATATTTTTGATTACGAAATTTTATGGAAAAAACACCGGTACCCAAGGACCTGTTCTCCGGACACAGCAGGGAGTACGCCAGCTTCCGCCCTCACTACCCCACCGCTCTGTTCGAGCAGTTGGCCGAACTGGCTCCCTCCCGTTGCCTGGCGCTGGATTTGGCCACAGGCTCGGGCCAGTCTGCCGGCGGTCTGGCGCGTCATTTCACTCAGGTACTGGGGGCTGACCTCAGCCCTCATCAGCTGAGCCACAGTTGCCAGGCCAGCAACCTGAGCTACCTGGTGGCCCTGGGGGAGTCTCTGCCACTGCGGGACAGCTGTGTGGATCTCATCACCATCGCCCAGGCACTCCATTGGCTAAACCTTAAGTCACTGGGGCCAGAGGTTGCCCGGGTGTTGAAGCCCAACGGCATACTGGCGGTATGGAGTTACGGTAACTGCAGCGTCAACAATGACGTGGACAGGGCGGTACACCAGCTGTATGAAGAGGTACTCGGTTCATTCTGGACCCCGGAGCGGCGCTGGGTGGAGCAGGGCTATACTGGGCTCAGTCTGCCGCTTCGACCTCAGACGCCCCAGCTGACCACACTGAGTCACCACTGGAGCCTGCATCAGTTTATCGGCTACCTGCGCACCTGGTCCGCCTTGCAAAGCTATCTGCGCCAACATGACGAGGCGGCGCTGGCCCCCATCTGGGAGGCACTGGCCGGCGCCTGGGGCGATCCAATGCAACCGAGGGGGGTACACTGGCCGCTGACCTTGAGGCTGTTTCACAAAGCCGGCGACAAAGACTGCTCCATGAAAAAGCCGCCTGGCGGCGGCTTCGAAAAGATTACTTGAGGATATCGACCAGGGCCTGTTCCAATCCCCCCTTGGGGGCCCCTTCGATGCGCCCGACCTCCTTGCCGCCCTGTCGAACGATGAAGGTGGGGAAGGCCAAAACCTGTATTCCCTCCAGCAGCGTGCTGTCTCCGGCACTGCCTTTCTTATCCACCCCCACATACTGGGCAGTGATCTTGTCGTTCTCCGCCAGCTTGAGGATCTTCATCATCCGTGGCACCTGCTTCTGACTGGTGGGCTCCCAGGTGCCCAGCACCGCCAGGATCTCCACAGGTTCGGAGACAGTCTTCAGCGGCGCCATGGCGCTCTGGTCCACCTGGTAGGCCAGGTATTCACGGCCCATGGGGATCATCTCGAAGATCAGTTGCTGGCTGGTCAAAACGCCGGTCAGCTCGGCGGTCTCCAGGGGCATGGCGCCATGGGGGTTGGCTCCCGGGGCATTCTGCGGCATGCCATTGCCCATACCGGGCATGGCGGACACGCCACTGCTCATCACCAATGCACCCAGAATCAGTCGCTTCATCATGTTCCACTCCTCTTCGTCGCCATACAGCCGGATTCCCTACCCGGATTCATTTCAACTGTAAACCATAGGACAGAAAAAAATCTCATTCAGTTTCCGGGTATTTAAGGAATTTATTGTCGACGTGCGGGGGATCACGCCATCGGGGGGTGTTTGAGATAAGGCTGTCCACTCTTTCGAAAGCACTGTGATACCCTTGGGCAAATTTTTCCAGTGGATCCCCCCATGGCCAAGAAGCACGCCCACATCCCCGAGAAACAGTTCTGGATTCAGCGACTGGGTAAATCCAGCCTGCGCGCCCTGCATGTGCTGGGGATCATCGGCGCCAGTGGTGGCTTCTTCTATGAGGTGGAGAAGGCGCTGTGGCTGCCCTGGTGGATTCTGGCCATGAGCACCGGGCTGATCCTGATGGCCTGGGAGATCATCCGCTCCCCCCTGTGGCTGATTCAGATGAAAGGGGTACTGACCCTGGTCAAGGTGGTGCTGGTGGCCCTGTGCTACCCCTTCCCCCAATTCAAGGTACCGCTGTTCTGCCTGGTGGCCCTGATCTCTGTGGTCACCTCCCATGGCCCCGCCGGACTGCGACACTACTCCGTGGTGCACCGCAAGCGCATCGACGGTCCCAAGGAGATCAAGGGCTAAGCTTCAGGCTAACCCCTTTAAGGGTATACTGGGGGCGATTCGACAAGGAGAGCCCCATGCCCTGCACCCAGACCCCGGCGTCACTGATTACCGACAACCTGCCCCTGTTCGATACCCTTCCCCAAGGGCCCATACTGGACCTGGCCTGTGGCCATGGTCGTAATGCCCTCTACCTGGCCAGACAAGTCCTGCCCCTGTGGTGCTGCGACCGCAATGGCGACGCCCTGAGCCAGCTGCAACAGGCTGCGGCTGATGAACGATTGAATCTGGTCACCTGGCAGCAGGATCTGGAACAACCGGGGTGCTCCCCCTTGGGAGAGAGGCAGTTTGCCGCCATCTTAGTGTTCAACTATCTGCACCGCCCGCTGATGAGTGCCATAGAGCAGGCGCTGATGCCGGGCGGCCTGCTGGTGTACGAGACCTTCCTGGAACAACAGGCCAGCATCGGCAAGCCCAGCAACCCGGATTTCCTGTTAAAGCCCGGCGAGCTGCAACAACACTTTGCATCCCTGACCACTCTGCATTACGTTGAAAAGGAGCACAGCCAACCGCATCGCTTCACGGCGCAACTGATTGCCAGGAAGTGATCGGCACACAGATAAGGAGATAACGTGCTGCAGTGGTATCCGGACAGTTACCGAATCGGCCTGGCGCCGATATTAACCCTGATGATGGTGGTGTTTGCCATCCTGGTAAGACTGGTGATCCCTGAAGGCAACCACGCCTTCCAGTGGCCGCTGAACATCGCCATGGGGTTGATTGCCCTGCTCCACCTCTATCTGCTGGTGGACGACCGGGTGATGAAGCGTTCTGACGCCCTGATCTATGGCCTGGTGCACCTGTGCATGGCCTTTACCGTGTGGATCTTCGCCCTGATGGTGGTCACCGGAAACGATCTGTTCTAACCCGTGACCCTGCCGGACTCGACGCGCATGACCCGCGCCCCTTTCAGATGAGCGGTCAGGTCGGCCTCACTGCTCACCACCAGCATCACTTTCCCGCGAACCTCAGGCAGGGCTGAGTCGCTCACTTCCATGCGGCTGGCATCCCGGCGACACAGCTCATCCAGGGCCCGAGGCAGGGGCCCCTGATGCCACAGGGCATCACACTCCTGCATCAGCCGAACCGCTTTTAGCGGCAGCAGCTCCGCATCCTGATCGGCAGGGATCAACAGCACCCAGCCTGGCAGCTCCTCTCCCTCAAGGGCCGTTTGGAATCGCCCTTGGCTGCGCTGTTCGTCCCACTCCAGGCCATTACTGCCCAGGAACCGCTCCCAGACCGAGCGGCGTAGCTTCAGAGGAATGCGGTAGCGGGCCTGCCCCATAAAACGCGCCAGGGCTCCCAGGGACTCAGGTAACAGGGACTCGATGCGACGCCGAAGCTCCTTGACCAGCACCGGCGCCGCCCCTTCACTGCCGATGGCCACCACCATGGGTGTGCGGTCGACAATGGCCGGGGTGATCACCGTGCAGGATTCGGGGTCATCCACCACATTGACCCAGGCGCCGGCCTGGCGAGCCAATGCGGCCACCCTCCGGTTCAGGACCTCATCGTCGGTGGCGGCGATCACCCCGTGCTTCCCCCTCACCAGCTCATCGCTGAACTCCTGGGCCAGCCAGGTAAACTCCCCCTGACGGGCACTCAATTCACCGTTGAGTGCCGGGGAGACCAGGGTGATGGCCATCTCGCTACGCCGCCACAGTGACAGCTTGCGAGCAGCCACCTCACCACCGCCGACAATCAGTAGTTGACGCTCCCTGGTATCGAAAAAGAGGGGAAAGTAGCGCATCAGGCTTCCATGGGCAGGCTGCGGGCCATCCATTCACGGCGGCCGCCGATGAGAGAGTGCACCTGGGTGTACCCCATCTGCTCCAGGTTGTGTGCCGCCAGTACCGAGCGGTAGCCGCCGCCACAGTAGAGCACCAGCACACTGTCTTTATTGGGGTAGAGGGTTTCCACATCCCGCTCCATCACTCCGCGGCCCAGGTAGGCGGCGCCGGGGAGACGGTCGCTCTGCCACTCATCCTGCTCGCGGCAATCCACCAGGTGGTGTGGGGTGCTGGCATCCTGCCAGTTCAGCAGGGTATCGATGGAGATCTCATTGACTTTGGGGCGGAGGGAGTCCACCAGCTGTTCAAATCCGGGATTGTGCTTCATATGTAAGACCTATTTTTGGGGGACGCCCCCGCAGCGCCAACAGGTCTCGAAATGGCCATCGTTCTGCTCCCCACAGCTGGGACACTGCCAGGGGGCCTGACTCTGATGATACTGCTCCAAGACGGCGTTGGCTTTTTCCAAATGACGACGTTGCACCAACAAGCCGACCTCCTGACTGTCGACGGGTAGCTCACCGGTTCCGCCAGCCAGGGCTTCCCCCAGCAGTCGTACCATCACCCCCTGTTGCTCCAGCGCCCCCTTCAGGGCATGAGCCTCCAGGGCGTTACTGGCCCGGTATAACTCAACAAAGCTGTCCATAACCACACTCTAATCCTCGTGTCACTCCGTTCAGTGTCGACCCGCGGCAGGGCTTCTGTCAAAGTCCCAATCACCGCATTCCCGGCCAAGCACGTCACTGATCCTTTATGAGTTGTGCCCGGACATCATCTACAAAATGCCATAAAAAAGCCACCCCGTAGGGTGGCTTAGAGTTGAACAATGCGACTGGCACTGAATCAGGGCAGCAAGCTTTCCTGATCTGCACCCTCTTTTTCCACCACCACGGGCATCATGTGCTCGCGGGTCAGGCCCAGCTTGATGGAAGCGTAGCTGGCCACATAGATGGAGGAGAAGGTACCGAAGCCAATGCCCAGCAGCAGCGCGGTGGCGAAGCCGTGGATCATGGAGCCACCCTGAACGAACAGGGCAATCACCACGAACAGGGTGGTGCCTGTGGTGATGATGGTCCGGCTCATGGTCTGGGTCACCGAGGTGTTGACCACGTGTTCCGGGGTACCCTTACGCATCTTACGGAAGTTCTCCCGAACCCGGTCGAACACCACGATGGTGTCGTTGAGGGAGTAACCCACAACCGCCAGCACCGCCGCCAGCACCGTCAGGTCGAACTCCAGGAAGAAGAAAGAGAACACACCCAGGGTCACAGTCACGTCGTGCACCAGGGCCGCTACCGCACCCAGGGCCAGACGCCACTCGAAGCGAAACGCCACGTAGGCCAGGATGCAGATGATGGCGGTCAGTACGGCCAGGCCGCCCTGCTCTGCCAGCTCTTTACCCACCTGGGGACCGACGAACTCAACGCGCTTGATCACCGCGTCAGATTCCAGGCTGCGGGCCGCACCCTCGATGCGGGACACCATCTCGTTGCCCTTACCCGCCTTGGGCGGAACACGGACAATCAGGTCGGTGGCCGCGCCGAAGTGCTGGACGATCACCCCTTCCACACCCTGGGCTTCCACAGCCTTGCGCAGTTCGGAGGTGTCCTTGGCTTCGGAGTAGACAATCTCTACAACGGTACCGCCGGTGAAATCCAGACCCCAGTTGATGCCTCGGGTGGCCAGAGAGGCCACGGAAGCCGCCATCAGCAGCAGGGAGATCATACTGATCACCCGTGCATGCTTCAGGAAATCAACGGTCTTGTTCAGTTTTAACAGTTCAAACATGACAGCCCCTTAAATCGACAGCTTCTTGAGACGCTTGCCGCCCCAGAGACCGTTAACAACGGCACGGGTGCCGACGATGGCGGTAAACATGGAGGTGGCAATACCGATCATCAGGGTCACTGCGAAGCCCTTCACCGGCCCGGTGCCCACGGCGAACAGAATCAGCGCGGTCAGCAGGGTGGTGATGTTGGCATCGGCAATGGTGGAGAAGGCGTTGGCATAGCCCTCGTGGATCGCCTGCTGAACGCTGCGACCCGCCTTGAGCTCCTCACGGATACGCTCGAAGATCAGCACGTTACCATCCACCGCCATACCCACCGTCAGTACGATACCGGCGATACCGGGCATGGTCAGGGTGGCACCGGGGATCATCGACATGATGCCCACCATCAGTACGATGTTGGCCACCAGGGCGCCCACGGCAATGAAACCAAACTTACGGTAATAGACCGCCATAAACAGGATGGTGGCCACCAGGCCGGAGAGCATCGCGGCCATACCGTTGTCGATGTTTTCCTGACCCATGGAGGGACCGATGGTGCTCTCCTGGACGATGGTGATCGGCGCAATCAGGGCACCGGCACGCAGCAGCAGGGCCAGCTTCTGAGCCTCCTGAGGAGTGTCCAGGCCGGTGATGCGGAAGCTGCGACCCAGGCGAGCCTGGATGGTCGCGGTGTTGATCACCTCTTCGTGCTTATCGAACTTGGGAGAACCGTCGGGGTTACGCTCGCCGGTGGACTTGTACTCGATGAAGACCGTGGCCATCGCCTTGCCGATCTTGTCCCGAGTCCAGTCGGCCATCTTGTTACCGCCGGTGGCATCCAGGTTGATGCTTACCTGAGGCTGGCTGGTCTCACTGAAGCCGGACTGGGCGCCGGTGATATGGTCACCGGTGAGGATCACCCGCTTGTCCAGCAACACAGGGCGGCCATTGGAGTCTTCAAACAGCTGAGAACCCGGAGGCACACGGCCACGTACCGCGGCGCCCAGATCGGCGCCTTCGGTCACCATGCGGAACTCCAGGGTCGCCGTGGCGCCCAGAATTTCCTTGGCGCGGGCGGTGTCCTGAACACCAGGCAGCTCAACCACGATGCGGTTGGTGCCCTGCTGCTGAACCACAGGCTCGGCCACACCCAGTTCGTTCACCCGGTTACGCAAAATGGTGATGTTCTGCTGCAGGGCGTACTTCTGAACTTCGGCCAGATACGCATCGCCCATGGTGACGTGCAAGGTCAGTTCCTTGTCGTCGAACAGCAGGTTGGGGTTACGCTGTTTGAGGAAATCCTCCGCCTTGACCAGGGTCTCCTCGTCGCGGAAGCGGATCTCGATGCCCTTGGCACCGGCACGAATGCCGGCATAACGCAGCTTCTCACCACGCAGGTCGGCACGGAAGTCGGTGACCAGCTGGGTCTCCTGCTTGCGTACCGCTTCGCTCATGTCCACCTCCATCAGGAAGTGCACACCACCACGAAGGTCCAGACCCAGTTTCATCGGGCTGCCGCCGATGGCTGCCAGCCAGTCAGGTGTCGCCGGAGCCAGGTTCAGGGCGACGAAGTAGTCATCCCCCAGCTCCTTGGACACCAGATCCTTGGCCTTCAGCTGATCATCACCGCTGTTGAAACGTATCAGGATCTGGCCGTTTTCCAGCTCAGCCCGCTTGATGGTCAAACCCTGAGACTCAACCGCAGATTGCAGCCGGGTCAGGGTAGACGGAGTCACCTCGGCGTTACGGCCGGCGGAGATCTGCAGGGCAGGATCTTCACCGAACACGTTCGGCAAGGCGTAAAGAGCACCAATGGCGATGATGAACACCACCATCAGGCTCTTCCATAATGGATATTTATTCAGCACCGCTGTGCCCTCTCAACCAACTTACAGAGACTGCAGGGAACCCTTAGGCAGAACAGCAGTGATAAAGCTCTTCTGGATGGTCACGTTAGTCTGATCGTTCAGGGACAGAACCACGAAATCATCGTCCTCTTTGATCTTGGCGATCTTGCCAACCAGACCACCGTTGGTCAGGACCTCGTCACCCTTGCTCAGGGAGGACATCAGGTTCTTGTGATCCTTGGTGCGCTTGGCCTGGGGACGGTAGATCATGAAGTAGAAGATCAGACCGAATACCACCAGCATGATCAGGGTTTGCAGACCGCCACCCTGGGGGGCGGCACCAGCTTCAGCGTATGCCATTGGAATTAACATAGTGGTTCTCTTTTAGTTCTCTGTTAGTCAATCGTTTAAAGGCGGCACAGGGCGGCCCAGCTTGGAATAGAACTCTTCGACAAAGTGCTCTAATTTACCCTGCTCAATAGCCCCCCGCAAACCTTCCATCACCTTTTGATAGTAACGAAGGTTGTGGATGGTGTTCAGTCGGGCGCCCAGAATCTCGTTACAGCGATCCAGATGGTGCAGGTAGGAGCGGCTGTAGTTCTTACAGGTGTAACAGTCACACTCGGCATCCAGCGGGCGGGTGTCGTCCCTGTGCTTGGCGTTACGGATCTTGATCACCCCTTCGGAGGTGAACAGGTGACCGTTACGGGCATTACGGGTGGGCATCACGCAATCGAACATGTCGATACCACGGCGCACGCCCTCCACCAGATCCTCCGGCTTGCCCACGCCCATCAGGTAACGGGGCTTGTCTTCGGGGATCTTGGGGCAGATGTGTTCAAGGATGCGGTGCATGTCCTCCTTGGGCTCCCCAACCGCCAGACCACCGACGGCGTAACCGTCGAAGCCGATGTTCATCAGTCCCTCGAGGGACTCATCACGCAGGTGCTCATAGACGCCGCCCTGGATGATGCCGAACAGGTTGTTGGGGTTCTCCAGCTTGTCGAAGGCGTCACGGGAACGCTGAGCCCAGCGCAGGGACATGCGCATGGACTTGCCCGCTTCCTCTTCGGTAGCCGGATAGGGGGTGCACTCATCGAAGATCATCACGATGTCGGAGCCCAGGTGATACTGGATCTCCATGGACTTCTCGGGATCCAGGAAGATCTTGTCACCGTTGATGGGGTGACGGAAGTGCACCCCGGCTTCGGTGATCTTACGGATGTCCCCCAGGGAGAACACCTGGAAACCGCCGGAATCGGTCAGAATCGGCTTCTGCCAATTCATAAAATCGTGCAGGTCCCCATGCTTTTGCATGATCTCGGTGCCGGGACGCAGCCACAGGTGGAAGGTGTTGCCCAGGCAGATCTCAGCGCCTGTGGCCTCCACCTCTTCCGGAGTCATCCCCTTGACGGTGCCATAGGTACCCACGGGCATAAAGGCCGGGGTTTCTACTGTGCCCCGCTCAAAGGTGAGGCGACCACGGCGTGCGCGGCCATCGGTGGTGATCAGATCGAACTTCATTACATCCTCTTTGTGCCAGATAAACAGTCTGACGAAATACACATGCCCTTGGCATGAAATACAAAATGTGGATTCAGGTAGCGGATTTCAAGGGAGCCAGTGAGATGGGGATCAAAAAACCCCTAAAACCTGGGCCTCTGGGGCTCCGAATGCCGAAAAACAGAGCGCCGCCCAGGGGCGGCGCATCAAATCTGGACCGGGATCTACTCCACCTCGCCGTGGAGCTTCTCGTCCCGGTTGATGAACATGGCATCACCATAACTGAAGAACCTGTACCGGTTCTCAACGGCATGCCGATAGGCGTTCATCACATTGTCCTGACCGGCAAAGGCACTGACCAGCATGATCAGGGTGGACTCGGGCAGGTGGAAGTTGGTGACCATGGCATCCACCAGCTGGAAACGGTAACCGGGGTAGATGAAGATGCTGGTGTCGGCGGCGAACGCCTCCAGCACTCCGGTCTTGGCCAGGGTCGCCTGGGCGGCAGACTCCAGTGAGCGCACCGAGGTGGTGCCCACGGCCACCACCCGGCCGCCATTGGCCTTGGTGCGGATCACCGCGTCCACCACCTCCTGGGGCACTTCCGCCCACTCGGAGTGCATGTGGTGGTCTTCGACCTTGTCGACCCGCACCGGCTGGAAGGTGCCCGCCCCAACGTGCAGGGTCACATAGGCAAACTCCACTCCCTTGGCCTTCAGCTTGGCCATCATCCCCTCATCGAAGTGCAAGCCGGCGGTGGGCGCCGCCACCGCGCCGGGGCGCTGGTTATAGACGGTCTGATAGCGTTCCTTATCGGTCTCCTCATCGGGACGGTCGATATAGGGGGGCAGGGGCATGTGGCCGATGGCATCCAGAATGGAGAGGACCGGGGTGTCGCCGTGGAACTTGATCTCAAACAGGGCATCGTGGCGGGCCACCATGGTGGCGCTGATCCCCTGATCGAACACCAGCTCGGTGCCGGGCTTGGGCGACTTGGAGGAGCGCACATGGGCCAGCACCCGACGGGTGTCCAGCACCCGCTCCACCAGCACCTCAATCTTGCCGCCTGAGGCTTTTTGGCCATAGACACGGGCGGGAATCACCCTGGTGTTGTTGAACACCAGCAGATCCCCGTCGTGGAGCAGGTCCAGCAGGTCCGGAAACTGACTGTCCACCAGATGGCCGCTGTTGCCATCCAGATGCAGCAAGCGCGATGCGCTGCGCTCCTCGGTGGGATAGCGGGCAATCAGTTCATCGGGAAGGTCAAATTGGAAGTCAGCAACCTGCATACTCATCTACTCTGTGGCATCACCCCTTAGGGCGGGGGCGCTAGTCTAAGAAGTGAACGGGTCATAATCAAGTTTTCCTATCTTTACCCACTGCGGACAGCGGTTGACACTCTCCTCCATAGAATAGGAGCTCCTGATTGCAAACGGAGATACCCACCATGCGTAACCTGATTTTTTCCCTGCTGCTGGCACTGCCCCTGACCCTGCACGCCGGTGAAGCCAACGAGCTGGCCCAGGAGATGACCGACCGCCTCACAGAGGCCTTGTCTCTGACCGAGTCACAACAGGCCGAGGTCCTGGAGCAGCAGACCCGTTTCAGTGACACCCTGCTCACCCTGAAAGAGAGCGGCGGCAGCCGTCGTGACAAGGGACGACAGATGCGCGACGCCGCCGAAGCCCGGGATGAGGCACTCCGGGAGATTCTCACCGAGACCCAGTGGAAGGAGTATGAGGTGATTCGCGACGAGCAGAAACAGAAGATGCGCGATCAGATGAAACAACGCCGCAGCAACTGAAGCCTTGCCGCCATAGCGCCCTGGGGCTAAGGTGAGCCCATGAACTTCCTCGCTCACCTGCATCTGGCCCACATTACCGACACCAGTCTGGCCGGCGCCCTGGCCGGGGATCTGGTCAAGGGCCCCATCGACCACCTGCCCCATCCTCTGCAGCAGGGGATCTGGCTGCACCGCCAGCTGGACAGCCGCATCGATGCCCAGCCACAGATGCAGACCCTCAAGGCGCTGTTCCCCCACCCCTACCGCCGAACCGCCGGCATCCTGCTGGACATGGCCTTCGACCACCAGTTGGCCAGTCACTGGTCCGGTTATCACCACGACTCGCTGGAGCACTTTTGCCAGCAGAGCTACCACACCCTGCTGACCGACCCCCAGCTTCCGCAGGTCGGCCACCGGCTGGTCAGCAACATGGCCAGGGGCGACTGGCTGGGCAGTTATCGCTACCGGGAGGGGATCGCCCTGGCGGTCAACGGAATCAGCCGCCGCCTGAGCCGGCCGCAGCTGCTGGAGGGGGGCGACGCGGTGCTGTGGCAACACCATGAAGAGATCAGTGACACCTTCATGGAGCTCTACCCGAAGATGATGGACTATGCCCGGCAGAGGGCGCTTGAGTGGCCCAACCGCTGAGCATCAACCGGCTTCAGAGCCACTCGTTCATCACCACATGGGTGGTGATCTTCACCACAGAGGGCAGATCGTTGATCTCGGCGCGGATCTCATGGAGGCGCTGCATGGAGTCCATCTTGACGAACACCAGCAGATCGATGTGACCGCTGATGCCATGGCAGCTCATCACCTCAGGGATCTGGCGAATCACATCGATGATGTCCAGGCAGCTCTTATCCTCATGGATGATCTCGAAGTAGGCACTGATCCCCGACAGCATGGATTGCTGAATCTGAGCCCGGTAACCCCGGATCACCCCGCGCTGCTCCAGCTTCTTGATCCGCTCTGACACCGAGGAGCGCGCCAGGTTGACCTTGTCGGCGATGGCGGCCACCGGCTGACGGGCATCCAGGCGCAGCTCCGCCAGGATCGCCTGATCGAATGAGTCCAGGGTTTGGGGCATCGGTTTTCTCCTGTCGGCGACAGCCGACGATCCGTCGGCAAACTCCGATAGTTTGCGTGCCATTTCCGACGCCGACAAGGAAAATTTAGGCGTACACTTGCCTCTATTATCCCTTAACACCAGAACCAATCATGACCGAATTGAAAGGCACCATAGGGCGCTGGCAGGGGGTGGGACTGATCACCACCTCCCTGCTGGGCACCAGTGTATTCATCCTGCCAGAGCTCACCGTCAAAATGGCGGGAGAGGGGGCGATGTGGGCCTGGATGCTGCTGGTGGCCGCCATCCTGCCCCTGGCGCTGATCTTCGCCGAGTTGGGCAAACGCTTTCCCAACGCCGGCGGTCCCTCCCACTTCGTCCAGCTGGCGTTCGGTCGCCGCCTGGGCACCAGTGTGGGCATGCTGTTCCTGATGGCCGCCCCCATCGGTACCCCGGCGGCGATCATGATGACCTTCGAGTTTATCCGTCCCCTGGTGCACCTGGAGGGCAGCACCCTGCTGCTGGCTCAGCTGGGGATGCTGGCCGGACTCTGGCTGATCAACGTGCGCGGCATGCAGCTCTCCAGCTCCCTGCAACTGGGCCTGACCCTGGCCATCCTGGCGGTGGTGCTGGGAGTCAGTGGCGGCCTGTCCCTGCCCAGCGGGGAAATGCCGCAGTTTACCCCTGGGGTCTGGGGCGCCTTTGCCCTGGCGCTGTGGGCCTACCTGGGTGTGGAGGTGGTCAGCCACCTGTCCGCCGAGTTCAAGCGCCCGGAGCGTGACTTTGTGCCTGCCATGGTGATCGCCACCCTGCTGGTGGCCGCCATCTACCTGCTCTGCACCGCACTGATTCAGGCGCTGCCCGCCGGAGAGGGCCTGGCCATGGTGCGTCTGTTCAACCATGTGCTGGGCGGCGGAGGTGAGCTGGTGGTCGGGGTGCTGGGTACCGCCGCCGGCATCGCCACGGTCAACACCTACCTGGCAGGGATGTCCCGCCTGGGCTGGAGCCTGGCCCAGGAGAAGCAGCTGCCGCCGCTGTTCGCCAGACTCAACCGCCATCGGGTACCTGCCCTGGGCCTTGGGGTGCTGCTGTCGGTGGTGGCCGCCTCCCTGGTGCTGGCCCACGGCTTTGGCTGGGGCTTCGAAACCCTGCTGGAGTCGGTCAATGGCGTGTTCGTGGTGATCTACCTGCTCTCCATGCTGGCCGCCTGGCGTCTGCTGCCCGGTCGTTTCCGCCTTAAGGCCGCCAGTGGCAGCGTTGCCTGTTTGCTGTTCGCCTGGTCCCTGGGCTCTGCCATGGTCTACGGCGCCCTGATCTTCCTGTGCGTCTGGTGGTGGCAGGGGGTGCGAGCCAAACGGCTGAAGCCCTGCCTGGAGCGCTGACGCGCCATGGAGAGATGGAAAAAGGTGCCCCGAGGGCACCTTTTTTCTTGTTAATGCCCCAGGAAGCCCAGGTTGTTCAACAGCAGACTGCGCAGCTCGGGGTCAGTGCTGCTCTGCCACAGGTCCGCCCCATGGAGCAGGAAGGGCAACACCAGCATCACCAGCATCAGCCACAACACCAGGGCCAGGGGCGACAGGGGCAGTCGATGGCCAGGCAGGCTGACGGTCACCGCTCCTTTCACCGGACAGGCACTGACACAGCGCTGACAGCTGTTGCACTCATCGCTGTGCACCGTGCCCCGTTTGTCCACCGGAATCCCCGCCGGACAGGCTCGGGTGCACTTGTCACAGGCCATCTCCTTGGCCTCCTTAAGGCAACGTTGTGGGTTACGACGCACCTTGAAGGGACTCAGCAAGCCACCTATGGCCAGCCAGGCGCCGTAGGGACAAAGATAGCGGCACAGGGCGCCCCGACGCAGGGCCATCACGGCCACCACCAATGCCACACACAGGACGGTTATCAGAGTGGGGCTGGCAAACAGGTACCACATCTTCAGATCCGCCGCCTGATGATACTGACCATTGAGGAAACCGATGGAACCCTTGCCCCCCAGGCTGAGGACGATGGCAACGATGCCCCCCAGCAAGATGTACTTCAGCGAGCGCAGCGGCCAGTCCAGCCAGGCAGGGGGCGTCAGTTTGGCAGGCCAGAACTTCAGTCTCAGTTGATAGAGCCGCTCTCCCAGCCACCCCAGGGGGCAAACCCAACCACAGAAGGCGCGCTTGACCCCAAGGCTTACCAACAGGGTCAGCAGCAGCAGGATCACCCCGGCGGGGTGATGGCCATCCCAGTAGCCCTCAACCAGCCAGGCCTGCAGCTGGATTCCGGCGGCGATGGGCAAAAAGCCATCCACCAGGTCCGGCCGGGCAACCCAGGGCACCCCCTCCCACAGCTGCATCACGTGCAGGGCATACTGGACGGCAATGGCGCCAAAGGAGAGGGCACAGGCGGCCTGGGCATAACCGCGCCACTGATCCACCCTCTTAAGCGCCGGGGGCGGCAGGGTCACCAGGGCCGAGGTCAGCACCATCAAGGCGGCCAGCAACAGGAAGGCGCCCCACACCAGGGGCGCCAGGGCGAGAACCCAGGCGGTTAGCGCCAGGGTGGCGGCCGGTAACCAGCCCATCTTGGGCCAGCGGCTCAGCAGCAGCCAGGCGCCCAGGGCGGCAAACAGAGCCAGAGAGAGGAGTTCGGTAATGGTCACGATGTTCTATCCAGTTGTCCTGTAGTCATTTTTTTCTGCCTCTTCCTGAGAAAATGACCGCGATCCCAACCCGGACAGTCTAATTTGCTCCCAGCCCTTCGCCTAAGGACAATGGCTTGCCTCAGTCCCAACTGAGACAGACCAACCCTTTTGTCCCACCGGAGTGTGTCATGCAAGCAGGCCAGCGCCAGAAGAACCGTACCGTTACTCGGCTGATCAACGCCTTCACCGGGCTGATTGGCCAGCGCCACTATCACGAACTGGGGGTGGCGGAGATCGCCGAGGCGGCGGATGTGGGACGCAGCACCTTCTACCGCCACTTCAAGAGCAAGGCGGATCTGCTGGTGGGGCTGCATCGCAGCATCTTCCTGGATCTGTTTGCGGATCTGCAGAGCAGCGAACAGTGGCTGGCAGACACCCCACCCCCGTCACTGCAGCGCTTCCTGGAGCAATATCAGAGCCGCCATTGTCTGCGCAGGGCGGTGGCCTATCGACTGGGCACAGACACGGGGTACGTCTCCCGACACACCCGGGAGCTGCTCACCACTTTGGTGGAGGAGAACCTGCGCCACTGTTTCGCCGACAAGGCACTGACCCTGCCCTTGCCGCTGCTGGCCCACTCCATCGCCGGCTCCTACGCCTGGATGCTGACCCAGTGGCTCTCGGGAAAACAGAACTACAGCAACGATGAGATGGCCCTGCACATTCACCAGCTGAGCCGCTCTGCCATCACGGCGGCGTTAAAGAGTGAACAGAGAACGTAAAAGCGGGACAAAAAAAGGGGGAGTGGCCGCAAGATCCACTCCCCTAAGCACAAGCAACGTAGCTAAATTGGAAGGATGCCCTTGCTGGGGCTGATGACCATTGATGATTTCCTTTGCACCAAACTTAAGACAATTCGGACACCGCTAGCCAAGAGAAAAGTCTCTTTGCAAGCCCGTTTTGAATCTAAGTCGGTGCCCTCCGGGGTTGGCCTGACACCAGCCTCTCGTCGTCGTTCGATTTTGACTTGGAACCACCAAGCCAGCTATCGAACTTCTCGATTGGCTGTCGTCATTCTCAACCAAAGACTAACCACCAAAGATCAACAGCCCCATAGGGCAGGGTACTCGTGGTACCCCATGGCTGACGGTCGGGAGTCACTCCACTCCGCCAACCCACCGCCCTACTGCATGGCGGTGGATGGAGCACCGGCCTCCAACTGCTCGAAGCCGGTCATGGCGATGGCCGAGGGAGGCCAGCGCCACACCATCAACCGAACTGGTTCATGGTGTTGTCTTTACCCGCTGCCTTCAGGGCCGCGTCACCGGAGAAGTACTCCTTGTGATCGTCACCCATGTCGGAGCCGGCCATGTTCTGGTGCCTCACGCAGGCGATGCCCTGGCGAATCTCCTGACGCTGGACGTTCTTCACGTAGCCCAGCATCCCTTGGTCACCGAAGTACTCCTTGGCCAGGTTGTCGGTGGACAGGGCTGCGGTGTGGTAGGTCGGCAGGGTGATCAGGTGGTGGAAAATCCCCGCTTCACGGGCGGCATCCGCCTGGAAGGTGCGAATCTTGGCATCCGCTTCCTGGGCCAGTTCGGTGGCGTCGTACTCTTCGCTCATCAGGTTGGCACGGTCAAAGGCAGACACATCCTTACCCGCTTCGCTCCAGGCATCGAACACCTGCTGGCGGAAGTTCAGGGTCCAGTTGAAGGAGGGGCTGTTGTTGTAAACCAGCTTGGCGTTGGGCACCACTTCACGGATGCGGTTCACCATGGCGGCAATCTGACCCACGTGCGGCTTCTCGGTCTCGATCCACAACAGGTCGGCACCGTTCTGCAGCGAGGTGATGCAGTCCAGCACCACCCGGTCCTCACCTGTGCCCTTACGGAACTGGAACAGGTTGGAGCGCAGACGCTTAGGCTTGAGCAGCTTGCCGTTGGCCTTGATCACCAGGTCACCGTTGGCGATGTCGTCGGCACTGTCGATGTACTCACCGTCCAGGAAGTTGTTGTACTGGTCACCCAGGTCACCGGGCTCTTCGGTGATGGCGATCTGCTTGGTCAGGCCGGCGCCCAGGGAGTCGGTACGGGCAACGATCACACCGTCATCCACCCCCAGCTCCAGGAAGGCATAACGGACGGCACGGATCTTGGCCAGGAAGTCCTCATGGGGCACGGTTACCTTGCCGTCCTGGTGGCCACACTGCTTCTCATCGGACACCTGGTTCTCAATCTGAATGCAGCAGGCACCGGCTTCAATCATCCTCTTGGCCAGCAGGTAGGTGGCTTCCTCGTTACCGAAGCCGGCATCGATGTCCGCCACGATGGGCACGATGTGGGTCTGATGGTTGTCGATCTGGCTCTGGATCTCCGCTTCCTTGGCACTGTCACCCGCCTCGCGGGCCGCATCCAGGGCACGGAACAGACCGCCCAGCTCACGGGCATCGGCCTGGCGCAGGAAGGTGTACAGCTCCTCAATCAGGCCGGCCACCGAGGTCTTCTCATGCATGGACTGATCCGGCAGAGGGCCAAACTCGGAACGCAGGGCCGCCACCATCCAACCGGACAGGTACAGGTAGCGACGATCGGTGCTGTTGAAGTGTTTCTTAATGGAGATCATCTTCTGCTGACCGATGAAACCGTGCCAGCAACCCAGGGACTGGGTGTACTGGGAAGGGTCGTTGTCGTAGCGCTCCATGTCGGCCCGCATGATCTTGGCGGTGTAGCGAGCGATATCCAGGCCGGTCTTAAACTTGTTCTGCGCCTTCATCCGGGCGGCGTACTCCGGGTTGATGGCGTTCCAGGCACTGCCTTGAGACCCAATCAAAGTGGCTGCGTTGTCGATGTCTGACTTGTAGGTGGACATAGTGTTACTCCTTGAAATTGCAAATCCTTAAGAAACCGTTTCTTGGGTCAAAATCTGGTAGCCAGACAGGGTCAGGAACTCTGCCAGCTCATCGGCTGTGGTCAGCTGCTCGAACAGTTCGGCAGCCCGGTCGAAGGCGCCGCCGTTGAAGCGCTCATCACCCAATTCGTTGCGTACCACCTTGAGCTCCTCTTTCAGCATGGAGCGAAACAGATCGGCGGTCACCAGCTGACCATTGCTCAGATGCTTGCCGTGCTTGATCCACTGCCAGATGGAGGAACGGGAGATCTCGGCGGTAGCGGCGTCTTCCATCAATCCATAGATGGGCACGCAGCCGTTGCCGGTGATCCAGGCTTCGATGTACTGCACCGCGATGCGGATATTGGCGCGCATGCCCGCCTCGGTGGCTTCCCCTTCGCAGGGCATCAGCAGCTCACGGGCGGTGATGGGGGCATCCACATCCCGGGTAATGTGCAGCTGGTTGTCCATGTCGGGACCGATGTGGTCGTTGAACACCGCCATGGCGGTATCCGCCAGACCCGGATGCGCCACCCAGGTGCCGTCGTGACCGTTGCGGGCTTCCAGCTCCTTGTCCTGGTTCACCTTGGCCAACACCTGCTCCTGCTTGGCGGGATCCTTAGCGGGAATAAAGGCCGCCATGCCGCCCATGGCCAGGGCGCCGCGCTTGTGACAGGTCTTGATCAGCAGTCGTGAGTAGGCTGACAGGAAAGGCTTGTCCATGGTCACCTGCTGGCGATCCGGCAGTACCCGGTCGGGATAGCTGCGCAGTGTCTTGATGTAGCTGAAGATGTAGTCCCAGCGTCCGCAGTTCAGCCCGACGATGTTGTTGCGCAGTTCGTAGAGGATCTCGTCCATCTCGAACACCGCCGGCAGAGTCTCAATCAGGCAGGTCACCTTGATGGTGCCGGGCTGCAGACAGAACTTCTCTTCGGTGTAGGCAAACACCTGGGCCCACCAGCGCGCTTCCATATGACTCTGCAGCTTGGGAATGTAGAAGTAGGGGCCGGAGCCCTTCTTCAGCAGGGTACGGTAGTTGTGGTAGAAGTAGAGGGCGAAGTCCATCAGGGCACCGGGAATGGTCTCCCCGTTGAACAGTACATGGTTTTCCTTCAGGTGCAGGCCACGAACCCGGGCTATCAGAACCGCTGGATCCTCATCCAGCTGGTAGTGCTTGCCGTTGGCAGGGTTGGTGTACTCAATGGTGCCTTCCACCGCATCCTTCAAGTTCTGCTGTCCCTCAATCACCTTATCCCAGGCGGGGGCCAGTGAATCTTCGAAGTCAGCCATAAACACCTTTACCCTGGCATTCAGGGCGTTGATCACCATCTTGCGCTCAACCGGCCCGGTGATCTCTACGCGACGATCCCGCAGATCCTCAGGGATCCCCAGAATCTTCCAGTCACCGTCACGAATGTCCCTGGTCTCGGGCAGAAAGTCGGGCAACTGGCCCGCATCCACCATCGCCTGGCGGGCTTCTCGCCCTGCCAGCAGCTGCTTCACGCCGGGCGCAAAACGCCCTGCCAGATCCGCCAGAAACGCCAGTGCATCCTCACTTAGGATCGTGTCGTATTCCGGCTTATGAGGACCGATAACCTTTAACCCCTGCGCTAACTCCGTAATCTGGCTCATTTGGCGCACCTCCAGTGCAACTTTCATTTGTAACTAGAAAACCACTTTGCTTGGAAACAAGCTTAGACCACTTCCGGTCAAGATATGCCCTAAAGGCTGTCTAATTAACCTGCTACAGGGTGAATTTAAGATCAACAGCCAAAAGACAGTTTTTTTGCAGAAACATGTCAAATTGCTGATTTAAAAGGATATTTAATTAGAACAAATGCTTTAAACGGTAGTTTTAATCATTCGACTGAAATTTGCCGATCGGATTCTACGCCTTTAGTCTAATATTGTGGTTATTTTCCTACATTTGATTTTCAGGCAGGGTATTTATTCGCCTTTATTCACTAATATTCACAAGTCCGCCGTTAGCGAGATATTGATTCCCCAAGCCTGGGTAATGGCGAATATTTCGGTATAAGGCTGTTTTACCTAGTTTTTGATCTGTCTCGGCAGAAAATCACCAACACAGGGACTGGAAAGGGTCAAGGGGGCAGGCGCCGGCTTTTCTCATCTTTTCTGAAGGGGGGTGATGGAAGATAACGTGCGTGGGATCACGGGTTTGACGACAACGAAATGATTTGCTGCGCGATTCGGGCCATTCCACCGCCAACGGAGAACCAGGCAAAATTGCCCCCCGAAGAGCGCCAACATGGCGTTATCAGTGCCGTGAAGACACAAAAGTGGGGGCCGAAGCCCCCACTGTTTTGTTCCGCTTAGGCGATTAACCCGATTGCCCCTTCACCTTTTCACGCATGCTTTGCAGCAGGTAATAGAACACAGGCACCAGCAGGGTGCCTACCACCCCGGCCATCACCATGCCGCCAAACACCGCGTAACCCAGGCTGTTGCGGCTCTCGGCCCCGGCTCCTGTGGCCACCACGAGAGGCAGCACGCCAAGGATAAAGGAGAACGCGGTCATCAATACCGCCCTAAAACGCAGTCTGGCCGCGGTCACCGCCGAGTCCACGACACCCACGCCGCTTTCCCGCTGCTGTTTGGCAAACTCCACAATGAGGATGGCGTTCTTCGACGCCAGGCCAATCAGCAGTACCAGGCCGATCTGGGTGTAGAGGTTCACCTCCGACCCTGCCAGCCACACATGGAGGAAGGCCCCCAGCACGGCCACAGGCACCGCCAGCATCACCGCCAGGGGAATGGTCCAGCTTTCATACTGGGCCACCAGGAACAGGTAGGTGAACACCAGGGCCAGGCTGAAGATCAGCGGTGCCAGGTTGCCCGCCTTGATCTCCTGGTAGGTCTGCCCGGTCCAGCTGAAGCTGTACCCGGCCGGCAAGTTACCCGCCGCCACCTGTTCCATGGCCGCCACCGCTTGGCCGGAACTGAACCCGGGGGCGGGAATGCCGTTGATCACCGCGGAGCCATAGAGGTTGTAGTTGTTGACCACCTCGGGCCCCAGGATCGGTTCCACTCGGGTCAGGGTCGAGAGAGGCACCATCTCCCCCTGGGCGGTGCGCACATAGAAACGGGAGATATCCCGGTCGGAGTTGCGGTACTCCTCCTCCGCCTGCAGCATCACCCGGAACACCTTGCCAAAGCGGTTGAAGTCGTTGACGTAGTTTCCGCCCAGTTGGGTCTGCAAGGTGGAGAACACCTCGGTCAGGGGGATCCCCAAGGCCTTGGCCTGGTTGCGATCCACATCCACGAACAGTTGAGGGGTATCGGCGCGGAAGTTACTGAAAGCCATGGCGATCTCCGGGCGGCCATTGGCTTCGATGATCAATCCTCGCATCACCTGGGCCAGCTCGGCGGCACTGCGGCCCATGTTGTCCTGCAACACGAACTCGAAGCCGCCGACGGCCCCCACCCCAGGCAGGGGCGGCAGCGCAAACACCATCGCCTGCAGTAGCGGATTCTGGGCGTAGATCCCCTGCAGCTGGCGCATGATCGCCTTGTCGGTCAGCTCCGGCGACAGGCGATCGTCCCAGTCATCCAGCACCACCACCAGCAGGCCGCCGTTGGAGGAGACCGAACCGGAGAGCACCGAGAACCCCGACGCATGGATGACGGAGTTGACACCGGGCACCGCCAGGGTTTGATCCACCATCTGGGCCATCGCCGCCTCGGTACGGTTGAGGGAGGCACCGTTGGGCAACTGAACGTCCACCAGGAAGGATTTCTTGTCCTCGGCGGGCACGAAGCCGGTCGGCAGAGAGCTACCCAGCCAGGCGGTGGCGCCGATGGCGGCCACGAAGGCCAGCATCGCCAGGCCGCTGCGACGGATCAGAACCCCCACCCAGCCACTGTATCCCAGGGTCAGCTTGTCGAAGTTGCGGTTGAAGTCCCCGAAGGGACCGGTGGTCTTGGGCTGCGGCGCCTTGAGCACCGAGGCGCAGATCGCCGGTGACAGGGTCAGGGCGTTGACCGAGGAGATCAGCACCGCCACACAGATGGTCACCGAGAACTGGGCGTACATCTGGCCGGTGATCCCCGGCATCACCGCCGTGGGGGCAAACACCGCCAGCAGCACCAGGGTGGTGGCCACCACAGGACCGGTCACCTCCTCCATCGCCTTGATGGTGGCCGCCTTGGCGTCCAGCCCCTCATCCGCCATGATGCGGCTGACGTTCTCCACCACCACGATGGCGTCATCCACCACGATGCCGATGGCCAGGATAAGGGCAAACAGGGAGATGGTGTTGATGGTCATCCCCCCCACCAGCAGGAACACAAAGGTACCCACCAGGGAGACCGGGATGGCGATTCCCGGCACCAGAGTGGCCCGGAAATCCTGCAGGAACAGGTAGACCACGGCGATCACCAGGGCCACAGACACGAACAGGGTGGTCACCACCTCCCTGATGGAGACAGTCACAAACTCCGTGGTGTCGTAGAGGATGGTGTATTCCATGTCCTGGGGGAAGTTCTGACGGAGCAGCGCCATCTGCTCACGCACCGACTTGGCCACCTCCAGGGCGTTGGCGTCCGGGCTCTGATAGACGGCGATGATGGCGCTGGGGGCATTGTTGAGCTGGCCCTGGGCATCATAGGTCTGGGAGCCCAGCTCCACCCGGGCGATGTCACCAATCACCACCTTGGAACCGTCGGGGTTGGAGCGCAGCACCACCTGCTCGAACTCCTCCACCTCAACCAGTCGCCCCCGGGTCTGCAGACTCAGCTGAAACTGCTGGTCCGGGGAGATGGGCGCAGAGCCGATGCGGCCCGCCGGCACCTGGATGTTCTGCTCCTGCAGCGCCGCCTGCACATCACTGGCGGTAATGGCCAGGGCGGCCATCCGGTCCGGATCCAGCCAGATCCTCATGGCGTAATCCAGGCCACCGATGATCTGCACCTCGGACACCCCGCCCTGACGGGCCAGTACGTCCTTCACGTTCAAGGTGGCGTAGTTGGTGAGGAACAGGGAGTCCAGGCTACCTTCCGGCGCCACCAGGTTCACCAGCATCAGGAAGTTGGGGCTCTGTTTCTTCACCCGAACCCCCTGCTTGGTCACCGTCTCCGGCAGCCTGGGCAGGGCCTGCTGCACCCGGTTCTGTACGTTCACCTGAGCGGCATCCGCGTCGGTGCCCACCTCGAAGGTGACCGTCAGCGAGTAACTGCCATCGTTGGCGGACTTGGAGGACATGTAGATCATATCCTCCACCCCGTTGACCTCGGCTTCGATCACCTGGGCGACGGTATCCTTGACCACCTCGGCGCTGGCTCCGGAGAAACTGGTGGTGACATTGATCTGCGGCGGCGACACATCGGGAAACTCCGCCACCGGCAGCAGGGGAATGGAGAGCAGTCCCGACAGAGTCAGGACAATGGAGATAACGAAGGCAAACTTGGGCCTGAAGACAAAGAAACGACTGATCATACTGCCCCCTAACCCTGGTTAAAGGGGGTGGCACTGCGCTCAGTGGCCTTCACTTCCACCCCGGGGCGGATCTTCTGCAAACCCTCCACCACCACTTGTTCGCCATCCTTGAGGCCTTCGCGGACCTCCCAGTCCACGCCGAACTGCTGGCCCAGGGTCACCAGGCGCTTCTCCACCTTGTTCTCGGCGTCGACCACGAACACGTAACGCCCCTGCTGATCCTGCTGCACCGAGGCCTGGGGCACCAACAGCGCCATCTCGGTCTCCGGCGCCTTCACCACCACGGTGACATAGGTGCCGGGAAGGACAAACTCGTCGGGGTTGGGGAAAGTGGCCCGCATCTCGATGGTGCTGGTGGCTGCATCCACCCGGTTGGAGACGTAATCCACCTTACCCTGGTGGGCATACTCATCGCCATTGGGCAATCTCAGGTTAAGAATGAGATCTTCCAGCCTGGGCAGGGCACTGGGGTTCTCCCGGATCACCCGGTAGGCGTTGGACATCTCCCGGGCCGACACCTGGAAGGTCACCCGGATGGGATCCACCTGAACCAGGGTGGCCAGATCCTGCTGCAGGTTGATGAGATCCCCTTGAGAGATCAATGCGGTGGAGATCTTGCCTGCGATGGGGGCGGTCACCTTGGTGTAGGAGAGTTTGAGCTCGGCGGCCTCAAGGGCGGACTGTGCCTGGACCATCTGAGCTTCGGTCTGCAGCTTGTTGGCGGTGAGAGAGTCCATGTCGGTGGCGGAGATCATGCCATCGGGAAACAACTTCTTGCCCCGGCGCCAGTTGAGGATCGCCACATCACGAGCGGCGACGGCCCTCTGCAGCTCGGCGGCCACCTGGGCACGCTCCGCCTGGTAGGGGGCCGGATCAATTTCAAACAGCAGCGCCCCCTGCTCCACATGGTCGCCCTCGATGAAGTGGCGTTTGAGCATGGGACCTGACACCTGGGCCTGGATGCTCACATCCTCGCTGGCCTGGGTCCGGCCCACGTATTCCATGCTGTAGGTCACCGGCTTCAAGGCCACCGTGGTTGTGGTGACACTGGGCGGAGGCGGAGGGGGGGCCGTGGTGGCCTGGTTACAGCCTCCTAACAGGGCCAACGACACGAAACCTAACCAGGCTATCCCTCTCATAGAGCTGCTCCTTACCCTTGGAAATTTGCATACTTGCAACTTTCCTGAGCATATCACAGCTCATCTATTGACCAAGTTTCAACTTACTGAATTGATCAATTTTTTTACGCTTGTGACAGCACTTCCAGCGTCAGCAATCCCATGTATCCCGCAAAGCCAATAAGCAAGAGAGCCCCCGCCAGCCGGTTCATGGGCACATAGGGTGCCCGGCCGTGACGGTAACGGGCCAGCAGGAAGAACAAGCCTGGGATCAGGGTCAGGGCAAACATCGCCGGCACGTCCCTGGCCATCACCTGCTCAGGCAGGGTCATACCGTCTCCTATCAGCCCGGGAAACGCCAATACCCCGAGCAGGTTGAAGATGTTGGAGCCCACCACGGTGGCCAGGGTCATGTCATACAGGCCCCGACGCACTCCAGCCACCGCCGCTGCCAGCTCCGGCAGGCTGGTGCCAAAGGCGATCACCGTCAAGCCAATCACCAGCTCACTGACCCCAAAGGCCCGAGCCAACTCGACACTGCCCCACACCATCACCTGGGAGCTGGAGAGCAGCAGCACCAGCATCAGCACGGTCTCCGCCATGGCGCGCCCCCGGCCTATCTGCAAAAACTCCACCTCCAGCTCCTCCTCGCTGTTGTGGCTGCGGCCCAGGTAGATGCCGTAGGCGATCATCGCCCCCAGCAACGCCAGCCCCTGGGGCCAACCCAGGGATCCGCCCATCAGCACCAGGGCGGCATAGGTCATCACCAACAACAGGATGGGAAACTCCCGCTTGAGAAAGCGGCGGCTGATCATCAGCGGGGTCACCAGGGCACAGATCCCCAGCACCAGACCGGTATTGATGATGTTGGAACCGATGGCATTGCCCACGGAGAGACCATCGGCACCATTGGCTGCCGCCACCGCACTCACCAACAGCTCGGGGGCCGAGGTACCGAACGCCACTATGGTCATGCCGATAAATACAATGGAGAGGCCAAAATGACGCGCCAGGGTTGCGGCAGACGCAATCAACCTGTCGGCACTGACACTCAGCACCAGGAAGCCACCGAGAACGGCGAGTATGGGAAGCAGTAATGAAGACATAGATACAACTCAGAGGGCAGATAACACGAACGCACCCTCCCCTGCCCTCACCGGAGATGGCCCGTTCGAGTCTCACCAAGCTAAGGCCTAAGCCCCGCCGGCAACACCACAGCCGAATGGCCGAGGATGTTGATGTTGCCCCCTGCTTTTGCAGGGCGATTACTCCCCCGAAGTCGGCGGCCATTATAATGGGAGTCTCCATACCAATGCCAGCATGAATTGGCTTCTGTCATCATGATTGTGATGGAAAGTGCTACACTGGTCGGCCTCACCGTCCGTACCACAGAGTAAGATGACCGAACACCGCCCCCTGAGCCTGACCCTGGCCCACCTGAATGACACCCACTCGCACTTCGATGCCAGCCGGCTCAAACTCACTCTGCCAGAGCTGGGAGAACTCTTTGCCGAGTGTGGCGGCTATGCCCGACTGTGCAGCGCCGTAGACAGGGCCAAATCCGACGCCGTTGAAGAGAATCGGCACTTGCTGCTGGTGCACGCCGGCGACTGCTTCCAGGGATCACTCTACTTCTCTCACTTCAAGGGGAAGATGAACGCAGTACTCAACAACCAGCTGGACCTGGACGCCATGGCTCTGGGCAACCATGAGTTCGATCTGGGCAACCCGCCGCTGTCCGCCTTCCTCGACCACATTCAGTTCCCCATGCTCAGCGCCAATATGGACCTGAGCCAGGAGGCGCCATCCAAAGAGAACCCCATGCGCGGCAAGCCGGGGCTCTACGATTTCGACGAAGACGTTGGCCATGGTCGCTACCTGGTGCGTCATTTCGACGGTGAACCCGTGGCCCTGTTCGGCCTGTCGCCGGACAACATGACGGAGCTGGCCTGCGCCGACCCGGACACCCTGTTTCTTGACTGTCTCACCACGGCCCAGACAACGGTGGCCGCCATCCGACGAGAGGGGATCAACAAGATCATCCTGCTCAGCCACCTGGGCTACGACAGGGACTTGATGCTGGCCGAGCAACTGGATCAGGTGGCGGCAATCATCGGCGGCCATACCCACACCCTGCAGGGCCACTTCGATAATCTGGGGCTGGGCGGCCGCGACCATTATGGCGTGGTGATCAATGGCACCGCCGTGGTCCAGGCCGGCTGTAACGCCCTGTTTCTGGGACAGTTGAAGTTGGATCTCAACGCAGACGGCAGCCTGGATCGGGTGGACGGGGGCAATCTGCTGCTACTGGGACACAGCCTCAGCCGGGACTCGGGGGGGCGGACGCCTCTGACTCCGCCCGAAGAGGAGCAGGCCTGGGCCTACCTGGAAGCTCAGGACAACCTGTGGCAGGTGACGCCGGATCCCAAGGTGCACCGACTCATCGAAGAGCACTATCGCCCCAAGATCCTGGAGTTTGAGCGACAGAAGATCGCCCTGGCTCAGCGGGATCTGCGCCATATCCGCATTCCCGATGACAAGGGCGGCAGCGAGGTCGCCCCTCTGCTGGCACAAGCGATGCGCTGGCAGGCCAGGGAACTGGGCCTGGAAACCGACTTCGGACTGCACAACGCCGGCGGCACCCGCGCCTCCATACCCCAGGGCCAGGTGAGCGCCGGCTGGATCGCCGGAACCCTGGCTCCCTTCGCCATCGGCGTCGAACGTTATCGCCTCTCCGGCCAGGAGCTGGCGGATACCCTGGAGTCCGCCATCAACAACGCCACCAACAATGGCGTGGTGGGGACCGGCACCGGCAGTTACCCCTACGCCGCCGGCCTGCGCTTCCACTACCAGGCCGATGCCCCCATGGGGGAACGGATTCGGAATCTGCAGATAGACAAGGGGGGGCAATGGCAACCGATTCAACCCGACGCCCTCTACTATGGTGTCTCCACCGGCTACACCGCCGCCGGCAAGGAGGGCTACTACCCCCTGGCCCGGCTTCCCCAACCGCCTCAGGAGCTGGGGCTGACCATCGCCGAGGCGGTGATCGCCCACTGGCGGCACCTGGGTACCCTGAGTTAAAGGAAAGCCTGGTCCATTTTATGCGTCTGGTTTCGATTTTCAGAGGCGCGCTTCACCACCGCCTCGCCCATGACCAGGGTCAGCACCACACCACAAAGGACCGGGCCGCTGTAGTGCCAATCCACCTCAGAAGCACTGAGGCCGGGAAAGATAAACAGAATAATGGCGGCAGTAATCACCAGCAGACACTGCCCCGCATAGACCCCTTGCACCATCAGATTTCCAGATACACGGTAGGGCCGAGACCTCTTGGGATCTTGCAGGCGCAGTTTCACGTGCGCCGGAAACATCATCAGATAGGGGAGCAGCGCAATGCAGGAGGAGAAAGCAAACAGTGACCAGAACAGGTCGTCTGCACTCTTGGCAAACAGGGCATGGATAAGGATCACCGCAGTGGACACCAGCCCGGTCAGGGTGTTGGCCCCCACTGGTGTGCCGTAACGCTGAGACAGTTTGCCCCAAGGCCGTGGCAGTTCACCCTCGGCAGATGCTTCTGCCGCCGCTCTGGAGCTACCCATGGTCCAGGCCACCATATTGCCCAACAGAGTCAGCAGAGTCAGCCCGCCCACCAGTTTTACCATCAACGCCCCTAAGGACAGGTCAGCAAACAGGATCCTCAGGGTATCCACCACGCCGGACAACAGGCCCACCTCCCCTTCCGGTAGGGCCATCAGAATGCCAACTGTACTGAACAGATAGAGGCCGGCAGTCAGTCCAATGGACAGAAACAACGATTTGGGCAGTTCACGCACAGCCGACATCTCCCCCGACAGGGTAGCCACCAACTCAAAACCAATCACATTGAACACCAGTGCGGGCAAAAAAGCGGAGACATTACTGGCCGAGGGGAGCATGGCGGATAGGGTAAACTCGTTGGCCATGCCATGGGTCATGCCGTACCAGAAGCCGCCGCCGCCAAGCAATAGAATAACCAGTATCTTCAGGCTGGCACCAACCTTGGTGACCCAAACGCCTATGTCAGCGCTGAGGTTACAGATCCACACAGTCAACCAGGTGAGAAAAATACACATGGTGACCTGCCAGGGCAGTGACAACCCTGGCGCAAACAGCTCTACAAAAATACCAGCAAACAGGATGTAGACCGCAGGCATCCACAGCCCCACGTTGATCCAGTAGAGCCATGAGGTACGGGCCGCCCAGCGACGACCAAAAGCTCTGAGTACCCAATCATAAATGCCTCCCTGACCGGGATAAGTGGTGCTCAACTCCGAGGTGATCTTGCCATAGGGGATAACGAACACCACCAGGGTCAACAGAAGCCAGCCGATGGCACAGACGCCAATGGACGCCACTGCGGTAAGTGTATCGAGACTGATCACTGCGCACAGCGTAAACAGGGCAGCGCCCCCGACCCCCATAGTCCCCTTTTTCACCGATGACTCCCTCTTACCTTAAGCCACAGACCCAATTGCAGGGTCAATAGCTGCCTTCCCTAGCCATATCAAGCAGCCATGATTGCACAATGAAAGGCGCAAATATCCCTTACAAATCAGATTATAAGAATGAAATTAAGCAAACTTGACGTATTGTGACTGGCCTCCCAGTCACAATAAGAAGGGAGTAAAACGGATCAACAAAGCCGGGCACCAGGCCCGGCTTTCACGAACAGGAAGGACCACAGGGTTAACCCAACAGGTCTTCCATATCCTCGGTATCCATGTGGCGCACGTCCTTACCCTTCACAAAGTAGATAACGTACTCACAGATGTTCTGACAGCGGTCACCAATGCGCTCCAGGGCGCGGGCAGCCCACATCACATCCAGGATGCCGGGGATGGAGCGCGGGTCCTCCATCATGAAGGTCATCAGCTGACGGAACACCGCTTCGAACTCCTTATCCAGCTTACGATCCTCCTTGTGCAGGCGGAACGCAGCGTCGATGTCCATGCGGGCAAAGGCATCCAGGGTGTCGTGCAGCATACGGGCGGAGTGGCGGCCCATGGCCTCCATGGAGACCAACATCCCCTTGCGGTTGCCTTCGTTATTGTCGATCACCGCCTTGGCCACGCGTACACAGGCATCACCGATACGTTCGAGGTCGGCGGTGGTTTTGGAGATCGCCAGGATCAGGCGCAGATCGGAGGCCGCAGGCTGGCGTTTGGCGATGATGCGGGCACACTCCTCGTCAATTTTCACTTCCATGGAGTTGATCTTACGATCGGCGCTCATCACCTTGCGGGCCAGTTCTCCGTCACCGCTTTGCAGCGCCTCCAGGGCATCGTTCAGCTGCTGCTCCAGCAAGCCGCCCATGGCCATCACTTGGCTGCGAACATCCTCCAGCTCCACATTGAACTGTCCGGAGATGTGTCTTCCCAGGTTGTTGTTGTCCATCGGCTTCAATCCTTATCCGTAACGACCGGTAATGTAGTCTTCGGTCTTTTTCTTCGCTGGCGTGGTAAACAGGGTGTTGGTGTCACTGTACTCGATCAACTCGCCCATATACATGAAGGCGGTCTGATCGGACACACGAGCCGCCTGCTGCATGTTGTGGGTCACAATCACCACGGTGAACTGGTCCTTGAGGGTGTGAATCAGCTCCTCAATGGTCAGGGTGGAGATGGGGTCCAGAGCCGAAGTGGGCTCATCCAGCAATAGCACTTCAGGTTGAATGGCGATGGCGCGGGCGATCACCAGACGCTGCTGCTGACCACCGGAGAGGCCAAAGGCGTTGTCGTGCAGCCGATCCTTCACCTCGTCCCACAGGGCGGCGCCCTTCAGGGCGCTCTCTACCGCGTCGTCCAGCTCACGGCGGTTGTTGACGCCCTGCAGGCGCAGGCCGTACACCACGTTTTCATAGATCGACTTGGGGAAGGGGTTTGGACGCTGGAACACCATGCCCACGTTGCGGCGCAGAGAGGCCACATCCACATGCTTGCCGTAGATGTCGTCGTTGTTGAGCAGAATCTGCCCCTCCACCCGACAGCTGTCCACCAGATCGTTCATCCGGTTCAGGCAGCGCAGCAGGGTGGACTTACCACAACCTGAGGGGCCGATGAAGGCAGTCACCTGGTTACGGGGAATCTTCATGGTAATGCCGGACAACGCCTGCTTGTCACCATAGAAGAGATCCAGGTTATTGATGTCAAACGCGGTCATCTCAGGCGACAGCTGTTTCAGATCCAGCGGCGCCGAGGATTTGTTCAGGGTTTCAATAGCAATCATCTTGGTCGTCTCGGCTTAGTGTTCCAAGGAACGGAATTTTTCACGAAGGTGGTTACGTACGCCAATGGCGGTCAGGTTAAGCGCAACAATCACGCTGACCAGCAGGAACGAGGTGGCGTAGACCAGCGGACGTGCCGCTTCCACGTTAGGGCTCTGGAAACCCACATCATAGATGTGGAAGCCCAGATGCATAAATTTACGATCCAGGTGGATGTATGGCCAGTTGCCATCCACCGGCAGGGTGGAGGCCAGTTTCACCACACCCACCAGCATCAGGGGCGCCACCTCACCGGCGGCGCGAGCCACCGCCAGAATCAGGCCGGTCATGATCGCCGGGCTGGCCATGGGGATAACGATGCGCCACAGGGTTTCCGCCTTGGTAGCGCCCAGGGCCAGGGAGCCATGTCGTACTGCCGACGGGATGCGGGACAGGCCCTCCTCGGTGGATACGATCACCACAGGCAGGGTCAGGATCGCCAGGGTCAGGGCAGACCAGATCACCCCAGGGGTACCAAAGGTAGGATTCGGCAACGCCTCCGGGTAGAACAGGTCATCCAGGGAGCCGCCCACCATGTAGACGAAGAAGCCCAGGCCAAATACCCCGTAAACGATGGAGGGCACGCCAGCCAGGTTGATCACCGCGATGCGAATCAGCTTGGTCAGAGCGTTCTTGGCCGCGTATTCGTGCAGGTAGACTGCCGCGATGACACCAAAGGGGGTAACGATCACCGCCATCAGCAGCACCATGAATACGGTGCCGAAGATGGCCGGGAACACCCCACCCTCGGTGTTGGCCTCACGGGGGTCGTCACTGACAAACTTGGCCACCGCGTGCATCCAGTGCGCCACCTTGCCGCCAAAACCCAGCTCATTGGGGAAGGCCACATCCAGCACGCCGTCCATGGGCAGAGTGACCCGCTCACCGCGCATGTCACGAACCACCACATAGTCTTCGGCGGCCTTATCGCGCAGGGCGAACAGTTCCTTCTCCAGACCCTGGTATTCATCATCCAGCTGCTGACGACGCTTGGCCAGATCCGCCAGCGCCTCTTCGGTCAGGGCGTTTTTCAGCTCCAGCTTGCGCTGGTCCAGACGCAGGCGCTCCAACTCATAGTTGATGCGGCCGATGTCCACCTTCTGCAGCTCTTCCGCTTCATCATTGATCTCAGCGGCCTTGTCGATGGCCAGCAGCAGTTGGTCATGGATGTCGGCACCGGTGTAGATCTGGCCGTTGAAACTGAGCTCCACCGGAAAGCCGTAGAAGTTGCCGTTCTTGTTGCGCTCGAATACCGCCACATCCACCGGCTGGGTATCGGACTGGATCATCGGCTCCAGCACCCAGCGGAAATCCAGAGGCACATACTCACGGTTACCGGTCTTGATCAGGTAGCGGGTGACAAACTCCTCATCGGTCTTCAGTTCGACGCCGGCCTGCAGGATGCGCTCCAGCGGCACCTGCTCCCGGTCATAGATCTCACCAATGACGGTTTCAATCTGGCCGTTGGCCACTTCCAGCTCCAGCTGATGAACCGGGGATGGCCAGAAGTAGACCAGGCCACGCCAGGCGATCATCAGCAACAGACCCAGTACAGCAATCAAGCTGAGGCTAACCGAACCTGCGGTCATCCAGATCCAGGGAGAGCCCGATTTAATCCACTTACCCATTGATTTATTACCTTCCATTACAGGGAGCTGTACTTGTCGCGCAGACGCTGGCGGATGAACTCAGCCAGAGTGTTAAAGATAAAGGTGAAGATAAAGAGCACGAAGGCGGTCAGGAACAGCACCCGGTAGTGGGAGCTGCCGATGGCCGATTCCGGCATCTCAACAGCGATGTTGGCGGAGAGGGTGCGCATCCCCTCGAAGATGTTCCACTCCATCAGCGGGGTGTTACCCGTGGCCATCAGCACGATCATGGTCTCACCGACGGCTCGGCCCACCCCCATCATCACTGCAGAGAATATGCCTGGGCTGGCCGTAAGCATCACCACCCGAACCAGGGTCTGCCACTGGGTGGCCCCCAGAGCCAGTGAGCCATTAATCAGGTGACGAGGCACAGAGAACACCGCGTCTTCGGCGATGGAGAAGATGGTGGGAATCACCGCAAAACCCATGGCGATGCCCACAACCAACGCATTGCGCTGGTCAAAGGTGATGCCCAGCTCGTTGGTCACGAAACCACGGGCGTCGCCACCCATAAAGGCATTTTCCACCACAGGACTCAGCTCGATGGCGCCCCAGCCCACCAGCAGCAGCAGGGGGATCAGCATCAGCTCGCGCATCTCACCGAAGCGGGAGTTCTGAATCTCTCTGGGCAACATGTTCCAGGCAAAGGCCGCCAGCAGAACAGACACAGGCAGGGAGAACAGCAGCATGAAGATGCCGGGCAGGTTGTCCTCCACCAGGGGGGCCAGCCACAGCCCGGCCAAGAAGCCCAGAATCACCGTCGGCAGGGCCTCCATGATCTCTACCGTCGGTTTGACGATGCTGCGCACCCGTCCGGACATGAAGTAGGCGGTGTAGATGGCACCAGCCAGGGCCAGAGGGGTGGCAAACAGCATGGCGTACAGGGCCGCCTTCAGGGTACCGAACGCCAGGGGCATCAGGCTGAGCTTGGCTTCAAAATCATCGGAGCCTGAGGTGGACTGCCAGACAAACTGAGGCTCGGGATAGCCTTCATACCAGACCTTGGTCCACAGGGCGCTCCAGGAAACCTCGGGGTGAGCGTTGTCCAGCTCGGCAAAGGTCAGGGTGTTACCGGCTTGAATCACCAGGCCGTTCCCCCGGGGGGAGAATGCCATGGTATCGACCGGGGCACTGCCCAGGGGCTCGGTCAGCAGCTTGTTTTCACTGGTGGTGTAGAACAGCTGAACGTCGCCATTGTCGGTGCCGACCACGAAGCTCTTGCGGAAAAATTCGGACGCCAGGGACACCGCCCCATTTCCGGTGTCAAAATCGCGGATGCGTTGGAAACGACGACCGTCTTTGCCCGGCACCTGGAACCACTGGGAGATGATGCCGTTATCGTTGGCCACCATCAGCGAGCTGGCACCGGCCAACAGTTCAATGTCGGTGATGTGAGCGCCACTCTCGGCGGGCTCCAGCACCTGCTCAATGAAGATCTCGTCGCCGTACTCCACGTTGAGCACGGTAATGCGATCACCGGCCAGCAGCATCAGGTTGCGCTGATCCGGAGTCAGCAGCATCTTGCTCACCGGCTCGGCGGGGCGCGGCAGCTGGTGATCTTCACGGGTCCACACCACCTCATCGGTGAGAAAGTCCACCTCGGCACTCATGCGGGTCAGATGCAGGGCGTCAGACTCGGTGTCGCTCCAGATAAAGGTGCTGGCCTCTTCGCCTGAGGCAAATACCAGTTGGTCGATGGCCAGGCCGTCACTCAACTGAATCGCCTCCTTCCCCAGGGGGTAGCGAAGCTGGGGGGTAATGGTGCGCACATCATTGGGGTAGCTGATGGCAAAGTCCGGCTGAACCACCCACACTGAACCATTATCAAAGGCCAGCGCCGAGCTGCGCTGAGCGGGGTTACTGCGGGCTGAACCGGTACCGGTCAGGCCCGGTGCCACGGGCACCTGTAGGTCTGTAGTTAGGTCTTTGGAACCCAACGAAAAAAACTGTACCTTGCCGGAGGACATGATACGGTAAAGATACTCCTTCTGCTCATCGGTCCCCAACTGAACCGTCGCAGCCTCGTCGCTTACACTGGTAGTGTAAACCGGGGTCAGACTGGCTCCCTTGAATACCGGCGCAACAACGTAGAGCAGGTAAAAGAAGATCAGCAGCAGGGCGATCAGCACCATGACGCCGCCGGAGGTGACACCGTACTTCGCCAGCCTGTCCTTGAGCAGGCGCCTGTTGCTGGCACGATATCGGTCAACAATCGTCTGTTCCATCAATATCCTCGAGCAAATGGGAGCAGTCGTTTCTGAAATTGTTGGGGAGTATATGTCGGTTGTATGACACTAGTGTTACACCCCGAGTCACAAAGAGCGCATAAGGAGCCCCTATGGACAAATGGATCGCCAGCGTAATCGGTGAGGATTACCCTGGTATTACCGAGACCCTTGCCCAGATCTTAAAAGACAACGGTGCCAACTGGCTGGACGCCAGCCTGCGACGGGTGGGCGACCGCTATGCAGGCATCATCGAGCTGGAACTGCCCAAGGAGAACTCAGACGCCCTCAAGCGCCAGTTGGCGGATGTGCCCAAGCTCAGCATCGTACTGCAGCCTGTGGCCCCGAAAAGTCAGCCCGTCCTGCAATTCCAGGTCGAGGTGATCGGTAATGATCGTCCCGGCATCGTTGCCGCGGTAACCCAGATTCTCAAGGCCAATCACGCCAACATCGAACAGCTGGAGAGCGATCTGGACACCGCCAACCACACCGGCGTGCCGCTGTTCCGTCTCAATATCCTGCTGGCCGCCCCGGATGAAGCCAGCCTCGACCGAATTGAGCAGGAACTGTTTACCCTGGGTGATGATTTGATGGTGGAGTATGAGCGTATCGCCAACTAACTGAAAATTCTCTGCTAAGTTTCATAAGGATGACACTTTTCTGACAGAGAATGTGCGCAATTCACTTTAGAAGGACCCTAAGATGTCTGCGCAAACGAGTTTTCCCTACATAGAAAAAGAGCTCAGTTGGCTGTCCTTTAACGAGCGGGTACTGCAGGAAGCGGCCGATCCCAAGGTGCCGGTGATCGAGCGTGTCCGCTTCCTCGGCATCTACTCCAACAATCAGGACGAATTTTTCCGGGTGCGGGTGGCGGATGTCCGCCGCCAGATCCTCATCGATGAGTCCAAGGGTCGTGGTCAGCGTGCCCGCAACCTGCTGGCGGCAATCAACGACAAGGTGCTGGAGCTCCAGGGAAAATTCGATGAGATCTACAAGCAGCTGCTGCTGGATCTTGCCCGCCGCAACATCTTTCTGGTCAACGAAACCCAACTCTCACCAGAGCAAGGAAGGTGGCTGAAAAAGCACTTCCGCGACAAGATCCGTCGCCACATCGTGCCGCTGATCATCACCGACGATACCAACATCTCCCGCACCCTCAATGACGGTACCACCTACCTGGTCACCGCCATTCGCAAAGGGGAGCAGGTTACTCACAGCCTGCTAGAGGTGCCCACCGCCCAGGTTCCCCGCTTCGTCCAGCTGCCCACACAGGGCAGCAAGAAGAAGAAAACCCTGATCCTACTGGACAACATCATCCGCTACTGTTTGGCAGAGGTGTTCACCGGCTTCTTCGAGTTCGACACCGTCGAGTGCTACTCCATTAAGCTGACCCGGGACGCCGAGTATGACCTCTCTGATGAGATAGAGATGAGCCTGCTGGAGAAGATGTCCTCGGGACTGAAGCAGAGGCTGACCGCCGAGCCGGTGAGCTTCGTCTACGACAGGGAGATGCCCCAGACCATGCAGGAGATGCTGCAGCAAAAACTGGGGATCACCGCCGCCAATGCCATGATTCCCGGAGGGCGATACCACAGCTTCCGCGACTTTATCGCCTTTCCCAACCCGGGCCGGGGCTACCTGGAAAACCCCAAGGTGCCGGCGCTGCGCAGCAACCAGTTTACCGCCCACCCCAACACCTTTGCGGCGATCCGTTCACGGGACATACTGCTCTATTACCCCTATCACGCCTTCAGCCATGTCACCGAGATGCTGCGCCAGGCGGCGTTCGACCCTGCGGTGCGCTCCATCAAGATCAACATCTACCGGGTGGCCAAGAACTCCCAGATTGTGCACTCCCTCATCGAGGCGGTGAAAAACGGCAAGGACGTTTCCGTGGTGGTAGAGTTGCAGGCCAGGTTCGACGAGGAAGCCAACATAGGTTGGGCCAAGTTCCTCACCGACCACGGCGTGCGGATCAACTTCGGCATCCCCACCTTGAAGATCCACTCCAAGCTGATCCTCATCAAGCGGATGGAGAACGGCGAGCTACGCAACTACGCCCATGTGGGCACCGGCAACTTCCACGAAAAGACCGCCAAGATCTACACCGATTTCGCCCTGTTTACCTGCCACGAGGAGATCTGCTCCGAAGTGGAGAACGTGTTTGAGTTTATCGAGCACAGCTACAAGAAGTTTCGCTTCAATCATCTGCTGGTCTCCCCCAATGACGCCAGGCGTAAGCTGTACAGCTTTATCGACCGGGAGATTCAGAACAAACTGGCCGGCAAGAGTGCCGGCATCACCCTGAAGCTCAATAACCTGGTCGACAGTGGCTTGATCAAGAGGCTCTATGACGCCTCCAGAAACGGCGTCAGGGTCCGGTTGATCATCCGCGGCATGTGCTCCCTGGTGCCCGGAATAGCCGGCGTCTCTGACAATATTCAGGCGACCTCCATCGTCGACCGTTTCCTGGAACACCCCAGAATCATGGTGTTCGACAATGACGATGACCCTAAGGTGTACCTCTCCAGCGCCGACTGGATGACCCGTAACATCGACCGACGCATCGAGGTGGGCTGCCCCATCTACGATCCGGCCCTTAAGCAACAGATCCTGGATATCCTGGCGCTGCAGTTCAAAGACACCACCAAGGCCAGGGTGCTCAACCGGGAGCAGAGCAACCAGTATGTGAAACGGGGTAACCGCAAGAAGATCCGCTCACAGATGGCAATCTACGACTATCTGTTCGACCATGAAAAGAGACTGGCACTGAAGATACCCATATGACACCACCGGACACTCCCCAGGGCCGCATACTGGCGGCCATCGATCTGGGCTCCAACAGTTTCCACCTGGGGATCGCCCGAGCCCTGGATGGCAGCATCCAGCCCATGCACCGCATGAAGCAGCGGGTACAACTGGCGGAAGAGGCCGACGAGCAGGGTAACCTCCACCCAGAGGCGATGGAACGGGGGCTGGAATGTCTCAGTCAGTTCAGTCAGCGCCTGACCGAGATGCGCTTCGACGACATTCGCATTGTGGCCACCTATGCCCTGCGCCAGGCCCCCAACCGGCGTGAGTTCATCCGCCAGGCCAGGGAGATCCTCGACTACCCCATCGAGGTGATCTCAGGCCGCGAGGAAGCCCGGCTTATCTACACCGGCGTCAGCCAGAACCAGAGCCTGCCCTTCCCCACCCTGGTGATCGACATCGGCGGCGGCAGCACCGAGCTGATCATTGGCCAGGGTCATGAACCCAGGCAGATGGAGAGCCTCAACATGGGCTGCGTCAGCTACCAGTCCCGCTACTTTACTGACAGCAAGCTCTCTCCCAAGAGGATGCGCAAGGCAATTCTCGCCGCCGAACAGCAACTGGAGAAGCTGCAGCAGCGTTACCTGCGTCAGGGCTTCCACGCCGCCATAGGCTGCTCCGGCACCATCAAGGCGATCGCCAGTATCGTTAACGACGGCGATCTCGGCCAGCCGGTAACCCTGGAGCAACTGGAGAAGCTGGCCAAGCGCATCGTAGAGTTCGACCATGCGGAGCAGTTGCCCTTCGACCACCTGGCCGAACTCAGACGTAAGGTGCTGCCCTCCGGGCTGGCGATCCTGATCGCCTGCTTCCGCCAGCTGGAGATCCAGCAAATAGAGTTCAGCGAACATGCCCTGAGAGAAGGGGTACTCAGCGAGTTGGCGGACGAGGCCCTGCATCAGGATGTGCAGAAGCGCACCATCATCTCTCTGCAGAAGCGCTATCAGTTGGACAGGCTTCACAGCGAGCGGGTTTTCGCCAGCGCCAGTCAGCTCTATCACCAGGCCAAGCTGGGCCCCAAGAAGCATAAGCCCTGGCTGCACTTTGCCGCAGCGCTCCATGAGATCGGCCTGCAGATCAACTACCGCGGCATCCACAAGCACGGGGAGTACATCCTCACCAACAGCAACCTGCCCGGCTTCACCCTGGAGGAGCAGCAGTTGCTGGCCTTCCTGGTGCGCTGGCACCGCAAGAAGCTCAGCGGCTGCGAGCCCCCCAAGCTGCAGTTGATGGACAAAGAGGCCATTCTCGCCCTGCTGTTGCCCCTGCGCCTGTCGGTACTGATGCACCTGGGGCGACGCCATCACATCCCGCTGCCGCAGATGGAGCTGAAAAAACGCACCCTGAGACTGACCTTCGGCGACAACCTCAAAGAGGATGACCTGCTGGCCGCCGATCTGGAGATGGAAAGGCTGCACCTTGAGGAGCTGGGCTGGAACCTGGAGTGGCGCTAACCATGTCGAAGCAAAGGCGCCATTTGGCGCCTTTTTTCGCTCCCGCCGATCTCCCTCAGGGTACCACCATAAAAAACCCGCCTAGCGGCGGGTTTTTCAAAGAACCTCAAGGCTTACAGACTCACGCCAACCTTGGCCAGGTCCTTGGCGGTAACCGTCTTGGGTACGGAAACGTAGCCGTCCTTCTCAACAATGCTCTGGCCCTGCTTGGACAGCACGAACTTCAGGAATTCGCGAGTCATGGGGTCCAGGTCCTTGTTGGGGTGCTTATTCACGTAAACATACAGGTAACGGCTCAGAGGGTAGGTGCCGTTAGCCGCGTTGTCGGTGGTCGCAGCGACGAACTTGCCGCCCTTCTTGGACAGGGGGACCGCTTTCACGCCGGCGGTCTTATAACCGATGCCGGAGTAGCCGATGGCGTTCAGGCTGGTGGACACAGACTGTACCACGGAAGCGGAGCCAGGCTGCTCGTTTACGCTGGCCTTGAAGTCGCCCTTACACAGAGCTTTCTTCTTGAAGTAGCCGTAGGTACCGGATACGGAGTTACGGCCGTACAGCTGCACGTCTTTGCCGGTGAAGCTGCCGGTCAGACCCAGGTCACCCCAGCGAGTGACTTCGCCGCCGCCACACTTACGGGTGGAGGAGAAGATGCCGTCAACCTGCTTGATGGTCAGGCCTTCGATTGGGTTGTCTTTGTGTACGAAGACTGCCAGGGCGTCGATGGCAACGCGGATGGCGGTAGGCTTGTAGCCATAGTGCTTAACGAAGGCTTCCTCTTCGTTTGGCTTCATCTTGCGGCTCATGGGGCCGAACTGAGAGGTACCTTCGGTCAGGGCCGGTGGTGCAGTGGAGGAACCCGCAGCTTGAATCTGAGGATTCACGTTAGGGTACAGACGCTTAAACTCTTCGGCCCACAAGGTCATCATGTTGGCCAGGGTGTCGGAACCCACAGAGGAGAAATTGCCAGACACGCCGCTGGTCTTCTGGTACTCAGGCAGAGCAGGGTCGATGGCAGCAGAGGTAGCAGAAGCGAAAAGGGTGGCTGCGGCAAAGCCCAGTGCACTGACAAGATGTTTGATTTTCATTTGGATTACTCCGGTATCTTCCGTAATCAGGTTTCGTGACGGCACTCAGTATCGAGGCTGAAGATGACACTTATGTGACTATGGAGTGACTGGTCGATGACATTACACCCGTTCATGCTGCTGCTGGGCAATCAGGTTGGAGGGGACGGAAAACCCGAAGGTACTGCCCTTGCCCAGGGTGCTCTGAATCTCCAGATGACTGTTGTGGTGATTCAGGGAGTGCTTGACGATCGCCAGGCCCAGACCGCTGCCGCCAGTCTGGCGGGAACGGGCCCTGTCCACCCGGTAGAAACGTTCGGTCAGCCTCGGCAGGTGTTCAGGGGCGATCCCCTCACCGCTGTCCTTGACCTCGAAACGGGCCACATCCTCCTGCCGGTGCCAGCGAACCCGGATCTCCCCGCCCTCCGGGGTGTAGTGCACCGCGTTCTGCACCAGGTTGGCGCAGGCACTGCGGATCTGCAGCTCATCCCCATACATGTCCAGGGACTTATCGATGTCGAAACGGATCCGGTGGCGTCCCCCGGACATCGCTTCGGCCTCCTCAGCAATCTGCTCCAGTAACTGGCTCATGACGATCCGTCTGGCCGGGTCCACCTCGGTGGACACCTCAATCTTGGACAGGGTCAGCAGCTGATCCACCAGGCTCTTCATCCTGTAAGTCTGATCGGACATCGCCTTAACCTGCTTCTCATCCTGATCAGGCATCATGCTCATGATCTCCAGATAGCCCTGAAGCACGGTCAAAGGGGTCTTGAGCTCGTGAGACACGTTGGCCACAAAGTCGCGGCGCATCTGCTCCAACTGACGCAACCGGGTCACGTCCCGCGCCAGCAGCAGTTTCTGGTTGTCCCCATAGGCCATGATGCGAATCTCCAGCAATCTGGAGTCCGACGCCGCCGACACCATCTCGATGGGATCGTCATAACGGTTGCTGTGCAGATACTTGGAAAACTTGGGGTGACGCATCAGGTTGTCTATCCGCTGTCCGGCATCCTGAGGCCAATGAATGCCCAGGTGCAGCTCCGCCAGCTTGTTACACCAGGCGATCTCCCCCTCGTGCCCCATCACCACCGCCGCATCGGGCAAGGCCTCGGCCCCTTCCCGGAAACGGGAAAGCAGACGCGCAAGCTGTGAACGGCGGCGGCGGTTCTTGCCCTGAAGACGGTAGATGCCATTAAAGATCGGCTCCCAACTGCCGCTGCCATGGGGTGGGGTCAGGCGGCGATCCTTCCAGAGCCAATGAGCCAGGCGGGAGAGATGGCGATAGTGGTAACCCAGCAGAACCAGGGCACCGACCAGGAGAAGCAGCAGAAACTGATCCAGCAACAGGCCCAGAATAGCCCACAGGGAAAACCACAGCGCCAGGCGTCCTGCCAGGCGGTAGCCGGAATACTCTTCAAACATTCAATCTGCCTTACACAGAGGTCTTAATACAAAAAACCCATTGCCATCGATATACGCAGGGCAATGGGTCCTGGGTGCAGGGGGGACTCTACACCTTGGTTGAGAAACGGTACCCCGCTCCTCGAACCGTCTGAATCAGAGCGTCGTGCCCCTTGGCCTGTATCGCCTTCCTCAACCGGCGGATGTGAACATCCACGGTGCGATCCTCAACATATACATTGGTTCCCCAAACATTGTCCAGCAGTTGTTCTCTGCTGTAGACCCGTTCGGGGTGGGTCATAAAGAAGTGAAGCAGGCGGAACTCGGTGGGGCCCATATCCAGTTGCTCATCCTCGACGCTGACCCTGTGACTGACCGGGTCGAGCTTAAGGCCGCGAACCTCGATGGTCTCCTCCAGCCGAGTGGGCGCACTGCGGCGCAGAACCGCCTTGATGCGGGCCACCAGCTCCTTAGGCGAAAAGGGCTTGGTCATGTAATCATCGGCACCCACCTCCAGGCCACGCACCCTGTCCTCCTCCTCACCACGGGCGGTGAGCATGATGATGGGGATCTGTCGGGTGATCTCCTGGCTGCGCATCTGCTTAGCCAACTGAATGCCACTGCCACCGGGCAGCATCCAGTCCAGCAGGACCAGATCCGGGAAGGGCTCGACCAGCTTTTGAACTCCCTGTTCAAAGTCTTCGGCGCTGACGGCCTGGAAACCATGTTGCTCCAGGACAAAGGTCAGCATCTCGCGAATGGCTGATTCATCTTCGACGATTAAGATGCGGGCAGTCATTACCTTGCTATGCTCCATCATAAATTGACTGAGGAGAGTATGGGTCAGTGTTATTACAGAAATATGACGTAGCTGAACGAAGAGTCAATTAAAAAGGGGCCTTGCGGCCCCTTTTCAGCAGATAACTCTGTAAGCATTTTTTAACTTAGAATTTGTGCTCAAGACCCACGCCGATGTAGTCGTCGGTGCTGGACGCAGACTCCAGGTCGCGCTGGGTGTAGTAGGCAAACAACTTGGTGGGCTTACCCAGCTTGTAGTCGGCACCGATGGAGATGGCGTCCCCCTTGGTGTCCATATCCTGGAACTGGGCTTTCAGGGTGACGGCGTTGAGCTTGTAGGCACCGCTCACCATGAAGCCGTCGATGCTGTCCTTACCGGCCTCTTCCTGGTCCTGGTAGATGGCGCCCAGTTTGAAGTCACCGATCTTGCCCTGCACCGTGGCACGCAGGATGTTGTCGAAGCCTTTCACGTCGGTGTCGTACGCCACAGAGGCATAGTACGGCGACTTCTTCAGCTTGGCGTCGCCATACATGGCCGCCAGGGAGAAACCGTCATCGCCGTTTTTCTGGCTGGAGGACTCTTCAGCGACGTAGGTGGCGCCAAACTTGAAGCCGCCCATGGAGGGGGTCATGTAGGTGACGGTCTGCTCCATCCGGTTTTCACCTTTGAACAAGTTCTTAATATCACCCGCCAGGTCGCCGAACAGATCAACCTTACCCTGGGACTTCTTCAGCATGGTGTCGTTACGACCCACGGAGATGGCACCGAAACCGCCACGCAGACCGACGAACTGGTTACGCGCCTTGAAGTTCTCTTTCACGTCATCACCGGTATCGACTTCGTACTCGATGGTGTAGAAAGCTTCCAGAGAGGGGCTCAGTTCAAAAGCACCCTTAACACCCAGGCGAGACGCGTTGGAATGAACGCCTGTGGTGCTCTCACCATCTACGTCGAAGCTGTCAACAGTGACGTTCATCTTACCGTATACAGTCACGGCATCAGCGGCAGCAGTCATGGGCAGAACGGCAGCCACCAGGGCGGCAATCAGGGTGGGTTTGGTCAGGTTCATCTCAGGTTTCCTTGTCAACAAATTGGGCTGTCTTGTTTTTTGATGGACGCAGTGTACGAGCCGGGTGTGACAGTTTTATTGCGTATTTACAGGGGCATATGACAGTTTTGTTGCACTGAAGCATCTGCTCTAAGCCTATAGGGAACCCTGTTCAGCCCCACTGATGCAGCACGCCTCTCTTTCTGTCCTTTGCTATCCCTTGCCCGAGAGGGGCGTTGCCAATACACTGGCGGGCCATTCCCATCCCATAGTCAGGACAACGCCATGTGGTTTAAGAATTTGCTGCTCTACCGTCTCACCAAACCCACCCAGTGGGATGCCGATGAGCTGGAACAGCAGCTGGAACCCTTCGTGTTCAAACCCGCCGGCAGCCAGGACATCAGCAAGCTGGGGTTCGTCAAGCCCCTGGGCAAGGTCGGTGACAGCCTGGTGCACAGTGCCCAGGGCAACCTGTTGCTGGCCATTGAGAAGGAGGAGAAGATGCTCCCGGCTGCGGTTATCCGCGAAGAGCTGGAGCAGAAAGTCAGCCTGATCGAGGATGAACAGGGCCGTAAGGTCACCAAGAAGGAGAAGGACAGCATCAAGGATGAGATCGTCCATACCCTGCTGCCCCGCGCCTTCAGCCGTAAAAGCCGCACCCGAGCGCTGATTCTGGCCCCGCTGCAGCTGGTGCTGGTGGAAGCCACCAGCCACACCAAGGCTGAAGAGCTGCTGAGCCTGATCCGCAAGGCGATCGGCTCTCTGCCCATCGCTCCGGTGAGCATGACCCGCCTGCCCGAGGAATCCATGACCGAATGGGTCACTCGTGGCCACGTCGGCGAAGGGTTCACCATGCTGGATGAAGCCACCCTCAAGAGCCCTCTGGAAGATGGCGGCAGCGTTGCCGTAAAACAGATGGCTCTCAACAGTGATGAGGTGACCGCCCACATCGAACAGGGGCTGGAAGTCACCAAGATCGCCCTGGAGTACCGGGATATCCTCTCCCTGGTGCTGGGTGCGGACCTGTCGGTGAAGCGCCTGAAGTTCAGCGAAGAGATCCGCGATCAGAACAGTGAATTCGACAAGGAGGAGTTGGCCGCTCGTCTGGATGCCGACTTCGCCCTGATGTGCGGAGAACTCACCGGCTTCCTGCCCGACCTGTTTGCCGCCCTGGGAGGGGTGGAGCAGGAGAAGGTGTAATACCACTGTCCGAGCCTTCACATGGTGAAGCTCTAAGGCAGAATCAGAAAGGGCGGGGATATCCCCGCCCTTTCTCTTTTTACTGCTCCTCTTTCGAGTCGAAAGGCCACTTTACGCCGGCCCAGGCTTCGAAGGCCCGCCTCTGGGCCTCACTGGCGTCAATCATCGGCTGCAGCTTCAGTTTACCCGCCTGCTGAGTGCCGGGTTTAATCGCCAGCTCCATCAATCGGTCACGACGGAACAGGGTCAGGGTCACCGGGGTATCCAGGGGCAACTCCGACAGGCGATCCTGCCACTGGCTGGGCAGCAGACGCATGCCGTTGATGGCCACCAGTTGATCCCCTGTGGTGACCCCGCCTTGCCAGGCCGCGCCCTCGCGCCTCACATGGGTGACCTTGGCCAGCCCTTTCTCCTCTGTGATCTCCAGCCCCAGATCCACCTGCTCGGGCTTCTCCTGAGGAGCTCGCTCCAATCCCAGCTGAGTCAGCATGGCATCGAAATCGGGCTGGAAGGGGGAATCTATGGTCTGTTGCCACCAATCACTGAAATCACTGCCGGTCACCGCCTTCAGCCCAGCCAGCACATCCTGCTCGGAGAAGGATTTTGGCAAACGGTGGTGCTCATACAGATAGCGGTGCAACTGACGGTAGTGGTGCTTGGCGTCACTGCGGCGAATCATCTCCAGATCCAGGGAGAGGGAAGCCAGGTAGCCCTCGGAATAGATGTTGACGCTGTGGTTGCGGGCGTAGTCACCGCCGGTGGCGATCCAGTTATCGACGCTGGCCTGGGCCACACTCTGCACCTGGGCGCCGGGTTTGGTCTCACTGCGCTCGATGCGTTTCGCCAGATCTTCGAGAAACTCCTGTGGGCTGATCAACCCGGCACTGAGAAGCAGCTGCTTCTGAAAATAGCTGGTAGAACCCTCCGCCAGCCACAGCAACCGGGTGTAGTTCTCACTCTGGTAGTCGTAGGGCACCAGCCCCTGAGGCCGGTAGGCCTTTACATTCCAGGTGTGGATAAACTCATGGGAGGCCAGACTGAGGAAACCCACATAGTCTTTGCGCTTGTGGAAACGGTATCTGGGCCGCTGGATCACCGTGGAGTTGAGGTGTTCGGTGGCACCACTGGCACCGCTGGTGGCGTGCACCATGAACACATAACGTTCGAAGGGGTAACCTCCCCAAAGCTTGCCCCCTTCGGCCACCAGCTTCTGCAGATCCTCGATGATCTGCTGCTGGTCGTAGTTGCCCTCACCCCAGAACACCACCTCATAATCGCGACCATCCTGCCGGAAACTCTGACTACTGTGCTCACCGGTCTCGATGGGACTGTCCACCAATACGTCGTAGTTGTCAGCGGTGAAACGGTGAGGCTCGGGGGACACCATGCCGGACACACTGCGCCAGCTGCCGGGAACAGACAGCGACACAGACACCGGCTGGTCACGCAACTCCGGGCTGTAAACGAAGGTGGCCGAGGCGTCCAGGTAGGCATGGCTGTCATCAATATGACGAGTGCGATCACCCAGTTCATTAGCATAGAGCTGATAGCGAACACTCACTTTGGTTGCCTCTGTCAAGGTGACAGCCCAGCGGCTGCGATTAACCTTGATGACGGGCAAGGGGTGGCCATCGGCGTCGGTGACCTCGAGACGGCGAATGCCATCGGCCAGGGGCAGCAACTGGTAACGCCCGGTTCGCCAGTCCGGCAATTGAAACTCGAAGTTGCCGGCTTGCTGCCGGGGAAACTCGGCAGTAATGGTGGCCAGATGGTGTTGAGGCTGGGTCAGTTCAACCCCGTACTGGACCTGTGCCTGGGCCGAAAGGGTCGCCAGTGCCAGGGTGCCAAGAACAAAACGCATTGATAATCCTTTTTTAACCGATTCTCTTCCTGGTGGGCGCCGGAGTATATCAGCGGCCCGGTGCTGAGGTGGAGACCTCAACTGTCAATCTTTGTGTCAAACTGGGAAACTTGCTGCATATTTATGCAGACATCATCCCTGACCCGGTGCAGCTCAGCCCTAAGCATAGAAGCTCATTTTTGCAGTTAGCGTTCCCTCGCTAAAACTGAGTTGTCATCTTTCCTTAACATTAGAATCGCCTGTAAATCACAGTCACACCCGACGAAATGTAGCGAAAATGTTATTCGATGAGCGGTTTTTCCTGACTTTGGCTCAACAAGAACGACACCGAATTCGCAATAACCAAATTTTAAAAAGTCTTTGGCAAAAGCCCTCTTGCACTTAAAAACAAAGCCGCTACGATACACACTGAGCCCTTCCAAAAACGAAACCACTTTTAAAACAATCACAGGGCTGGGCGGATTGAAGGTAGCAAACGCGAATGAATATGGTCACTGACGCCAAATCTCAGCTGGAGCATATGCAGAAAAAGCTAGATAAAGTACGCAAAGAGCAGCAGGATCTCGAAGACGTACGCGCCAAACAGCTTCAGGGACTGATTCAATTCTCCATGCGCCTGGGCCTGTGTTGCAAAGGGCAGAACCTGGAGCTGGACAACCGTCTGGCCAAAATCCGTCAACAACTTTCCGATCCCAATAATCTCGACAACGCCCTGCCCGAAATGGGTGAGCTGAGCCGGGCTCTTCAGACTCAGTACCAAAATACCCAACGGGAAATCGAGCATAACCAGCAATCGATTCAACAGCTGGCTCGCCAACTCTCCAGCCTGAGTGGCATCCCGGAAAAGCTCAAACGCGAAATCAAGTACTACCAGCAGGATATCCAGAAACCGATTCACACCGTGTGGGAGATCATTCCCCGGGTGGAACAGCTGGTTAAATACTATGAACAACTGCTGCAGGAGCGCCTCGCCAAAGAGGATCGCATCCCCACCACTCCCAAGCACCGCCAGCTGGCCCATGAACTGGCCCAGCTCCTGTCCGAGATCGAGTTCCCCAGCCAGTATGGCGAGGAGATCAACGCCATCAAGGCGATGCTCAGTGGTGACGTGCAGGTGGACCAGCTGCTGGAAGCCTACAGTCAGGTACTGAATATCCTGGTGGCCGAGATGGCCAAGGAGAAGAGTGCTTCCCAACAGTTCCTGGCCGCCATCACCGACTCCCTCTCCGTGGTTCGACAGGCCATGGGAGAGAATTGGCAGGCCACCAGCAACAGCTACAAGTCCAGCAAGGCGTTCAACCAGAAACTGAACAGCCACATGGGCCAGTTCAGCGACCAGGTCTCCGACGCCGGCGACCTGCAAACCCTGAAAGCCCAGGTGGTCAATGAGCTGACCTTTATCCGTCAGCAACTGGCCAAGCGCGATGCCCAGGAGCAGAACGAGTTCCTGGCAATGAAGCAGAGCATGCAGAAGATGCAGGCGGAGATAAACAGCCTCACCGCTGAAGCCGCCAGCTACAAGGACAAGCTGATTGAGCAGCAGCGCCTGAACCAGGTGGATGCCCTGACTCAGCTGCCCAACCGCGCCGCCCTGGATGAGCAGCTCAAGCGCGCCTACCGTCAGTTTAAGCGTTACGGCCATGACCTGTGGGTCACCGTGGCGGATATCGACCGTTTCAAGAGCATCAACGACAACTTTGGCCACACCACAGGGGACAAGACCCTGCAGGTGGTCTCCATGGCACTGAAGAACTCCCTGCGTAAAGAGGAGTTTGTCGCCCGTTACGGAGGCGAGGAGTTTGTGGTTTTGCTGCCCGGCATGGACAGGGAGCAGGTCCAGCAGGTACTGAACCGGATCCGCGAGCGAATCAAGGCGATACCCTTCAAATTCCGCGATGAAAGACTCTCCATCACCGTCTCCATCGGCGCCGCCAAAGTGGGGGCCAATGAGACCATTCAGGAGACCTTCGAGCGCGCCGATGCCGCCCTCTACCGGGCAAAACGTCAGGGTCGTGACAAGGTAGAGATGGACGACTAAGGGATAATAAATCCATAGCGCATTGAAAATTAAAGGCTATCCTAGTTAGACGGGTGGCCTTTTTTTATGGCCCCCTCCAGGACTTGGTGACCTTGGGTGGCAAGAGTTTGGCCAACCCCAAACTGCCCGCAGACACCGCCACCTTCAACACCCTCCAAGCACCTTGGTACCGCAGACGATAGACGTTGACGCCAAGCTAAGCAGCGAAGCTCAACGAACCCTAATAACAATAGGAGGTGCCCATGCAGGTACAGATCAGGCCCAGGGGAAGTCTGGTGCAGCTTTCACAGCTGGAAGTGGCGCGGTTGCAGGAGAGCGCCGCCTCGGACCTCTATCAGCTTTACCGCAACTGCTCCCTCGCCGTCCTGGCGTCCGGAGCCCACACCGACGACACCACCCAGCTGTTCGCCATGTTCAGCGAATTCAAGATCCGCATTCTTAGAAGAGAGCGCGGCATCAAACTGGAGCTGACCAACCCGCCCCCACAGGCCTTTGTCGACGGCCAGATCATCCGGGGGATCCAGGAGCACCTGTTTGCGGTGCTGCGGGACATCCTCTACATCGGTGACCGTCTGGACAGCATACGCCACATCAACCTGACCAACTCCTACCACATCACCAACGTGGTGTTCGAAACCCTGCGCAATGCCAAGGCCCTGCCCGCCGACGCGGCCCCGGACATGGTGGTGTGCTGGGGCGGCCACAGCATCAGCCGCAGTGAGTTCCAGTACACCCGGGAGGTGGGTTACGAGCTGGGCCTCAGAGAGCTGAATATCTGCACCGGCTGCGGCCCGGGCGCCATGGAGGGGCCCATGAAGGGGGCCGCCATCGCCCACGCCAAACAGCGAATCAAGGATGGTCGCTTCGTGGGACTGACCGAACCCTCCATCATCGCCGCGGAGCCGCCGAACCAGATCGTCAATGAGCTGGTGATCCTGCCTGACATCGAGAAGCGTCTGGAGGCCTTTGTCCGCCTCGGCCACGCCATCGTCATCTTTCCCGGCGGCGCCGGTACCATGGAGGAGCTGCTCTACCTCATCGGCATCCTGCTGCACCGGGACAACAACGATCAGCCCATGCCGCTGATCCTCACCGGTCCCGCTGAGAGCGCCGCCTACTTCGAGGAGATAGACCGCTTCATCGCCACCACCCTGGGGGAGGAGGCACAGAAGCTCTACCAGATCATCATCGACGATCCGGAAGAGGTGGCCAAACACCTCAAGCAGCAGATGCCGGTGGTCAAACAGCACAGGCGCCACATGGGCGATGCCTACACCTACAACTGGTCCCTGAAGATCGAGCCGGAGTTCCAGCTGCCTTTCGAACCGGACCATGAAAACATGGCCAACCTCAACCTGGTTCCTCAGAAAAACCCGGCCCTGCTGGCCGCGGATCTGCGTCGCGCCTTCTCCGGCATCGTCGCCGGCAACGTGAAGCCGGAGGGGATGGCCCAGATTCGGTCCAAGGGAGCATTCCAGCTCTATGGCGATCCCAACATCATGAAAAAGATGGATAAACTGCTCGCGGCCTTTGTCAGCCAAGGTAGAATGAAGCTCGAAGGGGAGTACACCCCATGCTACGAGATTCATAATGTCCGCCAAAGTCCTGCTCATTGACGCCCTCAACCTGGTCCGCCGCATCCATGCGGCGGTGCCCCAGGGAGACAGGGATGCCCTCTACGAGCGCACCCAGGCCGCCTGTCACAAGATGATTCGTTTCCATCGGGTCAGCCATGTGGTCATGGTGTGGGATGGGGAGAACAGCCACGCCTGGCGCCAGGGGATCCATCCTGAGTACAAGGCTCACCGGCCAGCCATGCCGGAGGAGCTGGCCCAGACCCTGACCAACCTAAGACAGGCACTGGACAAAATTGACATCCACTCCATCAGCGTCGAGGGCACCGAGGCGGACGACATCCTCGGCACCCTGGCCAGCAAGATACTCAGCGCCGGTGGCCAGGTGGTGCTGGCCTCCACCGATAAGGGCTTTTTCCAGCTGCATCCTATGGGGGTGACCCAGTGGAATCACTTCGATCAGTGTTGGCTCGATGGCGACTACTGCCTGGAGAGGTTCAACCTGCCGCCAGAGCGGATGCTGGAGTACTGGTCCCTGGCCGGTGACAGTGGCAACGGCATCCCGGGGATTGCCGGCATCGGCGCCAAGACCGCCAGCCGCCTGCTCAATGAGCACCCCATCGCGGAGCTGTTCAATGAGGGCGTCGTCTCCGGCAAGATTGGAGAGAAACTGCGGGCCGGCTACCCCATGGCCCAGCTAAGCTACAAGTTGGCAAAGCTCAGATGTGGGCTTAAGCTGGATACCAGCCTAAACCAATTCAGAATACCCAGAACGTTATCCGGATAAGGACTATCACATGGCCAACTTAACCCTGATCACCGGTGCCAACCGGGGCATCGGCCTCGAATTCTGCCGCCAGTATCTGGCCCATGGCGACACTGTCATCGCCTGCTGCCGGAACCCTGAGCACGCAGAGGATTTGCAGCTGCTGTCAGAGCAGTACCCCAACCAGCTGGAGCTGGTGGCCCTGGAGCTGGGTGACCCTGAACAGTTCCACTCACTGGCGGACTACCTGAACGGGCGCACCCTGGACAGGCTGATCCTCAACGCCGGCGTCTATGGTCCCAAGGGGGTACCCTTCGGCGACTACCAGCAGGAGCACTTCGAACAGGTGATGCGCATCAACGTCGCTGCTCCGATGCTGCTCACCCAGGCCCTGGTGACCAATCTGGGTCAGGGCAGCAAACTGGCCCTGCTCTCCTCCAAGATGGGCTCCATTACCGACAACGGCAGTGGCGGCAGTTACGTCTACCGCGCCTCCAAGTCAGCGGTCAATGCCATCGGCAAGAGCCTGGCCATCGATCTGCAGGACCGGGGCGTGGCCGTGGCGATCCTCCATCCGGGCTGGGTCCAGACCGACATGGGCGGCCCCAACGCCCTGATCACCACCGAAGTATCGGTGCGCGGCATGCGACATGTGGTCGAGCAACTGACCCTGGTGGACAGCGGCACCTTCTACAACTACGACGGCACCGCACTGCCCTGGTAAGACTCATTGTTAACAGAGTGTTTCCGAACGGTAGAAATAGCGCAACGAGCAGAGTAAAGTATTCCCGCTCTCTCTTTTAGGAAGTGACCATGGAACAGCGTCGTCCCAAATCCAGCAACATCCCCAAGATTATCGGGCTGATCCTCGGTGGCTATGCACTGTTTGCCGCCCTGGTGATCGCCTTCTACGACCCCGCCCCCGCCACAATAGCGGATATGGACTGGGATGATCGCCAGGTGTTTAACCAGAACACCATTGCCACCCTCTCTCTCGGGGATGGCAAGAAGCAGGTGATGGAGGCCCTGGGCGCCCCCAACTTCAACGACGCCCAGATCATCGACGGCGTGGAGATGCAACTGGTGCGTTATCGCACCCACCACGTCAAGAGCGATGGCGAAACCACCCCGGATGAGTGCACGCCGCTGCTGTTCGTTTCCGGCAAGCTGGTGGGCATTGGGGACCACGCCGTGGACACCTACATGAGCAATGGCCTTCCCAAGCTGCAGCAGGTCAGCGCCTCCAACTGATCGAATACCCCAAAGAAAAAGCGCACCCATGGGTGCGCTTTTTTGTGAACACTCAAGCCCGCTTTTTACTCTTCAGCCTTGCTCTTGAGGTAGGGCACGCCCTCGCTCCACCACTTGGGCGCCTCGGCCCCCTTGAGGTAGTGATCGAAGAACTGCTTCATCTTGACGCTGTAGTCCAACTTATTAGGGTACTTCTTCAGATGGTGGGGTTCCCCCTCATACTGCAGCATCACCACCGGCTTGGCGGCCCGGCGCATCGCCATATACAGCTCAATTCCCTGAGGATAAGGTACGGCGTCATCTTCGTCGCCGAACATGATCACCAGAGGAGTATCGATGCGATCCACGTGGAAGATGGGGCTGTTCTCGATGTAGAGATGGGGCGCCTCCATCAGGGTTTTACCAATACGGGACTGGCCGGACTCATACTGGAACTGGCGGGTCAGGCCGCTGCCCAGACGGATGCCGCCATAGGCACTGGTCATGTTGCTCACCGGTGCACCTGAAACCGCCGCGGCAAAGATGTCGGTCTGGGTGATCAGGTAGGCATCCTGATAGCCGGCCCAGGAGTGCCCCTGGATGCCGATGGCGTCCTCTTTGGCGATACCCAGGTCAATCACCTTTTGCACCCCGGGCAGCATGGAGGCCAGGGAGGACTGGCCTGGGTGACCCACCTCGAAGCGGATGTCCGGCAGGAACACCGCATAGCCGTCATTCACATACTGGGCGAAATTGGGCCTGTGGTTCAGGGCCATCTGCGGGAAGTTGTGCAGACGCTGGCTCATGAAGCGGTAGAAGTAGACCAGAGTCGGCAGAGGTTTCTCACCCTTATAGCCTGGAGGCGTGATCACCACCCCGGAGAGAGGCTTACCGTCATTGGAGCGCCAGTGCACCAGCTGCGCCTGTCCCCACGCCAACTCCTTGAGCTGGTCGCCGAGACGACTGACCGGCTTGAGGCTGTTCACCTGGCTGCTGGTGGCCAGCAGATCCGGATAAAGGTCATAGCGCTGCTTCTTGAACAGCAGGGTATCGGCATCCTCCGCCTTGGCGACGAAGCTCAGCTTATAGTCCCCCTGCTGTGCCGGCTTGAGGCTGACGTCAGCCAGGTTGAGGTGATACACCCCTTCCCGCTTGTCGAAGTCATTGTAACCGTGCACCAACACAGGCTTGGCGCCGTCCAGCAGATCGCTGCGCTCGTCGGTGTCGATCACCCGGTACTGCCATTTGTCCGCCCGCCCCTGGGTCAGGGCATTCAGCTTGCCGCTGCCATCCAGGCGCCAGATATCAAACTTGTCGTACACCAGCACACCGGAGCCATCCTTCAGCCAGGGACCAAAGCCGTAACCCGGTGCCGGCGAGGGATAATCATGATCCTCATTGGCAAACCCAAGTTTGGGACCACCGGCGACCTCCGAGGTATTGCCACTGGCGATATGGTGACGATAGAGCTGGCCGCGTACATACCAGGCCACCGCATCATCCAATGGCGACAGGCTGGGCTGATCATCGCTGCCGGACTGGGTCACCAGCAGGCGACGCTCGCCGCTGTCCATGTCCACCAGGTACCAGTCCTTGTAGAAACCGGCCCAGGAGATCATCTTCAGATAGGGTCTGTCACTGCTGGCCAGCAGGTAGCGGGCGTTGTCCGCCACCTCAACATCCGGCACCCTGGCGTCCGCCAGCTGCACGAAACGCTTGTCTTCCAGGTGCCACACCCCAACGTAGTTGTGCTTGCGGGCCTTGGCGTACTGCTTGATCTCATTGGTCTTGATGCGCGGGTCATCCCCATGCCAGACATTGAGCTCCACCCGGGAGAGCATCACCTCCATATCCTGGAGATCCCCATCCGCCTTAAGGTCACGGATCAAGCCCTCTTTGGCCAGGGGCAGCTGCCGGCCGACAAACAGACGCAAGCCATCACGGCTGAAGTGCAGCTTGCTGTGATCGGTGACCAGCATGCCATCTTCTGGCAGAGCCAGGGCATCGGCGGGTCTGGGCCCCTGGCTCAGCCACAGCTCATGAACCAGCTGATGTTCCTCTTCGGGCTTCAGGTAGGCGGTGGTAAAGGCCACGGCACCGCCAGACTCACTGATGGCCAGCTTGGCGGCGTGCCAATCCTGGCGCTGCCACAATACGGTGTCCTGACCTGTATCCAGGTACCTCTGGGTCACGCCATTGGCCACCCCATCCTGATGGCTGGTGGCATAGACCAGGACATTGGCGTCCCGGGCCAGGGCAAACTGGGTCACAGACTCCAACGCCAGTTCGGTGCCGCTTTTCAGATCCAGCAGCAGGGCGCGGCTGCCCAACTTGTCGGCGTCGATCGCCTCCTCGTCCGCTTTCTCATCCTTCTCCTTGTCGGCCTCTTCGGCCTTGAAGCTCAGCATCAGGAAACGGCCATCGGCAGAGAAGTCTGCCTTGGTGACCGATTCAAACACCCGCTGTTCGCCGGTGGCGGTGTTCACCAGGATGCGATCCACATCCATCTTGGCCGCCTTCTTCTTGCCGGCGTTCTCCCGCTTCCACAGGGGGGCTTTGCGCTCGAACAGGGCGTAGCCGCCGTCGGCACTGAGCAGGGGTTCTACCCCTCGCTCCACCTGCCACAGGCCACCGTCCAGGCCACGGACCAGCCCCCGGGGTTCTCCCCGATCTGGCTGAGCCACATAGGCCACCCACTGGCCATTATCGGCAATAACCGGATCTTTAAGGGTTTCAAAGTTCATGATCTGCTGCAGGGATAGGGGCGCCGCCGTAGCGGAGGCGCAGGCCAGCCCGACCAGGGCGGCAAGGGGATGCCAAATCCTCAAGAGTGACTCCTTAATAGTAATTATTCGCGCTTTCGACCTTTCTCTATCTGTAACCACAGCGTTAAAAAAGGTAAGATGGCGCCCGACTATGCTAACAAAGCCCCCGATAAGAGTCACAAAATAGAGGGGCAGGATCATTAAGACCTATGGAAGGATGTATCCATGTCTAAACGCAATATCACGGTAATTCCCGGTGACGGGATCGGTCCAGATATCATCGAAGCCACCCTGAAGGTTCTGGACAAGGCTGGGTGTGATTTCAACTATGAATTCGCCGATGCGGGCCTGATGGCCTTGGAAAAGCATGGCGAGTTGCTCCCCCAGAAAACCCTCAACCTGATTGAGAAAAACCGGGTCACCCTGAAAGGTCCTCTCACCACCCCTATCGGTGAAGGCTTTACCTCCATCAACGTTACCCTGCGTAAGAAGTTCAACCTCTACGCCAACGTACGTCCCGTACTGTCCCTCAAGGGCACCCAGGCACGCTACGACAACGTTGATATCATCACCATCCGCGAGAACACCGAAGGGATGTACTCAGGTGCCGGCCAGCGGGTCAGCAACGACGGTGAAACCGCCGAGGCGATGAGCATCATCACCCGCGAAGGCGCCGAGCGCATCTGCACCTTTGCCTACGAGCTGGCTCGTAAAGAGGGCCGCAAGAAGGTCACCGCGGTGCACAAGGCCAACATCATGAAGTCCACCTCAGGCCTGTTCCTGAAAGTGGCCCGTGAGGTGGGCGAGCGCTACCCGGACATCCAGTCTGACGAAATGATCGTTGACGCCACCTGCATGAAGTTGGTGATGGATCCCAGCCAGTTCGACGTCATTGTTACCACCAACCTCTTCGGTGACATCCTGTCGGATCTGTGCGCCGGTCTGGTTGGTGGTCTGGGTATGGCCCCAGGCGCCAACATCGGTAAAGATGCCGCCATTTTCGAGGCGGTTCACGGCAGTGCTCCCGACATCGCCGGCCAAAACCTGGCCAACCCCACCGCCCTGCTGCTGGGCGCGGTGCAGATGCTGGAGTACCTGGGCATGGCCGACAAGGCAGCCCGAATCCGCGACGCGGTTCGTGACACCATCGCCGCCGGCGAGCACGTCACCCGCGACCTGGGCGGAGAAGCAGGCACCACTGAGTTCACCGACGCCATCCTGGATCGTCTGTAATTCAGCGCAGTTGCTGGCGAACGCCATAAAAAAGGGGCCAACTGGCCCCTTTTTCATTGTCCATCCTCAGATGCGATACAGGTGGACGGTGATCTCTTCCCTGTCGTGGTAGAGATGCTTGGCCTGCAGGCCATAACGGACACCGGCCTTGCGCAGCATGGCGGTCATCTCAGCGAAACACTCCGCCACCGCCTGGTAGCGCTGTTTCATCGGCAGTTTCAGGTTGAAGATGGTCTCCTTGCACCAGCCCTCGATGATCCAGGTGGCCATCCGCGCCGCCACCTTATGGGGCTGATCCGCCATGTCACACACCATCCAGTGGATGCGTGGGTCTTCTGGGACAAACTTGAAGCCATCCTCGGGGAAGTGGGTCACCTGGCCGGTCTCCATCAGACTCTCTGCCATGGAACCGTTATCCACCGAAGAAACGAACATGCCGCGTCGAACCAACTGATAGGTCCAACCGCCTGGGCAAGCGCCCAGGTCCACCGCATACAGTCCGCCGTGCAGACGCTCCTCGGTCTCCTCCTCGTTGAGGAACACCAGGAAGGCCTCATCCAGCTTCAGGGTGGAGCGGCTTGGGGCATCGCCAGGGAACTTGAGCCTGGGGATCCCCATAAAGAAGGGGGAGCCGTTGTCGGAGCGGCTGTAACCCACATAGCCGTTCTGGTTATCGGTGAGGAACAGATGGATGCGTGGCATCTTCTCCCGCTCCTGGGCGGTCAGGATCCCCTGCTTGCGCAGCCCCTGACGCAGGGGCACGCTCAGCTTCTTACAAAACGGCAGCACCTGACGGTAGGCATCACCATCGGCGGACTCCACCCACAGCTTACCCGCCTTGGGCAGTGACTTGGCGTGAGCCAGTACCGCGCCGACGCGGTCACCCAGAGGCATGTCGGTGAGCTGCCCCACCACACAGAACCAGCTGCGGGCAAAGATCAGCCGGTGAAAGTCCAGTTCATGCATCAGCTTGTCGGCGTCACCATTTTGGTAACACTCAAACAGCACGAAGCCGGAGTCCTTCTCCAGACGGGGAAAGCCGTACACCTCCAGGGTAGCGGCGCTGTCCTGGATCTCTGCGGCGCACTCCTTCTCAAAGCCTGGGCGGCAATGCAGCAACAGGGTATTCATGACACTCTCTCCCAACGCCATACGGCGGCAAACAACAACATCCAGCCCACCATCAGCAGAATGCCGCCCATGGGGGTGATCAGCCCTATGCCCTTGGTACCGGCCAGCACCAGCGCATAGATGCTGCCGGAGAAGCCAAGCATCCCAAGCACCACCAGGCTGCCGGCCCAGACCAGCAGTCGGGAGCTGTTGCTGCGCATCCACAGGGCCACCGCCATCAGCAGCAGACAGTGGAAGAACTGGTACATCACCGCGGTATTAAAGCTCTCTACCAGGTGGGGCGGTGCCACCTTGGTGAGGCCATGGGCACCATAGGCTCCCAGGGCAGTGGCCATGGCACCACCAAAGGTCGCCAGGGCCATAAAGGCGCGTTTCATCATGGTTGTAATCCTAAAATAAAGGCCCGGCAGGCGGTGGCTGCGCTCTGGAGATTCTGCTCCTCGGTCACGCCACTGGCCTTCCTGGGTTTCAAACTGTGGTCACCATCGGTGACGTATTGCAGACGCACATGGTCTGGCAGGGCGATACCTTCAAGCTCACTCCGATTGCCAAAACTGTCCCGCTCCCCCTGGAGCACCAGAGTCGGCACCCGGCCCTCGGTCAGGGGCTCCAGTCGCCACTTGTCCGGCTTGCCCACAGGGTGAAAGGGGTATCCCAGGGCGATAACGCCCGCCACGGGGTTCTCCAGTGCCCAGGTGGCACTGACCCGGCCGCCGAGGGACTTGCCCCCCAGCACCAGGATGCGCTCTTCACGGCGGTACTCCTCGACCAGCTCGTCGAGGGCGTCCAGCAGGCGCGGCATTCTATCAGGGGGGCGGCGCTTGTTGGTAGCCCGAATGGTCTGCATATAGGGAAATTCGTAGCGCACCACGCAGAGATCCTCCCCGGCAATGCTCCTGGCCATGGTGTCCATAAAGGGATGATCCATGCCGGCGCCGCTGCCGTGGGCCAATAGCAGCCAATGGCGGGCGTCGCGGTTGCCATCGATTCTGACCATCACAACTCCTTAAATGTCGTAAGCCGGTGCCGGGATCGGGTCCGACTCGGTCTCCTGGCGGAAGGTCTCCACCATCCACTCACGGAACGCCGAGATCTTGCCGAGATCCGCCTGACTCTCCTGGCACACCAGGTAGTAGGCATTCTTGCTCGGCAGAACCTTATCGATGGGACACACCAGTCGGCCCGCCTCAATGTCCGGTCTGGCCAGCACCGAGTACCCCAGGGCCACACCATGACCGTGGATCGCCGCCTGCAGCACCAGGGAGGAGTGGCTGAAGATGGGGCCCTGACTCACATTGGGCAGTTCCACCCCGGCCATCTTGGACCAGGTCTTCCAGTCTCGGCGGGACATATCGTGCAGCAGGGTGTGGAGCTTCAGATCCTCAGCACTCTTGAGCGGTTTGGGGCCAGCGAGCAGCTGGGGGGAGCACACAGGCACCAGGGACTCTGCCCTGAGCATGTCCGCCCGAAGCCCTGGCCACTTGCCCCGGCCGTAGTAGATGGCCACATCCACATCGTCGGACAAGGATCCCTCATCCATATCCACCGCCTTAATCCGCACATCCACATCGGGATGAAGCTCGGAAAACTTGGCCAGACGGGGAACCAGCCACTGAATGGCGAAGCTGGGCGCCAGGCTGACGGTCAGGGAACCGCTGGCACTTCTGGCCAGCAGCCTTTCAGTGGCATCACTGAGTTGAGTAAAGAGATCCTTAATGTCCAGAAAATAGCTCTGGCCCTCTTCGGTGAGCAGTAAGGAGCGGTTTCTGCGCCTGAAAAGTTTTAATCCCAAAAACTCTTCCAGCGCCTTTATCTGGTGACTGATTGCGGCCTGGGTCACAAATAACTCTTCTGCTGCCCGCGTGAAGCTGAGGTTGCGGGCGGCCGCTTCAAAGGCCTTAACGGCGTTGAGCGGGGGCAGGCGGCGGGACATAGGGTTACCTCAAGGTTACCGGATAAGATTTTCTAATACCGAATATTATATTAAATCGTTTGTTATCACTATCCCACCCGGCTATTTTTCACCCCGTAGACGCACTGAATTTAACCTTCTTCCTGAAATCGATGAGGCCCGACATGACCACTTTAAGCCTGCTTATCCCCACCGTAGTTGCCGTTGCCATGCACAACCCCCTGGCCAAGCCTGAGGCGGTGGAGTTTAACCTCAACGACATTCATCAACAGATCGAACTACAGCTGGAGCAACAGGTTCAGCGGATGCAGGCCGAGCAGGCCACCATGGACGTGAGCGAGCCTATGGATGTAGCGACTCAGCCCGCTCCAAAAGCCACCCTGGCTGACTAAGACTCGCAAGGAAGAAGCCCTGTCGCCAAGGTCGGGCGACAGGGGCGACAGTGTCAGGAGATGGCCAGGTCAGGCTGAGACTTGATCAGGTCATCCAGGGCTTTCATCTGAGCCAGGAAGGGCTCCAGCACCGCCAGAGGCAGAGCGCTGGGACCATCGCAACGGGCCTTGTCGGGATCCGGGTGCGCTTCCAGGAACAACCCCGCCAAACCGGTAGCCATACCCGCCTTAGCCAGTTCCACCGTCTGATGACGACGTCCGCCGGAAGCCGCCCCCAGAGGGTCACGGCACTGCAGGGCGTGGGTCACATCGAAGATCACCGGCAAACCGCCGCTGCACTCCTTCATGGTGCGGAAGCCCAGCATGTCCACCACCAGGTTGTCATAACCAAAGTTGCTGCCGCGCTCGCACAGAATCACCTTGTCGTTGCCACACTCGTTGAATTTATCAACGATGTTCTTCATCTGCCCAGGGCTGAGGAACTGAGGCTTCTTGACGTTGATCACCGCACCGGTCTCGGCCATCGCCTGCACCAGATCGGTCTGACGGGCCAGGAAGGCGGGCAACTGGATCACGTCCGCCACTTCGGCCACCGGTGCACACTGATGGATCTCATGGACGTCGGTGATCACCGGTACCTGAAACTGCTCCTTGATCTCCTGGAAGATCTTCAGACCCTCTTCCATACCAGGCCCACGATAGGAGTGGATGGAACTGCGGTTGGCCTTATCGAAGGAGGCTTTGAATACATAGGGAATGCCCAGCTTGCTGGTCACCTCGACGTAATGCTCCGCCACCTGCATCGCCAGGTCACGGGACTCCAGCACGTTCATGCCGCCAAACAGCACGAACGGCTTGTCGTTGGCAACCTCCAGGTTACTCACTTCAATAGTGCGATTTTGCATAACAACTCTCTTTATGAATGGGGTGGTTTAACCACCCGCCAATACTTGCAATATCTGTCCGCTGAACCAGGCCATGTAAGTACCCACGGCGTAACCCAGCACCGCCAGCAGCACGCCCACAGGCGCCAGGCTGGGGTGGAAGGCACTGGCCACCACAGGGGCACTGGCCGCGCCGCCGACGTTGGCCTGACTGCCCACGGCCATATAGAACAGCGGGGCCTTAATCAGTTTGGCCATAAACAGCATCAGGCTGGCGTGCACCAGCATCCAGATGCCGCCCAGCAGGAAGTACACCGGCGAATCCAGGATCGCCTTGATGTCCATATGCATGCCGATGGTCGCCACCAGCACATAGATGAAGGCAGACCCCACCTTGGAGGCTCCCGCCTCCTCAAGCTTAGCCACTCGGGTCAGTGACAGGGCAATACCGACGGCGGTGGCGATCACGATCAGCCAGAAAAACTTGGAATGCAGGCTGTAGCGCTTCAGCTCCGGGAAGTTATCAGCAAACCAGGGGCTGAGGACGTCTGCACCCAGGTGCGCCAGGCCGGTCACACCGAAACCGATGGCCACGATGAAGATCAGGTCATTGAGGTGCGCCATACGGGCATTGTTGGCCTCCCAGTGGGACATCTTATCTTTGAGCGCCTCAATGGCGGAGGCATCGGCACCATTGGCGGCGTCGATCTCCTTGGCTTTACCCGCCATAAACAGCAGCACCGCCATCCATATGTTGGCGACAATCACATCCACGGCGATCATCGCCGAGAAGATGTTGTCCCCCACGCCATAGATCTCTTTCATGGCGGTCTGGTTGGCACCGCCGCCGATCCAGCTTCCCGCCACCGTGGTCATGCCGCGCCATACCGCTTCCGGGCCGTGTCCGCCCAGAAGCTCAGGGAACATGGCCGAGGTTACCAGTAGGGCGATGGGCGCGCCGATGACAATACCCAGGGTACCGGTGAAAAACATGATGATCGCCTTGGGTCCCAGACGGGCGATCGCACGCAGATCCAACTTCAGGGTCAGCAGCACCAGGGCTGTGGGCAGCAGGAAACGGGAGGCGACGTAGTAAAGGGTCTTATCATCACCGTCGATCACCCCAAAGCTGTTGAGCAGTGATGGGATGAAGTAACAGAGCAGCAAAGCGGGAACGAATCGGTAAAACCCCTGCCAGAAGGGGTGGCGGCTCTGGTGGGTGTAGAACACCGCCCCCAGCACCAGCATTAAAATACCCAGCACGGTGGCCGGGTTGGTGAACATTACCTGTTGCATAACTTCCTCGAATTATTTTTGTCACCGGTCTTAGCCGGCGTGTTTTTTATATCCTGGCCCCTGGGACCAGGAAAAAGATGGCGCCCCTGGGCGCCATCAAAATCAGCCCATCAGGATCGGAGTCTTGGTCATGGCCACCTTGGCGATCATGCCCAGCCACCCCAGAGCACCGAAGAAGGCAAGAACTCTCAATAGCTTACCCTTACTCTTCATGGCAAAGACGCCGAGAAGAATGTAGGCCACCAGACTCAGCAGCTTCTCGGTCAGCCAGGGGCTGGAACCTGGGTACTGGGCGATCAGGAAGCAGAGCGCTGCGCCGGAGAGCAGCAGCAGGGTATCCACAACATGGGGAAACACCTTAACCCAGCGACGGTTCATAAAGCGGGAGCCACTCATGCTCCAGATGAATCTCAGGGTCAACAGGGTCACGCTCATGCCGATCATCAGCATGTGGAAATGTTTGACTCCAGGGTAGAGTGCGTCCATTAAATCTCCTTGGTTGCCGCCATCAGGCGGCCAAAACTGAATCTTTCCCTTCCGGCCAGATCCTTGCCGGATCCGACCTCGGTGTAACCGAAATGTTCAAACAGGGCTCGAACCTGAGCAGCCTGATTGTAACCGTGTTCTAACACCATGGTGCCGCCATCATTGAGGAATTGGCGACCATTTTCAACAATATGGGTAATATCCACCAACCCATCCTCTCCGGAGGTGAGCGCGGACAGCGGCTCGAACCGCACGTCACCCTGGCTCAGGTGGGGATCGGCCTCTTCGATATAGGGCGGGTTGGAGATCACCAGATCGAAGCACCGCCCTTCGAGAGAGTCGAACCAACTGCTCTGGATAACCTCCACATCCAGCCCCAGGGCATCCCGGTTGGCCTGGGCCAGAGCCACCGCGTCCTCCTTGAGGTCGACGGCGGTGATGCGCCAATCCGGGCGCTCACTGGCCAGGGCCAGGGCGATGGCACCGGTACCTGTGCCCAGATCCACTACGGTGCTGCCCGGTTTCAGATCCCTTTCCAGGGCAAACTCCACCAGCGCCTCGGTATCCGGCCTGGGGATCAGGGTGCTGGGGTTGACCTTCAGCGGCAGGGACCAGAACTCCCTGCCCCCGGTGATGTGAGCTACAGGCTCGCCGGCTGCCCGGCGGCTCAGCAGGGCATCGAACTGAGTCTGCTGCTCCGGGGTCAGCTCCCGCTCAGGCCAGGTATAGAGGTAGGTTTTGGGGCGTTCCAGCACGAAGCAGAGCAGCAGCTGGGCGTCCAGTTGCGGCGACTCTCCCCCCTGCAGGCACCGTGCGCCATGGGCCAGTGCCTGATCCAGGCGCACCCTTACTCCTCCGCCAGAGCGGCCAGCATGTCCGCCTGGTGCTCCTGGAGAATGGGTTGTGCCAGGGCATCCAGATCCCCTTCGATCACCTCATTGAGGCGATACAGGGTCAGGTTGATGCGATGGTCGGTCACCCGCCCCTGAGGGTAGTTGTAGGTGCGGATGCGCTCACTGCGGTCACCGGAAGCCATCAGGTTGCGACGGGAGCTCTGCTCCTCATTGCGACGCTTCTCATCTTCCGCCGCCTGCAGGCGGGCAGCAAGGATGGACATGGCCCGGGCACGGTTCTTATGCTGGGAGCGCTCATCCTGACACTCCACCACCACCCCGGACGGGAGGTGGGTAATGCGGATGGCAGAGTCGGTTTTGTTCACGTGCTGACCACCGGCACCGGAGGCTCGGAAGGTGTCCACCTTCAGATCAGCGGGATTGATCTCAATCTGCTCCGCTTCCGGCAGCTCAGGCATCACGATAACGGTACAGGCGGAGGTGTGGATGCGTCCCTGGGACTCGGTGGCCGGTACCCGTTGAACCCGGTGACCGCCACTTTCAAACTTCATCACCCCATAGGCGCCGTCGCCGGACAGCTTGGCGATCACCTTGGAGAAGCCACCATGCTCGCCCTCGGCGGCGGACATCAGTTCGATGCGCCACCCCTTGGTTTCGGCATAACGGCTGTACATACGGAACAGATCACCGGCAAAGATGGAGGCTTCGTCGCCGCCAGCACCGGCACGAATCTCAATAAAGGCGTTGGAGTCGTCCTTGGGATCCCTGGGCAGCAGCAGGATCTGCAGCTCATCTTCCAGTCTCTCGCGGACCTCCTGGGCCTCCTTGAGCTCCTCTTCCGCCATCTCTTTCATGTCAGGATCGTCGAGCATCTCCTGGGCGGTCTCAATGTCTTCGCCAGCCTGGCGGTAGGACTGGAATGCCTTCACCACCTCTTCGAGCTGGGAGAACTCCTTGGAAAGAGCACGGAACCGATCTTGATCGGAGATCACATCGGGCTCGCCCAACAGCGCCTGAACCTCTTCATAACGCTCGAGCAAGCCCTCTAGTTTTGCAATAACGGAAGGCTTCATCTTTTCAACTTTAACAAATAACGCTGGCGCTAATTGTCGTTGATGCCAAGGGCCTTACGCAAGAGGTCTAGGGAATTCAGGTCGCCGGAGCGTGCTGCCTGGGACAATGCCTGAGTCGGGGAGTGGATCAATCTGTTGGTCAGCTTGTTGGCCAACTCGCTCAATACCTGCTCCGCAGAGGCTCCGGATTTCAGCTTGGCCAGGGAGCGCTCAAGCACCTCATCCTTGGTGGCCAGGCTCTGATCCCGGAACTGTTTCAGGGTGTCGATGGAGTCCAGGCTGCGCAGCCAGTCCATAAACTCTTCGGACTGCTCATCGGCGATCACCTCGGCCTGTTCGGCAGCCTCGAGGCGGGATTCCATGTTCTTCTGCACGATCCCCTGCAGGTCATCCACAGTGTACAGATAGGCATTTTCCAACTCACCCACCTCGGCTTCGATGTCGCGAGGCACTGCGATGTCTACCAGCAGCATCGGCTGTTGACGTCGCTGCTTCAGGGCGTTCTCCACCATCCCCTTACCCAGGATCGGCAGTGGCGAAGCGGTGGAGGAGATAACGATATCCGCCTGAGGCAGGCACTCGGGGATCTGAGGCAGGGTGACCACCCTGGCGCCAAACTCCTCGGCCATCCCTTCGGCGCGACTGACGGTACGGTTGGCCACAGTCATGGTGGTCACGCCCGCCTCCTTGAGGTGTCGAGCCACCAGCTCGATGGTCTCACCGGCGCCCACCAGCAATACATTGGACTTGGAGAGATCGTCGAAGATGTGTTTGGCCAGGTTCACCGCCGCAAAGGCCACAGAGACCGCCGAAGAGCCGATCTCGGTTTCGGTGCGGATCTTCTTGGCCACCTTGAAGGTGTGCTGGAACATACGGTCCAGAGTGTGGGACACGGTACCGTGCTGCTGGGCGTTGCCAAAGGCCTGCTTGATCTGTCCGAGGATCTGGGGCTCGCCCAGAACCAGGGAGTCCAGACCGGCGGAAACACGAAGCAGGTGTTTGACCGCTGCCTGGTTTTCGTGAAGATAGAGGCTGGCTCGCACCTCATCCTCTGGCAGGTTGTGGTACTCCACCAGCCAGTCCACCAGGGCTTCGCTGTCTACACGGTTGATGTAGAGTTCGGTGCGGTTGCAGGTAGACAGGATCACCGCTTCGCCAGTCGGCGTCAGCTTGGACACGCTTTTGAGGGCATCACCCAGGATATCCGGTCCAAATGCCAGTTTCTCCCGCAGAGAGACACTGGCGGTCTTGTGGTTGATCCCAATTGCTACTAACGTCATGGTTCTCCAGCTTAAACCCGAAATTTGAACATGGGTCGAGATTTGCGCAATTCTATGCGCAAACGCGCAACCTTGAAAGACGGTTGTCGACTCTAAACAATGGTTATGTTGCTGATTGTGGTACAGTGCACAAAACAGGTAATTTATGCTAAAACGCCGATATCACCCTTATTTCATACTCTTATTTTTAATGTGGTTGTCCGGCTGTGCCACTGCTCCCCCCGCATCCAGGGACTCCGCCTCACCATCAGATTTAACCCGTTGGCAACTCAAGGGAAAGCTGGCCATTATCCAGCCGGAAGAGCGACTTTCCGTCAATCTTCATTGGCAACATAACGGCAACCGCGACGATCTTAGACTGACCAACCTGTTTGGCTCAACCCTGATCACCCTTCAAGCTTCGGAAAATGGGGCCAAGATCCGTTACCAGGACAAAACCTACTCAGGCAACAACGCTTCTGAGCTGTTAGGACGCCTAACTGGCTGGGCAGTTCCCCTCACTGATCTTTCTCGTTGGATTCTTGGGCAGGGATCACAGGATGAGGGACAAACCATACTGGATGACAACGGCTGGCCAGCTCAGGTCACCCTGGTGTTGGATCCCAATCAGCCCCCCTGGCAGATGAAATATCAAGGATGGCAACAAATTGAGGGTTATCGCATCCCCAGAATGGTCAGCTTGCGCCAGGGGGACAACAGGTTAAAATTGGCGCTTTCTGACTGGCAACCGGAGCTTCCAAGGTGATGCCAACCCCAAGCCGTAACTGGCCCGCCCCCGCCAAACTCAACCTATTCCTTCACATCAATGGTCGCCGGGAGGATGGCTACCACGAGTTGCAGACCCTGTTCCAGATTCTGGATTTCGGAGACACCCTGCATTTCACCATCACCGACACACCGGATGTCAGCCTGAGTCCGGCGGTCGAAGGGGTGGCCGATGAAGACAACCTGATCGTTCGCGCCGCCCGTCTGCTGCAGAGGCACACAGGTTGCACTCAGGGTGCTCAGATAGAGCTTGAGAAGCGACTGCCCATGGGCGGAGGGCTGGGTGGCGGCTCCTCAGACGCAGCCACCACCCTGGTGGCGCTGAATGCCCTGTGGGGTCTGAATCTGGATGAGGATACCCTGGCAGACCTGGGACTGAGCCTGGGGGCCGATGTCCCGGTGTTTGTCCGAGGGCGTGCCGCGGTTGCCGACGGCGTTGGAGAGAAACTGCGCCCGGTTGACGTTCAAGAGCCCTGGTATCTGGTGATCGCTCCCGGAGTGGAGGTCTCCACTGCCGAGATCTTCGGCCACCCCAGGCTGATCCGGGATACCCCCAAGTTGGCCCAGCCAGAGCGCCGCCCCAGTCAGTGGCACAATGACTGCACCCCCGTGGTGTTGCAAAGCCATGGTCAAGTTGCAAACGCCTTGGGCTGGTTGATACAATACGCGCCGTCTCAAATGACCGGCACCGGCAGCTGTGTTTTTGGCACCTTTTCCACCCAGGAGGAGGCGCTGAATGCCTATGCCGATCTGCCCAATGAGTGGCAAGGGTTCGTTGCTCGCGGCTGCAACCGCTCCCCCTTGATGGGACGGTGTCAACAGCCCCTATAAAGAGCAGCAACCGGCGACTCCACACCCAAAACAAAATAAGCCTAGCCTGAGGTTAATACTGTGCCCGACATCAAGCTCTTTGCCGGCAACGCGACTCCCGAACTGGCCCAGCGTATTGCCAACCGTCTCTACTGCTCCCTGGGCGAGGCCGACGTAGGTCGTTTCTCCGATGGCGAAATCAGCGTCCAGATCAACGAGAACGTTCGTGGTGCTGATGTCTTCATTATTCAGTCCACCTGTGCCCCTACCAATGACAACCTGATGGAACTGGTGGTGATGGTGGATGCCCTGCGCCGCGCCTCAGCTGGCCGAATCACTGCTGTGATCCCCTACTTCGGCTACGCCCGCCAGGACCGTCGTGTTCGCTCCGCCCGTGTGCCAATCACCGCCAAGGTCGTCGCTGACTTCCTGTCCAGTGTTGGTGTTGACCGCGTACTGACCTGTGACCTGCACGCCGAGCAGATTCAGGGCTTCTTCGACGTTCCCGTAGACAACGTATTCGGTAGCCCTGTGCTGCTGGAAGACATGCGCGCCAAGAACCTGGACAACCCCGTCGTGGTTTCCCCGGACATCGGTGGCGTAGTTCGCGCCCGTGCAGTAGCCAAGCTGCTGGACGACACCGACCTGGCGATCATCGACAAGCGTCGCCCCCGTGCCAACGTGTCTCAGGTGATGCACATCATCGGTGACGTTCAGGACCGTGACTGCATCATCGTCGATGACATGATCGATACCGGTGGCACCTTGTGTAAAGCCGCCGAAGCCCTGAAAGAGCGTGGTGCCCGTCGCGTATTCGCTTACGCCACCCACCCAGTTTTCTCCGGCAACGCCCCTCAGAACATCACCAACTCCGTGATCGACGAAGTGATCGTCACCGACACCATCCCTCTGTCCGAAGAGATGCGTGCCACCGGTAAAGTGACTCAACTGACCATGTCCTCAGTGATGGCCGAAGCCATCCGTCGCGTCAGCAACGAAGAGTCCATCTCCGCGATGTTCGAGCATTAATCCGCTCACAAATTTCTAATCCGAAAAGGCGTTCCTCAGGAACGCCTTTTTTATTGTTCCTACAAAAATATTATTTAATTACCTACCCCATTGCGATCTTATGCGCACATTTCGGCAAGTAATTCAGTTCAACAACCATGGCGAATGATTGTCACATTACTGTAATGATACATTAGTGTTTCGGAATTCTTGCGAGTGTGATCTGGATCACCCAAGCGCGAATGCCATTAGTGATACCTTCCCACCAGCCAAGGTGGCGGAAAACTCATAAAATAAATCAATCGAGTATCCAGTATGATGAAATTGCAAAAATCCCTGATCGCGGTCTCCCTGCTGGCAGCCCTGTCTGCCTGTTCTGACTCCGACAACGACAAACCGGCTCCCGAAGTCTGCGGCGCTGACAACTGCACCAAGTTCACCATCCTTCACACCAACGACAACCACGGTCGTTTCTGGGAAAACGGCAACGGCGAATACGGCATGGCTGCCCGTAAGACCCTGGTCGACCAGATCCGCGACGAAGTGGAACGTGATGGCGGTTACTCCCTGCTGCTGTCCGGCGGCGACATCAACACCGGTGTGCCAGAGTCCGACCTGCAAGACGCCAAGCCCGATTTCATCGGCATGAACATGATCGGCTATGACGCCATGGCCGTGGGTAACCACGAGTTCGATAACCCTCTGGATGTTCTGGAAAACCAGCGCGACTGGGCTGAATTCCCCATGCTGGCTGCCAACATCTATGACGCCGATGGCGAGCGTTACTTCCAGCCCTACAAGATCTTCACCCTGGGTGATCTGCGCATCGCCGTGGTGGGCCTGACCACCGAAGATACCGTTAAGATCGGTAACCCCAACTACATCTCTAAGCTGACCTTCACCGACCCTAAAGAGGAGCTGAAGAAGGTTATCGCCGAGATCGAAGAGAACAAGAGCGCTGACCTGGTGTTCGCCACCACCCACATGGGCCACTACGCCAATGGCGACCACGCCTCCAACGCGCCTGGTGATGTCGCCCTGGCTCGCGCCATGGAAGAGGGCAAGCTGGCCGCAGTTATCGGCGGTCACTCCCAGAACCCAGTGTGCATGAGCGCCGATGGCAACAGCTACGACGCAGACTTTGCTCCTGGCAGCGACTGTAAGCCAGACCAGCAGAACGGCACCTGGATCATGCAGGCCCACGAATGGGGCAAGTACGTTGGCCGTGCTGACTTCGAATACTACGGCGGCCAACTGCACCTGGCCAGCTACAAGCTGCTTCCAGTGAACCTGGCCAAATACGAAGGCTGGAGCGTTGCGAAAGACGAACAGGGCAACATCATTCGTATCGCCGAAGAGATCAAACCTGACGCCTTCGTAAAAGAGACCCTGCGTCCTTATCAGGAAGCTGGCCAGGCTCAGCTGGACGTGGAAATTGGCTCCACTGACCTGACCTTCGTCGGCGGTGACCGCGATGTGGTCCGTGCCCGTCAGGCGGCCATCGGTCAGCTGCTGATCTCCGCTCAGCGCACCCATCCTCAAATCAACGCTGACTTCGGCATCATGAACGGCGGTGGTATCCGCGCCGACATCGAAGCCGGTGCCATCAGCTACCGTGACGTACTGACCGTACAGCCTTTCGGTAACGTGGTTTCCCGCGCCGCCATGAAGGGCACCGAACTGTCCACCTACCTGGCCTCTCTGGCCACCATCGAGGGTGCAGGCAAGAACGGCGGTTACGCTCACTTCAGCAACATCGAAATGACCGTAGACTGTGGTGAGAAGACCGTAGAGATCGAGAAGATCAACGGTGAAACCTACGATGCCACCAAAGAGTACACCTTCTCCATCCCAGACTTCAGCGCCGCAGGCGGTGACGGCTACCCGGTCATCGACGTGATCAACACCGGTCTGGTAGACGCAGACATCCTGAGAAGCTACGTGGAAACCAACTCTCCTCTGAGCTGGGCCGACTACGAGCCTCAAGGCGAGATCAAGTACGTGAACAACGACAGCGGTTACACCGGTGGTTGTGGTGCGGCTCCTGCAGCTGACTAACCTCCGCGGATAACGCGCACAGATTAAGGCGGCTCCTCGAGCCGCCTTTTTTGTTGCCTGTGGCGATAAATTGAGAACACCGGGGTCAAAGTGGTACACTGCGCTGCCTTTGCCCCCAGGCCGCGGCCCGGTAGGGTCATCGGCTGAAGGTGGAAGGGTTCGTTTCCCTTATCCAGGCACCTCCCAAGGTTTAATAGTTAAAAGAGTCCCAAAGACAGTGAGTAACGACATTAAGTTGATCGTCGGCCTGGCCAATCCAGGACCGGAATACAGCAAAACCCGTCACAACGCCGGCGCCTGGCTGGTGGAGGAGTTGGCCCGCATGCACGGCGTCACCCTGAAGGCGGAGAGCAAGTTCTTTGGGCTCACAGGCCGAATTCAACAGGGAAGCGCCGATCTGCGCCTGCTGATCCCGACCACCTTTATGAACCTATCCGGCAAAGCGATCGGGGCCATGGCCAACTTCTATGGCCTGGCGCCAGAGCAAATCCTGGTGGTTCACGATGAGCTGGACCTTCCCCCCGGCGTTGCCCGCCTGAAAAAGGGCGGCGGCCACGGCGGTCACAATGGCCTGAAAGACACCATCAGCAAACTGGGCAACAACAAAGAGTTCTACCGCTTGCGCATCGGCATCGGCCATCCGGGCGATAGAAACAGAGTAAGTGGTTACGTACTGGGCAAGGCGCCCGCTGCCGAGCAGCGCGCCATGGATGAGGCAGTAGACGAAGCGTCCCGCTGCATCGACATCCTGCTCAAGGACGGCATCACCAAAGCAATGAATCGACTCCATACATTCAAGGCCGAGCCGGCCTGAGCGTAAACAGAAAGGTTTTCCATCATGGGTTTTAAATGCGGAATCGTCGGCCTGCCTAACGTGGGCAAGTCCACCCTCTTCAATGCACTGACTAAAGCCGGTATCGAAGCGGCCAACTTCCCCTTCTGTACCATTGAGCCGAACACCGGCGTGGTGCCTGTGCCGGACAGCCGCCTGGATGCCCTGGCCAAGATCGTCAACCCCCAGCGGGTACTGCCCACCACCATGGAGTTCGTCGACATCGCCGGCCTGGTGAAGGGCGCCTCCACAGGCGAAGGCCTGGGTAACAAGTTCCTGGCCAACATCCGTGAAACCGATGCCATCGGTCACGTAGTGCGCTGCTTCGAGAACGACAACATCGTCCACGTGGCTGGCGGCGTAGACCCGGGTGCCGACATCGAGGTGATCAACACCGAGCTGGCCCTGGCCGACCTAGACGCGGTTGAGCGCGCCCTGCTGCGTCTGGGCAAGCGCGCCAAGGGCGGTGACAAGGACGCCAAGTTCGAGATCACCGTACTGGAAAAGGTGAAGCCCACTCTGGAAGAGGGTGGCATGGCCCGCTCCGTAGAGCTGGACGCCAATGAGAAGAAGGCGATCGACTACATGGGTCTGCTGACGCTCAAGCCCACCATGTACATCGCCAACGTCAATGATGACGGCTTCGAGAACAACCCCTACCTGGATCAGGTACGTGAAATCGCCACCAAAGAGAATGCCGTGGTCGTCGCAGTTTGCGCCGAGATCGAATCTGAGATCGCCGAACTGGATGACGAAGAGCGTGATGAGTTCATGGCGGATCTGGGCATCGAAGAGCCCGGCCTGAACCGTGTGATTCGCTCCGGTTACGAGCTGCTGGATCTGCAGACCTACTTCACCGCCGGTGTCAAAGAGGTACGTGCCTGGACCATCCCTGTTGGCGCCACCGGCCCTCAGGCTGCGGGTAAGATCCACACCGACTTCGAACGTGGCTACATCCGCGCCGAAGTGATCGCCTACGACGACTACGTCGAACTGGGTGGCGAAAACGCCGCCAAGGAAGCGGGTAAGAAGCGTTCCGAAGGTAAAGACTACATTGTAAAAGACGGCGACGTTATCCACTTCCTGTTTAACGTCTAATCACCCCGTCTGGCACAGACCGATTGAACGCCCCGCAACTGCGGGGCGTTTCTTTTTCCCGGCAAACCTCAGCTACACTTTCCCTCTGTTTCGGTCACCAGTCTGGTTAAGGAGCATTCGCTACCCGGCCAGTGGAAAACCGAATCGCTCATTTTGCAGTCGAACGATGCTTGCGGGCCCAAATCCGTGGAAAAAAGCGGTTGACCCAATCCGCGGTTCTACGCATAATACGCCCCGCTTCCCACGATGGGGAGAGAAAACAAAACGATGGCTACGTAGCTCAGCTGGTTAGAGCACAGCACTCATAATGCTGGGGTCGCAGGTTCAAGTCCCGCCGTAGCTACCATCTCCTCTTGAGATGGATAGAGACATCTCTTAAGGTTTGTTTTCATCTGTTGGGCTATCGCCAAGCGGTAAGGCAGCGGGTTTTGATCCCGCCATTCCCAGGTTCGAATCCTGGTAGCCCAGCCATTTTTCGTGGCTATGTAGCTCAGCTGGTTAGAGCACAGCACTCATAATGCTGGGGTCGCAGGTTCAAGTCCCGCCATAGCCACCATTATTTCGTTGCCCGCAACGACATAACTCCTGTGCGGGAGTGGCGGAATTGGTAGACGCGCCAGATTTAGGTTCTGGTATCGCAAGGTGTGAGAGTTCAAGTCTCTCCTCCCGCACCATTTAATTCAGTTGGGCTATCGCCAAGCGGTAAGGCAGCGGGTTTTGATCCCGCCATTCCCAGGTTCGAATCCTGGTAGCCCAGCCATATTAATAAAATGGCTAGAGATAATGGGTTTCCCCCATGAGATTCATGTCATTTTAAAGTGGTTGCCTCAGGCACCCATGACACAATTTGTTGGGCTATCGCCAAGCGGTAAGGCAGCGGGTTTTGATCCCGCCATTCCCAGGTTCGAATCCTGGTAGCCCAGCCATCTTTCAAAGAACCAGCCGAGTGCTGGTTTTTTTGATTCCGGCATCTACCCCAGGTTCGAACCGGGTAGCCCAGCCATCTTCATTAAAACCTGCTCTTCAGCAGGTTTTTTTGATCCCGGCGTCTACCCCCAGGTCTGAACCCAAGGGCGTATTGCCCCCACCAAAGACCAATACGCCCTGCTGCCCAACCATCTTTCAAAGAACCAGCCGAGTGCTGGTCTTTTTGATTCCGGCGCTCCCCTGCTTCACACCAGCAGGAAGCAGTGGACTTTGCTGTCAGCGGTCTAAGCGCAAAAGATCTCAGCCTTTGCCAATAAAAAGGCCCGCTTCTGTGCGGGCCCTTTCTGAACTTTAGTGTTTATCCGGCGCCGGCCTGGCGGCAATGGCCAGCATCTGCTGGTAGCGTTCGGCAATCAGGTTGAGCTGATAGAGCACGAAGCCGGTCCTGTCCACCCGGCCCTCCTCCACCAAGCGGTACAGCCTCTGACGCTCCTGCTCAACAGACTCAGGCCACTGACCACTGCCCTGCCCCTCCAACGCGCGCTCCAGGGCGGCCACCGCCCCGGTCAGCACCTGATGGGCGCTCTGTGACTGCTCCTCGGTCAACTGAGTCCCACGTCGTGCAGCGGGGGCCAGGGCGTTGAGGTGGGATTGAGTCTCCTTGTAGAGACGAATCAATTCAGCAGAGTCACGGTGCCGGCTGTAGCTGGGCTCCTGACGCATCTGTTCGAAGCTGCTGGTCAGGGCCACGCCCTGTTCATAAGTGTGACGCCGGGCCCGAGCCAGAGACAGGGAGGAGACCTGCTCCCCCTCAAACACCGACAGCACCAGCAACAGATAGTGATTCAGTCGCCCTATCGCCTGTCGCCTCAGCTCAGCCTGACGACCGCCCTGCCACTGCGGCCAGAGATATCGATACCCCAGCAGCACCACGGCACAGCCAATCACAGTCTCCAACAGACGCAGGGGCATGACCGTCATCCCCTGCCCGGCGATGTATTCAAACACCATGATCAGAATGATGGTGCCCAGGGTACAGGAGTAGCCGTGGTGCACTGGGATCAGGGAGAGGGTTGGCGGTACCAGCACCAGTCCCAGGGCCAACGCCCAGTTACCGGTCAGTCCCAATGACAGGGCACTGGCCGCCAGACCCAGACCGACCAGGGTGCCCCAGATCCTCTGCCAGGCCCGCTGACGGGTATCCACTATGCCGCCGCGGACCACCAGCAGGACCGAGAGCAGCGCCCAGTATCCCTTATCCAGGTCAAAGTACTGGATGATCCCCATGGTCGTTGCCAGCAGCAACCCCTGACGCACCGCACCGCGGAAAATGGGCGAGGACCAGCGCAAGTGTTGGCGCCAGCGTTGCCAGTGGTCCATGACCGGCTCCCGACCGATCATCGGCCGGCGGTAGAGTGGTGCCACCCGCTGGGCCAAGCGACTTATCCGTCTGGCATTGGAAACAAAATAGGGGGCAATGCTGCCAAAGCGTCCCCTCTGCAATGGGGTCAGGGCGGTCAGCAACTGCTGCTCCACATCCGCCAACCTGGGGTCCTCCCCTATGGGTTGGACCGTCATCAGGTTATCCGCCACCTGTCGCAGGCGCCGGCTGGTCACCGCCACCCACAGGCGATAGGCGGGCAGCACACCAGGCTGGGCAAACAGGGCGCGACTGAGTTGTGGGTTGGGAATTGCCTGCAGTCTCTCCTGCAAGTCCACCGCCGCCACAAACGCCTGGTACAGCTCCGGGGTCAAACGATTGCGGGACTTGGCCACCGCCACATAGCGCCTGACCAGGGCCAGCTGCTCGGCCAGGGGCAGGTCGAATCTGGCCCCCAGGGACGGGTCCTCCAGCCAACGCAGCCGGCTGGCCAGGATCACCGCCAGCCGTCGATAACTCAGGGAGAGCGCCTGGCGCAACGGGTATTCCCTCTGAGCACGAAACCACCAATCGGAAAACAGCACCACCCACAGGGCCGCCAGAGTGGTACCCAGGGCAAATTGCCAGGCCGGGATCACCCCAGCCGACACCTGGGACATGGCCGCCATCACCAGGGCGGCAAGCCCGGTCCTGCCCGACAGCTCACCAAAGGCGGACAGGGTCGTCAGCAGCACGCCGGCCACCAGTAGGGCAGGTATCAACGAGGGGGGCCACCAGGCGCCCAGGGCACCAAACACCAGCGCCACGCCACCGAGCAGGGGAATGGACCAGGCCAGGCGCTTGCCCCAGCCCGGAGAGGGTTGATCTATACCGGAGATAAATACGCAGGGCAGGGCCAGCAGCGACAGCAACCCCAGCAGAAACAGGTCCAGAGTCCAGGCAAGCGCCAGCCACAGCATGACCGCGGTACTGAGGCGCAGCGCCAGATTGATGTGGCCGTTGAACCACCAGCGCCGAAACGAGAGCAGCACTGCTACAGACCCATGGCGTACTGCATCACCTTACGCTTGATGGGGCCAGAGTGTTCCGCCAGCGTCAGGCCCAGGTTTCGCACCAGCTTCAGTGGCAGGTGGTCATTGCTGAACATCAGGTAGAAGACATCCATGGCCGATTGCATCGCCAGGTTGTCCGGATGACGACGGCGCTGGTAGCGCTTGAGGACAGACTCGCTGTGAATTGGCTCATCCCGCTCCATCGCCTCACGCAGCACGTCAGCCAGCACGGCCACATCTTTAAAGCCCAGGTTGACCCCCTGCCCAGCCAGGGGATTGATGGTGTGGGCCGCATCACCCAGCAACACCATGCGCCCCTTGAAGTAGGCCTTGGCGTGCTGCCGGGTCAGGGGGAAGCTGGCCAGTTGCTCAATCTCAAACTCCCCCAGTCGGTCGGGGAAGGCGGCTACGATGGCCCGCTTAAGCTCGGAGGGACTCAACCGCTTGAGCTCGGCGATGGTCTGAGGGGCGTCATACCACACCAGGGAGGCGTGATTGCCCGCCAGGGGCAACAGCGCCCTGGGCCCGGTCGGGGTGAACTCCTGCCAGGTACCCTGTTGCTGCGGCTCCTGGGTGCGGATATTGATGGCCAGGCAGTGCTGACGATAGTTCCAGCCACTGACTCCGATTCCCGCCTGGCGACGCACCTGGGACTGGGCACCGTCGCACCCCAGCAGCAGTTGCCCCTGATAGAAGGTACCGTCGGCCTCGAGCCAGGCGCCCTGCTCATCCTGCCAGAAGCGCTCAGGGCGGATACCGGTGATCAGACGGATGCGGCTGTGACGACGCACCGCCTGCCAGAGAGAGAGCTGAAGAATGCGATTTTCAACGATGTGCCCCAGGTGAGACAGTCCGAGTTCATCGGCATCGAAACAGATGCGCGCCCCCTGCCACTCCCAGGTTTCCAGGGTCCGATAGGGGGCACTGCGCATGCTCTCCACGCCAGTCCATCCCCCCAGGCTCTCCAGCAACCGCTCTGACGCCTGGCTGATGGCACTGACCCTAAGGTCCATGGGCTGCTCAGCGTCGTAGTCCTCAGGCTCCCTGGCTTCAAACAGAGTGACCTCCAGGCCCAGATCCGCCAGGGCCAGGGCACTGGCCGCTCCCACCATGCCGCCACCGGCAATCAAAATATCGCTCTGCTCCATCCCATCCTTCCGGGCTCCAACGAAGATGGGGCCATCATATCATGACCAATTCTTACCGGCTGTAACTGAGTGTGTGTTTCCCGGCCATTCCACACACTCATTTACAACCCTTCCCTGGCGGTCTCGGAGCAGCTCCTACACTTAGCTTGCGAAAGCCACTTAGGACCTGTGAGGTGAGATATGAAGGCCCCAACGACAATGCTGATGTTTGCCCTGGCCCCCCTGCTGTTAACGGCGGCCCCGAGAGCCGATTACACCATGGAGGTGTATGCCCCCCTGCCCATAGTGGCCCAGGCCCAGTATGAGATGGAGGAACAGCTTAAAGACGATATTCTGGCTCAGTCACGTCAGGCTCTGATGGCCAGCGGACTGGAGCTTAGCGAACAGTTTGCCCAAGCAGAAGAAACAGATACCCAGCGCTCGGCGCCCATCAAAGCCACTGCCGGGCCCCAGACCCTCAGCCCCCAATGATGGTTAACACTGTGCAGCAACTAGCCAGATGGAGTTTTCAGGTTTAGAATAGCCCGCTATTTTTTCATTAGGTAATACGAGCGGCACAGTTTGATGAGCAAAAAACTGCACATTAAAACCTGGGGTTGCCAGATGAATGAGTATGACTCCGACAAGATGGCGGGTCTGCTCGAATCCTTTGGCAACTACTCCCTGACCGAGGACGCGGCTGAAGCCGACGTGCTCCTTCTGAACACCTGTTCCATCCGTGAAAAGGCGCAGGAGAAGGTGTTCCATCAGCTGGGTCGCTGGAAGCCTCTCAAGGAGGCGAACCCCAATCTGGTGATCGGTGTTGGCGGTTGTGTGGCCTCCCAGGAGGGGGACGCCATTCGCGAGCGCGCCTCCTTCGTGGACATCGTGTTCGGTCCCCAGACTCTGCATCGCCTGCCGGAGATGATCACCCGCATCCAGCAGGGTGAACATGGTGTGGTGGATGTCTCCTTCCCCGAGATCGAGAAATTTGACCGTCTACCCGAGCCCCGCGCCGAGGGTGCCACCGCCTTTGTCTCCATCATGGAAGGGTGCAACAAGTACTGCAGCTTCTGTGTGGTGCCCTACACCCGAGGGGAAGAGGTAAGCCGCCCCCTGGACGACGTCCTCTACGAAGTCGCCCAACTGGCGGAGCAGGGGGTTCGTGAGATCAACCTGCTGGGCCAGAACGTCAACGCCTACCGCGGTGCCACCCATGATGACGAGATCTGCAGCTTCGCGGATCTGCTGCGCTACGTGGCAGCCATCGACGGCATCGACCGTCTGCGCTTTACCACCAGCCACCCTGTGGAGTTCACCCAGGACATCATCGACGCCTACGCCGATGTGCCTGAGCTGGTGGACTTCCTGCACCTGCCGGTCCAGAGCGGCTCCGATCGCATCCTGACCCAGATGAAGCGCAACCACACCGCGCTGGAGTTCAAATCGATCATCCGTCGCCTGCGCAAGGTGCGTCCCGACATCCACATCAGCTCCGACTTCATCGTGGGTTTCCCCAATGAGACCGATGACGACTTCGAGCAGACCATGAAGCTGATCCAGGAGATCGACTTCGATCAGAGCTTCTCCTTCATCTACAGCCCCCGCCCAGGTACGCCTGCGGCGGATCTGCCCGATGATGTGACCGAAGAGGCCAAGAAGCAGCGCCTCTATATCCTGCAGGAGCGCATCAACCAGCAGGCGATGCAGTACAGCCGCCGCATGCTGGGCAGCGTTCAGCGTATCCTGGTGGAGGGCACCTCCAAGAAAAACGTGATGGAGCTTCGCGGCAAGACCGAGAACAACCGCACGGTCAACTTCGAAGGCGCCCCGGAGATGATTGGCAGCTTCGTGGATGTGGAGATCACTGAGGTTATGCCTAACTCATTACGTGGTATAGTGGTAAGGACCGAAGATCAGATGGATCTGCGCCGTCAGCTGCGCCCCTCTGAGATTCTAGCCAAGCGTCCCGCCGGCGAACCAGACGAGCTGGGCGTTGCCACTTTTCAGCCGTAATCGGAGACCGGCTTGACCAACAAATTAGTGACACACGATGTGTACCTCGAGCCGGCTGAGAGCAGCCGGCTTGCCGCCCTGTGCGGTCCCTTCGACGATAACCTGAAACAACTGGAGCGCCGACTCGGCGTCGAGATCAGCTACCGCAACAACCACTTCCAGGTGGTGGGTCAGCTTCAGTTTGTTCACGGCACCATCGGCATCCTCAAAGATCTCTATGTGCAGACCGCCCCAGTGCGCGGTGCCATGCCGGATCTGGAGCCCGACCAGGTGCACCTGGCCATTCAGGAGTTCGTTGCCCTCGAAGCGGAGCAGGATGAGAGCGCCCTGGGCAAAGAGGTGTTCTTCAAGACCAAGCGCGGCATCTTAAAGCCCCGTAACCCCAACCAGGCCCAGTATATCCGCAACATCATCAGCCACGACATCACCTTCGGTGTTGGACCGGCGGGTACGGGTAAAACCTACCTGGCGGTGGCGGCCGCGGTGGATGCCCTGGAGCGCCAGGAGGTGCGGCGCATCCTGCTGACCCGCCCTGCGGTGGAAGCGGGCGAGAAGCTGGGCTTTTTGCCTGGCGATCTGTCCCAGAAGGTGGACCCCTACCTGCGCCCCCTGTACGACGCCCTGTTTGAGATGCTGGGCTTCGAACGGGTGGAGCGGCTGATTGAGCGCAACGTCATCGAAGTGGCCCCTCTGGCTTACATGCGTGGCCGCACCCTCAATGATGCCTTCGTCATCCTGGATGAGAGCCAGAACACCACCACGGAGCAGATGAAGATGTTCCTGACCCGTATCGGCTTCAACAGCCGGGCGGTGATCACCGGCGACATCACCCAGGTGGATCTGCCGCGCAATGTCCGTTCCGGCCTGCGCCACGCCATCGAGGTGCTGCGCGACGTGGAGTCCATCAGCTTCAACTTCTTCCAGAGCGGCGACGTGGTCCGTCACCCCGTGGTGGCACGCATCGTCGACGCCTATGAGAAACATGACCAGGAGCAGCACAAGCTCAAGGTAGAGCGGGAGAAAGCCCGCCAGCAGGAGGAGGCCAAAGAGGATGGAACTGATTCTTGATCTTCAGCCTGTGGTTGAAGGCTTTGATCTGCCTAGCGAAGCCCAGTTTCAAAGCTGGGCCGAGGCCGCCCTGGCTCAGGAGCGTGACATTGCGGAGCTGAGCATCCGCATCGTCAGCGCCGAAGAGAGCCAGGAGCTCAACCGTGACTACCGGGGCAAGGACAAACCCACCAATGTGCTCTCCTTCCCTTTTGAAGCGCCGCCGATGATCCCCACCGACCTGATCGGTGACCTGGTAATTTGTGCAGAAGTTGTTGAAAAAGAGGCAAAAGAGCAACAAAAAACTGCCAGGGACCACTGGGCCCACATGGTTGTACACGGTTGCCTGCATCTGATAGGTTATGATCATCTGGAGGATGAGGAAGCGGAGCAGATGGAAGCTCTGGAAACCCGCGTTCTCCATGGACTGGGCATCAGCGATCCTTACACGGAGCGTTGAGCCTGTTTTTGCTGTTTTAACGACGAGAAGTTATGAACGAAGACAACCCTCCGTCGAGCCAGGGCTCTCCTAAAAAGAGCTGGCTTGAGCGTATTTCCCAGCTGTTTGGCGGTGAGCCGAAAAACCGCAAAGAGCTGGTCGACGTGATCCAGGACGCCGAAGAGCGGGATCTGATTGACCAGGACACCAAAGAGATGATCAAAGGGGTGCTGGAGGTTTCCGACCTGCGCGTCCGCGACGTGATGATTCCACGCTCCCAGATTATCGCCATCGAGAAGAACCAGGATCTGGGCGCTTACCTGTCCACCATCATCGAATCCGGCCACTCCCGCTTCCCCGTTGTGGACAAGGACAAGGACCACATCGAAGGGATCCTCCTGGCCAAGGACCTGCTGCCCTACGGCTTCAGCGGCGCCCCCAGCGAGATGGAGCTGGAAACCATCATGCGCCCGGCGGTGGTGGTTCCCGAGAGCAAGCGGGTGGACGTGCTACTCAAGGAGTTTCGTCAGAAACGCTACCATATGGCCATCGTCGTCGATGAGTATGGCGGCGTGTCCGGCCTGGTCACCATCGAGGATATCCTCGAGGAGATCGTCGGCGACATCGGCGACGAATTCGACACCGACGAAGATCAGTCCCAGAACATCCGCAAGGTGGGCAAGCAGGTGTGGTCCGTGGCCGCCCTGACCCCGGTGGAAGAGTTCAATGAGCACTTTGGCTCCGAGTTTTCCGACGAGGAGTTCGATACCATCGGCGGCATCGTCAGCCACGCCTTCAACCACCTGCCCATGCGCGGCGAGAAGGTGGAGCTGGCAGGCTTCGAATTCAAAGTGGTCAATGCCGACACCCGTCGGCTGCTGCAACTGCAGGTACGCAACCTGGAGAAGCAGAACCCCCAGACCGAGGATGAGTCTGCCGCCTGATGTTGTCCCGGCCCTCTCCCAAACTCCGGTTAATGATGGCGCTGCTGTGCGGCGCCCTCTCCCCCTTCGCCTTTGCCCCCTACCACTTCAGTCCGGTATTGCTGCCTGCGCTGATGGGCCTGTTGTGGCTCAGTGAGGGGCAAACTCCCAGACGCAGTGCCCTGCTGGGCTGGAGCTTCGGCTTTGGCCTGTTTGCCCACGGCATCGCCTGGGTGCATGTGAGCATCGACAATTTCGGCGGCCTGCCGCTGCCGGTGTCCCTGCTGCTGATGGCCCTGCTGGCCGGTTATCTGGCCCTGTTTCCCACCCTGACCATGGGGCTGCTGGGTCGGTTCTGGCCGGACGCCGGCGGCCGCAGGGTACTGGCCTTCTCCGCCCTGTGGTTGATCACCGAATGGCTCAGGGGGAAACTGCTGACCGGCTTCCCCTGGCTGTGGCTGGGCTACAGTCAGGTGGAGGGGCCACTCTCTCCCTTGGCCAGTTCCCTGGGTGCCCTGGGGCTGGGCTGGCTTATCGCCCTGCTGGCCGGCGCCCTGCTGATGCTGTTGCGCCGCCGTTGGCTGTGGCTGCTGGCTCCGGCATCCACCGCCCTGGCCCTGGCGGTTCTGCCCTCCCTGAACACCATAGAGCGCAGTGGCGACACCCTCTCCGTGGCCCTGGTTCAGGGCAACATCCCCCAGAGCCTCAAATGGGAGCCCGAGCAACTGTGGCCCACCCTGCTCAAATATCAGGATCTCAGCCGCCCCCATATGGAGGCGGATCTGGTGGTGTGGCCGGAGGCGGCGGTGCCCGCCCCGGAGATGATGGTGGACGACTTCCTCAACAGCTTCGATCATGCGGCCGCCTTCCGGGGCACCCATGTGATCACCGGCATCATCAGCGCCGACAGCTTCACCCGCGAGTTCTTCAACTCCCTGCTGGTGCTTGGGGACGACGAGGGCCCAAGACGGCATCAGCCCGGTGACGACAACCGATACCACAAGAGCCATCTGCTGCCCATCGGCGAGTTCGTGCCTCTGGAGTCGGTACTTCGCCCCCTGGCCCCCCTGTTCAACCTGCCCATGTCCTCCTTCACCCGAGGCAACAGGGTGCAGCAGAACTTGCGAGCTGGAGAGGTGAGTCTGGCACCGGCCATCTGCTACGAAATCGCCTTCCCCGAGCAGCTCAGGGCCAACATCACCCCGGACACTGACCTGCTGCTGACCGTCTCCAACGACGCCTGGTTTGGTCACTCCACCGGCCCGCTGCAGCATATGGAGATTGCCAGGATGCGCTCCATGGAACTGGGTAAACCCCTGCTGAGGGTCACCAACAATGGCGTCACCGCCATTGTGGATGAGCAGGGAAGGATGCAGGCGCAGCTGCCTCAGTTTGAGGAGGGGGTACTCACCGGCGACGTGGCCCTGGTTCAGGGCAGCACGGTGTTTGGCCACTATGGCCAGAACAGCGCCTGGTTACTGGCGCTGCTGGCTCTGGTTGGGGCCTTTATCAGGGTGCCAGCATCTTCCGCGAGAAGAAGCGGTGATCACACTCAGGACAGGCCGGCAGAAGATCAGGCCGATTGAAGGTCATCTCATGGCCGCACTTGTCGCACACCAGGATACCCAGACCGACGACCTCACCGGCTTCGTAGGTTCCCTGGTGGCGCAGATCCTCACCCAGTTCGTGCCACTCCAGCTGGCTCTTGTCGGTGATCTCCGCCAACCACTGCCACAAGGTATTCTCCAGCCCCAGGGTAAACAGGCTTGAGGGCTGCTCCACTTCGTCTGCCGCGTGCAGGACAAATTCACCCAGGTCCCGCCGCAGAAACTGTTCCACCATCTCCAGCTCGCCCTGGGAGAGGCTCTCCTTGAGCTGAAGGTAGGCGCTGCTGTCCGTCAGCACCTGACTGAGCTGACTCAGAGTCAGGTCCGGATCCTCCTGATAACGGCGCTCCATCTCCCGTAGCAGCGCCTCGTAACGTTCAATCAACCGACTTTTTTCTTCCGCCATGGCCATCTCCATTGCAGCTTGGTCAGACAGTACCGGCGAAGCCGCCAGCACAATTCGTTGATATCTTTGGTATAACACATAATCCACTCCACCGACATCCCTTGTGGTCCGGGGTCCACACTGCTGATGAGACTGCCGGTCACCCGGCGGCGACACCCCAGATGCAGCCTGCGGATAATCGGGAAAAATCGGCCCTTCACATCATTGGTATTAGCCGCCCGCTGAGTTATTCTATGCAGATCTTTTTATGAGCCATAGTTGGCTCGAAATCAAAATATCAGTCGTGGATCCTATCGTGTCGATGCAAGAGCAATACAACCCCAGCGATATCGAACCCAATGTGCAGCGTCACTGGGAAGAGCAACAAACCTTCACCGCCGTTGAGCAAGAGGGCAAAGAGAAGTTCTACTGCCTCTCCATGTTCCCCTACCCCAGCGGCCGTCTACACATGGGCCACGTGCGCAACTACACCATTGGTGACGTGATCTCCCGTTACCAGCGGATGCAGGGCAAAAATGTGCTGCAGCCCATCGGCTGGGACGCCTTCGGCCTGCCTGCGGAAAACGCCGCCGTGAAGAACAAGGCGGCTCCGGCTCCCTGGACCTACGAGAACATCGATTACATGAAGGGCCAGCTGAAGATGCTGGGCTTCGGGTACGACTGGAACCGTGAACTGGCCACCTGCAAGCCCGACTACTACCGCTGGGAGCAGTGGTTCTTCACTGAGCTCTACAACAAAGGGCTGATCTACAAGAAGACCAGCTCAGTAAACTGGTGTGATAACGACCAGACCGTACTGGCCAACGAACAGGTTATCGACGGCTGCTGCTGGCGTTGTGACACTCCGGTTGTTCAGAAAGAGATCCCCCAGTGGTTCGTGAAGATCACCGACTACGCCGATCAGCTGCTGAGCGACATGGACCAGCTGGATGGTTGGCCCGAGATGGTGAAAACCATGCAGCGCAACTGGATCGGCCGTTCCGAAGGTATCGAGATGACCTTCGACGTGGATGGCACCAACGACAAAGTTGAAGTCTACACCACCCGCCCCGATACCGTGATGGGCGTGACCTATGTGGGCATCGCCGCCGGTCACCCCCTGGCCGCCATCGCCGCCGAGAGCAACCCAGAGCTGGCCGCCTTTATCGATGAGTGCAAGAACACCAAGGTAGCCGAAGCCGAGCTGGCCACCATGGAGAAGAAGGGGATGGCCACTGGCCTGTACGCCATCCACCCCCTAACTGGTGCCAAGGTGCCGGTGTTCGTAGCCAACTTTGTGCTGATGGATTTCGGCACCGGAGCCGTGATGGCGGTACCCGCCCACGACCAGCGTGACTATGAGTTTGCCTCCAAGTATGGCCTGGAGATCAAGCCGGTGATCAAGCCGGTCGACGGCGAGCTAGACATCAGCGAGCAGGCCTACACCGACAAGGGCATCCTGTTCAACTCCGGCGAATTTGACGGCCTTGACTTCGACGGCGCCCTGAACGCCATCGCCGCCAAGCTGGGCGAGCTGAGCAAGGGCCACAAGACCACCAACTTCCGCCTGCGTGACTGGGGTGTATCCCGTCAGCGCTACTGGGGCGCGCCTATCCCCATGGCAACCCTGGAAAATGGCGAGACCGTGCCTGTACCTGCCGAAGACCTGCCGGTGATCCTGCCTGAAGACGTAGTGATGGATGGCGTCACCAGCCCCATCAAGGCGGACAGGTCCTGGGCTCAGACCACCATCAATGGTGAGAAAGCCACCCGCGAAACCGACACCTTCGATACCTTTATGGAGTCCTCCTGGTACTACGCCCGCTACACCAGCGTAGGCACCGACGACGCCATGCTGGATCCAAGCAAGGCCAACTACTGGCTTCCCGTGGACCAGTACATCGGCGGTATCGAGCACGCCAACATGCACCTGCTCTACTTCCGCTTCTTCCACAAGCTGCTGCGTGACGCAGGCCTGGTGAACTCCGACGAGCCCGCCAAGCGCCTATTGTGTCAGGGCATGGTTCTGTGTGACGCCTTCTACTACACCGGCGACAACGGCCAGCGTGTCTGGGTAGCCCCCACCGAGGTGACTCTGGAACGTGATGGCAAAGGCGCCATCGTCAAGGCCACCGACGGCGAAGGCCGTGAGCTGGTGCACTCCGGCATGACCAAGATGTCCAAGTCCAAGAACAACGGCATCGACCCTCAGGAGATGGTGGACAAGTACGGCGCCGATACCGTGCGTCTGTTCATGATGTTTGCCGCCCCACCAGAGATGACCCTGGAGTGGCAGGAATCCGGCGTAGAAGGCGCCAACCGCTTCCTCAAGCGTCTGTGGAAACTGGCCTTCGAACACATCAACCTGGGAACGGCTCCGGCTCTGGATCTGACCGCACTGAGCGGCGATCAGAAAGCCCTGCGCCGTGACCTGCACAAGACCATCGCCAAAGTGGGTGATGATCTGGGTCGCCGCCAGACCTTCAACACCGCCATCGCCGCGGTGATGGAGCTGATGAACAAGCTGACCAAGGCACCCAAGGAATCCGACCAGGATCGCGCCCTGATGCAGGAAGCCCTGGAGGCCGTGGTTAAGATGCTGGCCCCCATCACCCCCCATGTGTGCTTCCACCTTTGGAACGCCTTGGGGCTGGAAGGGGACATCGACACCCAAACCTGGCCTGTGGCGGACAAAGACGCCATGGTCGAAGATGAGAAGCTGATTGTAGTCCAGGTGAACGGCAAGGTTCGCTCCCGCATCACCGTGGCCGCCGACGCCTCTCAGGAGCAGGTCCAGGAGCTGGCCCTCTCTGAGGAGAACGTCAGCAAGTTCACCGACGGCAAGACCCTGCGCAAGGTGATCTACGTGCCCGGCAAGCTGCTCAACATCGTAGCCAACTAAGGAGATCGGAGTGCTGAGACACGCTCTGACCGCCCTGCTGGCACTGACCCTTCTGGTCAGTGCCGGTTGCGGCTTTCATCTTAAGGGGGACTATCTGATCCCCGAACAGCTTCAGACTCTGCAACTGGAGAGCTCTGATGAGTATGGTGAGCTGCACCGCCTGGTGGGCGAGCGTCTGCGCCTCTCCGACATCAAGATGGTGGAGAACGACACCGCCCCCCGGCTCTGGCTGGGGGACGACAATCTGGAGCGCTCCACCCTCTCCCTGTTTCCCTCTGGACAGGTGGCGGAATATGAGCTGATCTACTCGGTGAAATTTGCCGTGGGTTTCCAGGGCAAGCCCTCCCAGAGCTTCGATCTTGAGATCCGCCGCGACTACCTGGACGATCCCCGTACCGCCCTGGCGAAAAACCGCGAGCTGGATCTGCTGCTCAAGGAGATGCGTGCCGAAGCGGCTGACCGCATCATCCGTACCCTCTCCAGCATCAAGGTTCAGTAGATGCGGATCTTTGTCAGCCAGCTGGGGCAGCACCTGACCCAGCTGCCTGCCATCGTCATGGTGTTTGGCGACGACCTGCTGCTGCGGGAAGAGGCCAGGGATCAGATTCGGGCCGCCGCCCGTGACCAGGGGTTCAGCGAACGCCTCTCGCTGGTGCAGGAGTCCCCCTTCAATTGGCAGGCGCTGGCACAGGAGTGCCAATCCCTCTCCCTGTTCGCCAGCCGCCGCATCATCGAGCTGGAGCTGCCCAACAGTAAACCCGGCGCCGACGGCAGCGCGGTACTGACCGAACTGGTCCCTGCGCTTCAGGACACCCTGCTGCTGCTCCATGGCCCCAAAATGGGCAAGGAGCAGACCAACAGCAAGTGGTTTAAAACCCTGGAGGCGGCCGGTCTCTACGTACAGGCCCTGACCCCGGAAGGCCCCCACTACCAGCGCTGGCTGCAGGGGCGGCTGCGCCATCATGGGGTCAATCTTCAACCCGATGCCCTGGCCCAGTTTGGCGAGATGTTCGAGGGCAACTTGCTGGCTGCCGACCAGGCGATGGCCCAACTGGCGCTGCTGGCTGGCAACCGCAGCATCGGCAGCGACGCCCTCTCCAAGTTGCTCTCCAATCAGTCCAGATACACGGTTTACCAACTGACGGACCTGCTGCTTCAGGGTCAGTGCGACAAGGCACTGACCGTGCTGGGCCAGCTCAAGCTGGAGGACACCGCACCCGTGCTGATCAACTGGGCCCTGATCCGGGAGCTGCAACTGTTGCTGGAACTGCAGCAGGGGATGAGCCAGGGGGAGAACCAGGCCGCCCTGTTCAAGAAGCTGAAGATCTGGCCCAAGCGTCAGCCCCTCTATCGAGGCTGCCTGCAAAGGCTGCCACTGCCACGGATCGCCGCCCTGTTGGGACGCTGCGGCCAACTGGAGCAGCGCATCAAGGGGGTGGCAGACTCTCCCTGGACCGAGCTCAGTGAAGTCTGCCTGGGTTTTGCCCAGCGCTATCAGGAGTTCACCCCATGTCGCTGAGACTGCTTGGCCTGTTGGGGGGCACCTTCGATCCCATCCACAATGGCCACCTGCAGATGGCCCTGGAGCTGCACCGGAAACTGGGGCTGGACGAATTGAGGCTGCTGCCCAACCGCCTGCCGCCCCACAAGCCCGGCGCCCACGCCGACAGCGAGCAGCGCCTGACCATGGTAAAGCTGGCCTGTGCCCCTCACCCTCAGCTCTCTGTGGACGACCGTGAGCTCAAGCGCCAACAGCCCTCCTACACGGTGGACACCCTTGAGCAGCTGAGGCAGGAGCACCCGAACGACGCCCTCTGCTTCATCATCGGCATGGACTCCCTGGCCAGTTTCAATCAATGGTATCTGCCGGAGAGAATTCTCGAACTGGCCAACCTGGTGGTCTGCCGCCGTCATGGCATTGCCGCCCCTGAACTGGGTGCGTTCAACAATGCGGTCACCACAGATCCACACACCCTGAGAGCGCACCCCAGTGGTCAGATCCTGCTGACCGAACTGGAACCGGTGGGGCTCTCCTCCACCGCCATTCGGGCGGCCCTGGCCTCAGGCCAACTGCCCCGAGACCACATTCCCGCCGCCGTTGCCGACTATATCGACCACAATGGCCTCTATGGCCATGGAGTCGCCCCCAGCGGCAGGGTATAATGGTCCGCTTTGCAATTTAACCTTGGGAGCCAACAGTGACCCCCGTAGAACTGAAAGACTTTGTAGTAGAGAAAGCTGAAGAGCTGAAGTGTCGTGACCTGGTGGTCCTGGACATCAGTGACAAATCCACCGTAGCCGAGTTCATGGTGGTATGCAGCGGTACCTCCAAGACCCACGTCCGCGCCATCGCCGAGAACGTGGCTCTGGAAGCCAAACGCATCGATCAGGCCCCTCTGGGCGTGGAAGGCAAAGAATCCGGCGAATGGGTTCTGGTTGACCTGGGTGACGTGATTCTGCACTCCATGCAGGAGCAGACCCGGGACTTCTACCAGCTGGAGAAGCTGTGGTCCGCTCATCCGGAGCAGAAGTAACCGATGAAGTTAAAGCTGATCGCTGTCGGCACCAAGATGCCCGACTGGGTTCAGAAGGGGTTCGCCGAGTATCAGCGGCGCTTCCCCCGGGATCTGCCCCTGGAGCTGATTGAGATACCAGCGGGCAAAAGAGGTAAGAACGCGGACATCCCTCGCATCCTGGAGAAGGAGGGGGAGGCGATGTTGGCGGTCTGCCAGGGGTGTCGTATCGTCACCCTGGATATCCCCGGCAAACCCTGGGATACCCCGCAACTGGCTAAGCAGCTGGAGCGCTGGCAGATGGACGGACGGGACGTCGCCATCCTCATTGGCGGCCCCGAAGGACTGGCCCCCGCCTGCAAGGCAGCGGCGGAACAAAGCTGGTCCCTCTCCAATCTGACCTTGCCTCACCCCCTGGTTCGGGTAATCATGGCGGAGAGCCTGTACCGGGCCTGGAGCATCAACAACAACCACCCGTATCACAGAGAGTAAATGCGTTTTTATCAGCGTACCAAGATCCGCGACAACGCCGCCGAGGCCGCCCTGTTCCGCAGACGGGCCGTGGTCTCACTCTTTGGCGTGCTGGCTCTGATCGGCATACTGCTGAGCAATCTCTACGTCATTCAGGTCGTCGACCACAGCGAATACCAGACCCGCTCCAATGACAATCGCATCCGGGTGGTGCCCGTCGCCCCCAACCGCGGTCTCATCTATGATCGCCATGGGGTGCTTCTGGCGGAAAACCAGCCGGTCTACTCCCTGGAGGTGATCCCTGAGCAGGCAAAAAACCTGGAGCAGAGCCTCGCCGAGCTGGCACAGATTTTCGCCATTCCTGAGAGTGACCAGCAGGAGTTTCTCGAACGGGTCAAGGCCCGCCGCAGCTTTAAGTCCACCACCTTGCTGAGCAAGCTCAGTGAAGATCAGGTGGCCAAGTTCAGCGTCAACCAGCACCGCTTCCCCGGGTTTCAAATCGGCGCTGGCCTGAAGCGCAACTACCCCTTTAAAGACAGCCTGACCCACGCTCTGGGCTATGTGGCCCGCATCAACAGCAATGATGTGGCCAACCTGGAAGTGGAGGGCAAAGCCGCCCTCTATGCCGCCACCAAGGATATCGGCAAACTGGGGGTGGAGCGCTTCTATGAGGAGGCGCTCCATGGGGTGCCCGGCCTGCAGGAGGTCGAGGTCAACAGCCGTGGACGGGTGGTGCGCACCCTGAACACCACCGCCCCCAGGGCGGGGGATGACCTCTACCTCAGCCTGGACCTGTCGCTGCAGCAGAAGGCCCAGGAGTTGCTGAAAGATCACCGGGGCGCCCTGGTGGCCATCGATCCTCGCGATGGTGGCATCCTGGCCATGGTCTCCAACCCCAGTTACGATCCCAACCTGTTCGTTCACGGCATCAGCGGCAAGGATTATCGGAGCCTGCTCAATGACCGCTCCCGACCGCTGATCAACCGGGCGACTCAGGGGCAGTACGCCCCCGCCTCCACCGTCAAGCCGATGCTGGCGCTGGTGGGCCTGGAGGAGGGCAAGATCTCGGTGAAGACCCGCATCTGGGATCCGGGCTGGTGGCAGATCCCCGGTGTGGAGCGCAAATACCGCAACTGGAAGCGCTGGGGACACGGCTGGGTGGACGTCTATGACGCCCTGATCAAATCCAACGACACCTACTTCTACCAGCTGGCCTATGACATGGGCATCGACACCATCAGCCGCTACATGCTGGAGTTTGGCTTCGGTCAGTATTCCGGGGTGGATCTGAAGGAGGAGTCCGCCGGCATCATGCCCTCACGGGATTGGAAGCAGATACGTTACAAGGAGCCCTGGTACATAGGTGACACCATCTCCGTGGGCATTGGCCAGGGCTACTGGACCACCACGCCACTGCAGCTCACCGAAGCCCTGACCGTACTGATCAACAAAGGCCGGCACTTCACCCCCCACCTGCTTCGCGCCAAGGGGCAGGAGGGTCAAATGGCGCTGACCGAACCCTCGGAGCGCCGCCCCCTGGTCCTGAAGAACGACAATGCCTGGCAGATCGTCCACGACGCCATGGTGAAAACCGCCGAGGGACGCTTCGCCGACGCCTCCTACACCGCCGCCATCAAGACAGGTACCGCCCAGGTATTTGGCCTGGCGGAAGATGCCAAGTATGAGAAGGACAAGATCGCCGAGCACCTGCGGGATAACGCCCTGATCGTCGGCTATGCCCCGGCAGAGAACCCCACCATCGCCCTGACTGTGGTACTGGAGAACGCCGGCTGGGGTGGCGCCAATGCCGGCCCCATCGCCCGGGCACTGCTGGACCACTACCTGGAACCCAAGCCTGACTCAACCAGCCAGGAGGTCGCCAAGACCAATGAACACTAGAGTTCGCAAAGGCCCCAACCTCTGGGTTCGCCTGCATATCGACCTGCCTCTGCTCATTGGCATCCTCACCCTGATGGGCTTCGGCCTGATGGTGCTCTACGCCGCCAGTGGCCAAAGTCCACTGATGCTGGAAAAACAGCTGGTGCGAATCGGCCTCTCCCTGACCGTGATGTTCGCCATCGCCCAGATCAATCCCGAGGTGTTCCGCCGCTGGGCCCTGCCCATCTTCCTCGTGGGCATCGCCCTGCTGGTGGCGGTGGAACTCTTCGGTGAGGTCAATAAGGGGGCGCAGCGCTGGCTCAATCTGGGCTTTATGGAGTTTCAGCCTTCGGAGCTGATGAAGCTGGCCTTCCCCATCACCATGGCCTGGTACATCAGCCGCTATCCCCTGCCACCGAAGAAACGCTACCTGGCCGGTGGTGCCGCCATCCTGCTGGTACCGACCCTGCTTATCGCCTCCCAGCCGGATCTCGGCACCTCCATCCTGGTGGCCGCCTCCGGCGTGTTCGTACTGTTCCTGGCAGGCATGAGCTGGGCGGTGGTGGCCGGCTGTGTCCTGAGTGTGCTGGCCTTCCTGCCGGTGCTGTGGTTCTACCTGATGAAGGACTATCAGCGTACCCGGGTACTGACCCTGCTGGATCCGGAAAAAGATCCCCTGGGAGCCGGTTACCACATCATCCAATCCAAGATCGCCATCGGCTCAGGCGGACTCTCCGGCAAGGGCTGGCTGGGAGGCACACAATCCCAGTTACAATTTCTTCCGGAGCGCCATACCGACTTTATCTTCGCGGTGTTGGGTGAGGAGTTTGGCCTGATCGGCGCCCTGGTACTGCTGGCCATCTACCTGTTTATCGTCGGCCGCGGCCTGGTGATCGCCTCCAGAGCCCAGACGCCCTTTGCCCGGCTGCTTGGCGGAAGCATCATCCTCACCTTCTTCGTCTACGTATTCGTCAACATCGGCATGGTCTCCGGCATCCTGCCGGTGGTCGGTGTTCCCCTGCCCCTGGTCTCCTATGGCGGCACATCCATGCTGACATTGATGGCGGGATTTGGCATGCTCATGGCTATTCATACCCACAGACGCTTTAACAGCAGATAGCCGGGAAGCAAATAATGACCAAATGGTTACTCCTTTCGGCACTGGGTCTCTCCAGTGCCGCCTTCGCCATGACTCCTCAGCAGCAGTTTGTCCAGGAGTGGACCGCCAAAGGCCTGGAACGCAGCTACATCGAGCGGGCCCTGGAGCAGGCCAGCAAGAACCAGAAAGTGCTGGACGCCATCTCCACCCCCTGGGAAGCCAAACCCTGGTACCAGTACCGTCAGCTGTTCCTGACCCAGGAGCGGGTCGAGGATGGCATCGCCTTCTGGCAGGCGCACAGGGAGACCCTTGAGCAGGCTGAGGCCCAGTTTGGCGTCGATGCCTCTATGATCGTCGCCATCATCGGCATCGAGACCCGATATGGCCGCCACACCGGCACCTACCCGGTACTGGATGCCCTCTACACTCTGGGGTTCTACTACCCCAAACGGGCCAAATTCTTCGCCTCTGAGCTGGGTCACTACCTGACCCTGGCCCAGCAGGAGGGCTGGACCCTGGGTGACACCAAGGGCTCCTATGCCGGCGCCATGGGCTGGGGCCAGTTCATCCCCTCCAGCTACCTGGCCTATTCGGTCGACTTCGATGGCGATGGCAAGCGGGACCTGCTGAACAACCCGGTGGACGCCATCGGCAGCGTGGCCAACTACTTCGCCGAACACAAGTGGTCCCACAAGGCCCCGGCCGCCGCCACCATCGATGCGCCCATGAATGAACCTGCCAAGGCGCTGATGTGGAACGGCAAGCCCCTGACCGCCACCGCCGGCCAGCTCAGGGCCGCCGGCACTCAGGCGCAGGGCAACGATTCCGACCGAGCCGCCCTGCTGGAACTGGAGAGCAGCGACACCAGCACCCAGTACTACCAGGTGTTCCCGAACTTCTACACCATCACCCGCTACAACCGCAGCCCGCTCTATGCCATGGCGGCGGTGGAATTTGCCAAGAGGCTTCAGGATGCCTATGACCAACCTTAAGCTCACCCTCGTCGGGCTGGTTGCCCTGGGGCTGCTGACCGGGTGCAGCAGCGGCCGCTACCAGATCTCCCAGGACAGGGCCCCAAGCAATGCCCCGGATGTGAGTCAGTTGGAGCAGCCCAGGCCCAGGTATGAATCCCCCAGCAAGCAGGGCAACAGGGACTACATGGTGTTTGGCCGCAACTACCAGGTGATGAAGAGCGCCTCAGGCTACGTTGAGGAGGGCACCGCTTCCTGGTACGGCGCCAAATTTCATGGCCACCTCACCTCCAATGGTGAGACCTACGACATGTATGGCTTCAGCGCCGCCCACAAGAGCCTGCCCCTGCCCACCTACCTGAAGGTGACCAACCTGGACAATGGACAGAGTGTGGTGGTTCGGGCCAATGATCGCGGCCCCTTCCACGGCAACCGGCTTATCGATCTCTCCTATGCCGCCGCCTTCCACCTCGGGATGCTGAAGCAGGGCACCGCCAAGGTGCGCATCGAAGCCCTGGCCACCGAGCCCAACCCCGCGCCTCTGCTGCCCCAGGCACAGGTGAACCAGTATCTGCAGTTGACCGCCTCCTCCAATGAACAGGCGCTGCAGCAGCTGGCCGTTAAACTGGAGCAGACTTATAGCGTCGGCAGCCGGTTGCTGCGGCAGGGAGGGCTGTACAAGCTGCAACTGGGCCCCATCGAGGACCCCTTTCGCAGCCGGGAGATGCTGGACACCATAAAAGCCGCCGGATACCCCGGTGCCTTTACGATTTATGAAAGTTCAGATGCGCCGGAAACTTTTGTCCGGTAAAGGGAACCAAGTGATATACTCCCCTTTCGGTGTTAAGGACACACGACTAACATCAAACGCACAGGATTCCAGTCTAGTCATTATGAAAAATCTGAAGCACTCGCTTTTGGGCCTGTCAGGCCTGCTGTTTGCCGCCTCCGCCACTGCCATCCCCGCCGTGGTGCCCAATCCGCCGTCGGTAAACGCCACCTCCTATGTATTGATGGACTTTCAGACCGGGCAGATCCTGGCTGAAGAGAACGCTTACGAGCGTCGGGCGCCAGCCAGCCTGACCAAGATGATGACCTCCTATGTTCTGGGCCAGGAGCTGGCTCAGGGCAACGTCAAACTGACAGACAAGGTCAAGATCAGCAAAAACGCCTGGTCCAAGAACTTCCCCGACTCCTCCAAGATGTTCATCGAAGTGGGCAAAGAGGTACTGCTGGAAGATCTGAACCGCGGCATGGTGATCCAGTCCGGTAACGACGCCTGTGTGGCCATCGCCGAGCACGTTGCCGGCAGCCAGGGCGCCTTCACCGACCTGATGAACGCCTGGAGCACCCAGTTGGGGATGATGGACACCCATTTCGCCAACGCCCACGGCCTGGACAACGACGAACACTTCACCACCGCCTATGACATGGCGCTGCTGGGTCAGTCCCTGATTCGGGACGTGCCAGAGGAGTATGCCCTCTACGCGGAGAAGGAGTTCACCTTCAACAAAATCCGTCAGCACAACCGTAACGGCCTGCTGTGGGATCGCAGCCTGGGCGTGGATGGCATCAAGACCGGCCACACCAGCAACGCCGGCTACAGCCTGGTGGCATCCGCCAAGCGCGGTGATATGCGCCTGGTGAGCGTGGTGATGGGTGCCAAGAGTTCCTCTTCCCGTGAAGCTGAAAGTAAGAAGCTGCTGAACTACGGTTTCCGCTTCTTCGAAACCGTTACTCCCTACAAGGCCGGTGATCAGTTTGTCAGCCACAAGATCTGGTACGGCAGCCAGCCCGAAGTGAGCCTGGGCGTGCTTGAAGACACCCCGGTTACCATCTATCGCGGTCAGGCGGAAAAGCTGGAAGCCAACTTTGAGCTGACTGAAGAGCTCAAAGCCCCTCTGTCCAAAGGCCAGGTGGTGGGCAAGCTCTACTTCCAGTTGGATGGCAAGGACATTGCCGAGTACAAGCTGGTAGCTCTGCAAGACGTAGAGGAAGGCTCCTGGTTCTCCAAGCTGATCGACTACATCAAGCTGCTGGTGATGAGCTGGTTTAACTAAGGGCAAGCGCCCTCCCCAGGGGGCCCCTGAACAGTGAAGGCCTGCGTTTGCAGGCCTTTTTCATTGGCGGTGATTGAAATTTGATACACTAATCCCCATAACGGCTGCAGCCGAACAAATCCTGTTGGAGTAATCATGGATACCAAATTTGACGAACTTCTGGAGTTCCCCTGCCGTTTTCCGTTTAAGGTAATCGGTCACGCCGATGAATCCCTGCCTGACAAGGTAGTGGCGGTGATCCAGACTCATGCCCCCGGGGACTACCAACCCTCCGTCCGCCCCAGCAGCAAAGGAAGCTACCACTCGGTGACCATCAATATCACCGCCACCAGCAAGGAGCAGCTGGAAGCTTTGTATACCGAGCTTGGCGCAATCGACGGCGTAATCCGGGTTCTATAATGTGATCTATCTGGCATTTATGCCTTGTGCAGGTATAATGCGGCCTATCTCTTCCCACATGGCGTGATAAAGGATTGGTCGCAAAAACTCTTATCGTGCGTCGCCTGGGGCTACAGCCCTATGAGCCCGTCTGGCAGGCGATGCAGCACTTCACCGACACCCGAACTCAGGACGATGCCGACGAGCTTTGGCTGCTTGAGCACGCCCCGGTCTTTACCCAGGGCCAGGCAGGCAAAGAGGAGCACCTGCTCAACACCGGCGACATTCCTGTGGTTCAGGTAGACAGAGGCGGCCAGGTTACCTATCACGGCCCGGGACAGCTGGTGGCCTACCCACTGCTGAACATCAAACGACTGGGCATCGGGGTTCGCCAACTGGTGACCCACATCGAAGAGAGCCTGATTGAACTGCTGGCTCCCTACGACATCACCGCCTACGCCAAAGCCGATGCCCCTGGCGTCTATGTGGATGACCGCAAGGTGGCCTCCCTGGGCCTGAGAATTCGCAAAGGCTGCTCATTCCACGGACTGGCCCTGAACGTTGACATGGACATCAGCCCCTTTCTGAGAATCAATCCCTGTGGTTACGCGGGGATGGAGATGGTCCAGACCTCCCACCTGGGTGGCCCCAGGAACGTCTCCCAGGCAGCCGATGAGCTGGCACAGATATTCTATAACAAGCTGGGCTACACCCAGCTGACCCTGAGTGAAGGATTGCCCCATGAGTGAACGCCCACAGCGTCTGGTTCCCGGCGTCAAACTGCGTGATGCCGAGAAGGTCGCCCGCATCCCCGTGAAAGTGGTACCCACAGATCGGCAAGAGATGCTCCGCAAGCCCGACTGGCTGAGGGTTAAGCTGCCCGCTTCCAGTCAGAAGATCGATGAAGTTAAGAGCGCCATGCGCAAGCATGGACTGCACTCAGTCTGTGAAGAGGCCTCCTGCCCCAACCTGTCCGAGTGCTTCAACCACGGCACCGCCACCTTTATGATATTGGGGGCGATCTGCACCCGTCGCTGCCCCTTCTGCGATGTGGCCCATGGCCGTCCGCTGAAGCCGGATACTGAGGAACCGCTAAAGCTGGCCAGAACCATCCGCGACATGAAGCTCAAGTATGTGGTGATCACCTCGGTAGATCGGGATGACCTGCGTGACGGCGGCGCTCAGCACTTTGCCGACTGCATTCGCGAGATCCGCGCCCTGTCACCTCACATAAAAATTGAGATTTTGGTGCCCGATTTCCGAGGCCGCATCGACCGCGCCCTGGAGATCCTGGCCACCGAGCCGCCGGATGTGTTCAACCACAACCTGGAAACCGCGCCTCGCCTCTATCGTAAGGCTCGCCCGGGCGCCAACTACCAGTGGTCACTGGATCTGCTTAAGAAGTTCAAGGAGATTCACCCACAAGTGCCCACCAAGTCCGGACTGATGATGGGACTGGGTGAGACCAACGAGGAGATCCAGGAAGTGCTGAGGGATCTGCGTGCTCACAATGTTGAGATGCTGACCCTGGGGCAGTACCTGCAACCGAGCAGACACCACCTCGCTGTGGAGCGTTACGTGCCGCCCGCGGAGTTCGACGCACTGAGAGACTACTCTCTGGAATTGGGTTTCACTCAGTCCGCCTGTGGTCCTCTCGTCAGGTCCAGTTATCACGCGGACCTCCAGGCCCAGGGCAAAGAGGTGAAATAGAAAAAAGGAGCCGTCAGGCTCCTTTTTTACGTGTAATAGATTATTCGCTCAGGGTCAGCTTCATGATCACCGCGTCTTCGCGGCCGCCCTCTCCCTGATAATAGCCTTTACGAACCGCCAGGGGCTCAAAGCCGATTCGCCTGTACAGACCCAGGGCGGGAGTGTTGCCCGCCCTAACCTCCAGGAAGCAGCAATCTGCCTGCTCACTGCTGAGCTGCTGCAGACAGCGATGCAGAAGATGTCTTCCCAGCCCCTGCCCCCGAAGCTCCGGCAGAATGCAGATGTTCATCAGGGTCGCCTCACCCACCACAGTCTGGGTGATGTAGTAACCCACGGCTCGGCCCCGCCACATCAGCACCTCACCTTGATAACCGGCTCCAATACAGCTGGCCAGTGTCGTGCGGCTCCAGGGAAAATCATGGCACGACTGCTCGATGGCGAACAGTTCATCCAGTTCAACCGAGTCCATAGGCACAAAGCGATGACTCACGCTACCTCCCTCAGCGCCGACCACAGGCGGCGCTTGCCTTGGGGAGACCCGAGTTCATCCGACGTCAGAGCAAGATGCACCTCACCATCCTGGCGCACCACCAGCTTGCGCTCCTGATCTTCCTCAACCAGGCACTCCTCCAAGCCCAGCTCCTGAAGCGCCAGCCTGATATCCTCACCCAGCGCCACTGAGAGGCCCGGCAAGCTGATGGTCACCCCATTATGTTTATGTCCACCCTCAGAGACAGCAGAGTCGCTCTGGAGGCCTTGTGAGTACTCTTCCCTCAGCTTCCACTGGGTAAATCCCAGGGTCGCCAGAAAGCACGCCCTTTTCCCGGTGTCGTCCTGCATCACTCCACTCCCTCATACCTTGCCATCAGGATCGCATCTTCCAACTGTCCATTGCGATACGCAAACCCTTTCATTCTTCCCTCTTCCCGAAAGCCAAGATTACGATAAAGGGCCACCGCTCCCTCATTGGACGCAAAGACTTCAAGTTCGATGCGGGTTATCCCCAGCCAGTTGTCGCAGGTGTCGATCAGCTCCCGCAGCAAGCTGGAGGCCACTCCCTGTCGTCGGTGTTCCGAGTGAACTACGACCCCAACACTGGCGGCATGACGGCGCCGCGGCTCAGCACCAAAGGTTATCAAGCAGGCATGGCCCAACGCCTTTCCCTCCCGAACCGCGACCAGGCATTGAAGATCGCGCCCCATCTGCTGCAACCTTGCTCGCCACTCATCTTCTGACATAAAGGGCGTATGCAGCGAGTTCTCGACGCAACTGCGTTGGCGATAGATCTCCGCTACGGCAAATAGGTCACTCGTCACCATGGGGCGTATGGAAAAGGTAGACATCAACAAACTGTCCAATGAATTTGATGGCTCAGTGTATACCAGCAGTAAAGAGCGTGGGAGGGCATAAACGCAAAACGGCCCGCAGATTTCTCTGCGGGCCGTCTGGAATGTGGCAGGGGTGGCAGGACTCGAACCCGCAACCATCGGTTTTGGAGACCGCTGTTCTACCAATTGGAACTACACCCCTAGCGAACGAGGTGAATTATACGTCCCCAGGTTGAAAGGTAAAGACCTTTTTCATTGAAAAATAACCGACTGACCAACTAACCAGCAATGACCGGTAATTTTAGACAGTTTTAGCCTCTTGCCACCTCAGCACAGTGCTTCTGCAGGGAATCGCCATCAACTTCTGAACCATAGGAATCTTCGAGTACCGCGACCAGTTGCCGACCCAGGTTACCGGAACGCCAGTTCTCACGCTCATTAAAGCCTTCGGTACCATTCTCAGGAGTCTTATCAAATTCGTTCATACTCTACCTCATTCCGTTGTCTGTTCTGGGATACTGCGAGTCAGTGATTGAAGGTATATCACTTCCTCTCAGCTTAGACTATTTGACCAAAGTCTAACTCCACCCCTATCTCTGTTTGAGCCTGATCACCGAGCGAAGTTCACCCTATTGAAAGCACACAGGCGTTTAGATCAGAAGCTGCTGATATAGCTGCACTTATCATGTTAATGTCGTCCGCAGACAGTCCATCAAAGGAAGTATGATTGGAATAACACAGTACGACAGGGAATAAGATTCGGTCAGATGCAGCAAGATAACAACCGATTTCAATCATCCTCGATAAGCGCTTCACCGATTAACAGCCACAGGGTCCTAGTGTTCTTCTGAACAACCACTGTGCGCTTGGCTCAGTAAGTGATCCTTTACCTTGCTGAAGCTGTCAGAGACCACGTAGCCCAATCAAGACCATGAAGCCTCGGCTAACACAGTCATGCCGGTGCTGGCCGGTATCCAGTGTCTGCGGTTTTGTTGCCTAGCGTAGGAAAGCCACTGGACCCTGGCGTGCGCCAGGGAGACGATTGTGCATGAGGGGCGGGAAGCGCTTCGTCGCTGCTGCAGGAAGGATTAGCTAGTAAAGTCCTCCCTCAGCCCTAAGGCTCTCTGCCTGAACCGTCAGCACGCTCGGTGCTTATTCATTACGACGCGGCCTCCCCCAGCACCGTCAGGCCGGCGAACGCCGGTATCCAGAGTCTTTGGTTTTGTTGCCTTTACGGGAACTCTGTGAGAAAAGACATATATGGACGCCCCTGCAGTTGCAAGACATTGATGAGATCGGTTTGCGGACGTATATCCGGCGTCTGTAT
>NZ_JBLXDO010000007.1:0-167721 GCF_048263965.1 Ferrimonas sp. | reverse complement strand
AGTGGAGGCGCGTCCCGGAGTCGAACCGAGGTCCACGGATTTGCAATCCGCTGCATAGCCACTCTGCCAACGCGCCAGATGTTCCGTGCTTCGGAACGCTGTGTATTCTACTTAAACCCCTTTGGCGGTCAATAACCTTTTGTAGGTTATGGGGTTAAGTGCTGTGTATTTATGCAATGCCCAGGATAATTGCTTTATCCGTGGGCAACCAGGTCCTTCCAGGCCGCTTTCAGATACACCAGCATAGACCAAAGGGTCAGTGCCGTTGCCACGTAGAGCATCACCATGGACAGGTTAATCACCCACTCATTGTAATGAGTAATCAGACCGGTGATCGCCAGCATCTGGGCGGCGGTCTTGAATTTGCCAATCCAGGACACCGCCACGGAGGAACGCTTACCCAGTTCCGCCATCCACTCCCTCAGCGCAGAAATAACAATCTCGCGACCGATCATGATGATGGCGGCGATGGTCATCCAGATGGAGCCTTCGTAGCTTTGCACCAGAACCACCAGGGCGCTGGCCACCATCACCTTGTCTACCACGGGATCGAGGAAGGCACCAAAGGGGGTGGTCTGATTCAGTTTCCTGGCCAGATAACCGTCAAGCGCATCGGTAAAGGAGGCCAACACGAAGATGCCCGCGGCAGTCATATAGGCGTACTGCCAGGGGATATAATAGAAAACCAGAAAAAACGGGATCAGGATGAGCCGTAACAGTGTGAGTATATTTGGAATATTTAAGGTCAAAACAAACGCCCTAGCCGGCCCACTTCAGCCGTCAATCATGCCGAAAACCGATCAGTCGCGCAACGCATCATGAATCTTTTGTGCCAGTTCTGTGCTGATTCCTGGCACTTTGCCTATTTCCTCAACACTGGCACGCTTAAGTTCCTGCATTCCACCCATATATTTGAGCAAAGACTGGCGTCTTTTCGCGCCTATACCCGGTATTTGCTCCAGAGTAGATTGTGAACGAGCCTTACCTCGTGCCGCCCTGTGGCCGCTAATGGCAAAACGGTGAGCCTCGTCCCGGATGTGTTGAATCAGGTGCAGCGCCGGCGAATCGGCGGGCAGATCGATCACCTCCCGGGTAAAGCCCACAAACAGCGTCTCCAGTCCGGGCTTTCTCCCCTCCCCTTTGGCAACACCGATCACCATAGGTGGCTCGATGCCCCGGGCAGACAGGGTCTCCTCCAAAATGGTTTCCGCCTGGGTCAACTGACCCCGGCCACCATCGATGAACAAGATGGTGGGTAAGTTAGCGGCGTCGGTGACCTTGTCAAAGCGGCGCTTCACCGCCTGGGCCATGGCAGCGTAATCGTCCCCAGGGGTGATGCCATCGATCTTGTAGCGGCGGTACTCCTTCTTGGCCGGCCCCTCGGAATCAAACACCACGCAACTGGCTATGGTGCGCTCACCCATGGTGTGGCTGATGTCGAAACACTCCATCCTCTCAATGGGGTCGGACAGCTCCAGAGTGTCGGTAAGCAGTCTGTAGCGATAGGCAATGGTGGACTTGTGCGCCACCCGACTGGCCAGGGCGGTGGCCGCGTTGGTGGCCGCCAGGCGCTGGAACTGGGCCCGGTCACTGCGCACCGAGTGCTTCAGGGCCACCTTATGGCCACAGCGCTGAACGATCGCCTCTTGCAGCACCTCTTTGTCGTCCAGTTCATAGGGCAGAATGATCTCTGGGGGAACCTGGCGCTCCTCTCCACCGCCCAGGTAGAACTGCATCAGGAAGGAAGCCGTCAACTCGTCGGTGCCGGTGTCCGCCGGCAGCTTGGGAAAATAGCTACGACTGCCAAGAATCTTGCCTTCCCGGATAAACAGCATGTGACAGCAGGCCATCCCCTTATCCACAGAGACGCCCAGAATGTCCATTTCACCCAGGCTGCCATGAACCCCCTGCTGCTCCTGAACGGTACGCATCGCCTGAATCTGGTCCCGGTAGAGCGCCGCCTTTTCAAACTTAAGCTCAGCACTGGCCTGCTCCATCCATCCCACCAGTTGATCGATCACCTGCAGGTTCTTGCCCTGAAGGAACAGGGTGGCCATCTTCACCTGCTCTGCATACTCATCATCGCTTATCTTGCCCACACAGGGAGCACTGCAACGTTTGAGTTGATACTGCAGACAGGGGCGGGACCTGGCCTTGTAGTAGCTGTCCTCACACTGGCGAATGGGGAACAGCTTCTGCATCAGGTGAAGACTGTCGCGAACGGCACCACCATTGGGAAAGGGGCCAAAGTAACGCCCTTTGGCACGACGAGGGCCTCGGTGAAACCCGAGCTTGGGGTGGCGATGCTCTGACAGAAAGATATAGGGGTAGGACTTATCATCCCGAAGCAGCACGTTGTACCTGGGCATGTACAACTTGATGTAGTCATGCTCGAGGATCAGTGCTTCCGTCTCCGTGTGGGTGACGGTCACTTCAATATGACGGATCTGGGCCACCAACGCCTGGGTCTTGGCATCGGGCAGTTGGGCGCGAAAATAGGAGCTGAGGCGTTTCTTGAGGTTTTTGGCCTTGCCGACATAGATGACAGTCCCACCCGGTGCGTCGTACATGCGATACACACCGGGCTGCGAGGTGACTGTCTTCAGGAAGGCCCTGGAGTCAAATTGTGTTTCGGACATTGAGCTGGTTGTCAGAGTTTCTCTGCGTCCAGCATACCATAGCGAATGGCCAGTCGGGTCAGCTCCACATCACCGCCGATGTTGAGCTTTTGGAACAGGCGGTAACGATAGCTGTTCACCGTCTTCGGACTGAGGTTCAGGCTCTCTGAGATATCGCTGACCTTTTGGCCCGAGGTGATCATCATCATGATCTGCAGCTCACGCTCCGACAGGTCATCGAAGGGGTTCTCTTCGGTCTTAAACTTATTCAGTGCCATCTGCTGGGCGATCTCTGGAGACAGATAGCGCTGACCACAGGCCACCTGACGGATCGCCTGCACCATCTCCATCGGCGGTGCGTTCTTGGTCAGGTAACCGGCGGCACCGGCCTGCATCACCTTGGTGGGAAACGGCTCTTCGGTATGGATGGTCAGAACAATGATCTTGGCATCGGGATTAAACCGCAAAATCTTGCGAGTCGCCTCCAGGCCGCCAATACCTGGCATGTTCATGTCCATAAGAATGACGTCGGCATGGTTCTTACGGCACCAGTTTACGGCAACCTCACCATCTTCAGCCTCACCGACGACCTTGATGCCACGCTCGTCATCCAAGATGCGGCGAATTCCCGTACGGACCAGGGCGTGGTCATCAACTAGATAGATATGGATCAAACTCCATCCCCTTCAGACAAACGATATTCGCTGTTTGAAACAGCCTTTCGATAATACTGTATTGTGGATCGTAATCAAGCAAATCATATGGCCGTCCGCACGGAATCTGTACGCTTAGGTTTCCGGTTAAGATACTGATTTAAGGTAAATAAATTGTACAATCAGAATCACCCACGAAAGAGACCGACGCCCCATGCTCTATCGACTGCTTTTACCGACCGCATTTTTTCAGCCAGCTTACCAAGTAAAGCCCTGGTTGAAAGTCATTTTTAACCCAACCGCAACGCGTGGTGGCAATGACTCACAGCGGCTATGGCAAAACTCTCACCCAGCCGCCTGAACCTTGCTCAACACGCTGTATTGACTGATATAAGTGGGACTGCCGTCCACCCTTCATCATTGGGGTGAGAGACGGATCCCGATTTCCCGGTTTCTGTGGTCGCATCCCTCTGGGTTTATCTTTAAACTTGGCTGCAAACGAACACTAAGGAACGCACCATGCCGCAGATGCTGCACACCATGCTTCGGGTCGGAGACCTGGACCGCTCTATCAAATTCTACACTGACGTACTGGGCATGACCCTGCTGCGCAAATCCGTCAATGAAGAATACAAATACACCTTGGCCTTCGTTGGATTCGGCGAAGAGAAAGAGGGTCACGCCGTCGTTGAGCTGACCTACAACTGGGGCGTGGAAGAGTACGAGATGGGCAACGCCTTCGGTCACCTGGCCCTGGGCTTCGACGACATCTACGCCGCCTGCGACAAGATCAAGGCTGCCGGTGGCCAGGTAACCCGTGAACCTGGCCCGGTGCTGGGCGGCAACACCCACATCGCCTTTGTGCGCGATCCCGACGGCTACATGATTGAGCTTATCCAGATGGCCCAAGCTTCTGCTGGCTTGGATAACTGACCCGACTCCGGCCTGGGTCTCCCAGGCCTTTTCCTATGAATCAAGATTCCCGCCTGCAACAGCTCCAAGCACTGCAACCCAAAGCATTCAAACTGGACAGCCGAGCCATCGAGCCCGGAGACGCCTTTGTCTGTCGACAGGGCCTGTCCATCGACAGCCATGAGTTTGCCCAAGGTGCGGTGGACGCCGGTGCCACTCTGGTCATCGCCAATAAGCCCCTGGCGCTGAAGGTACCCTGCATCATCACCGCCGGCTTTGCCGATACCCTGGCGCTGCTCAACGCCTACCTGGAGTACCCCGGAGACCAGCTGACCCAGATAGGGGTCACGGGAACCAATGGCAAAACCACAGTAGCCTTTGGCCTCTACCAATTGCTCGATGGCATTACACCAAGCAGCTACACCGGGACCCTTGGTAGCCTCTATCGACAACTGCTGACCCCCACCATCAATACCACCCCGGATGCTTTGACGCTGCTGGAACGCTTTACCACACTTAGGCGATTGGGATTGACCCACCATGTGATGGAGGTATCCAGCCATGCGCTGGCCCAGGACCGGGTGGACCATGTGGCCTTTGACTGCGCCATTTTTACCAATATCACCGAAGATCACCTGGATTTCCACGGCAATCGCGACAACTACCTGCAAGCAAAACTTAGGCTGCTGGATAAACTGAAGCCAGGTGGACGCGCGGTGGTGAATCTGGATGACTCCTGCGCCACCATGGTTCTGGACCGATGTCGCCATCGGGGGCCAGCCCTGACCCACAGCCGCATCAATCCTAAAGCGGACCTCTACGCCGAGGTGATTCGCTGCGATCTTCAGGGCAGCGAGTTCTGGCTGCACCACCAGGGAAGCAGGTACCACGCTACCCTGCCCCTTCCGTTTGAGTTCAATATCGACAATGCGCTGGCGATGCTTGCCGCGGGGCTGGTGTTGGGCCACCCCCTTGAGCACCTGCTGGACAGGCTGACCAGGCTGTCCCCTGTCCCCGGCCGGTCTCAAAGCATGACGCTGGGTGAAAATCGCCAGGTGGTGGTGGACTATGCCCACAACCGTGCCAGCCTGGCGACTCTGATAGCCCAGGCCAGGGACAGCAGTCGCGGCAAGATTCACACTCTACTGGGAGTGACTGGAGACCGATTGGCCGATGCCGCAGAGATAGGCGAAGCCGCCCTGGCCCTGTCTGACCACTGCTACTTTACGGCAGACAACCCTCTTGGGGTGAGCCTGGCTACTTTGCTCGACGCCATGGATCCCCAGAAACGGTCTCACCGCATTGAAGACAGAGTGCAGGCGATACTCACTGCCCTGGAAAAGATGGCGCCGGGGGATCTACTGCTGCTTTGTGGCAAGGGGGAGGAGCGCCATCAATACCTGTGCGCCGACAAGTTGGCCGCCGTCCCCTACCCTGGCGATGCCGAGGTGGTGCGGCTATGGCAAAAGGCAGTAACTCAGTAACCTCGGGAGGAGCGTCTGAGCACCTCCTCTCCATCAATACGGATGACCACCGTTGGCCAGAACAACTGGTAGTTCACTTCAACCTCCACCGGGAGTTCTCCAACCTTGCCAACCAGCCTCTGTGCTGAGGGCAAACCGAACAGGGCACCATTTCTGTCCTGCAGCGCGTTGTCCACATAGAGCCGGCTCCCCGCCGCCCAGGTTGAACTTACTCTGATGGTGCGGCCTTGCCACTCCAGTGACCACTGATGAGCCATCTCACATCTCCAAAAACTGATCTGGCTCCAGTCTACCCGGATATTCATGTTAACCAAGCCGACAGCGAGCCGGTTGCTCAGAGATTCTCCAGGGAAAATCTTCCTCGCCTCTGCCAATATCAGATGACAACAACCGCGACTGTGTGGACAATAGCCCCTGAAATTCCTTAACCAGTCCGTCACCACGGTGACATTTGAGGTCTGTATGGCAACACTTGCCGATAAGAAAGATTATTCGCTCTACTCCAATGCCTTTGGCTTTCTTCGCCGCCCCCTGGACTTTCGTCCGACCGAATCCGATGCCGACTGGGTGATCACCGGGGTGCCGTTTGATCTGGCGACCACAGGCCGTCCCGGCAGTCGCAATGGCCCCGATGCGCTGCGTCGTGCTTCGGTTAACCTGGCCTGGGAAGATCGCCGCTTCCCCTGGCGCTTCGCCCTGGAGGAGAAACTCAAGGTAGTGGATTGCGGAGATCTGGTGTTTGACTGCGGTGACGCAGAGCAATTGGTCCAGGGCCTGGAAGCCCACGCGACCAAGTTGCTCCAGGCTGGCAAGCAGATGTTGACCTTTGGCGGGGACCACTTCGTAACCCTGCCCCTGCTTCGCGCCCACGCCAAGCACTACGGTAAGTTGGCGCTGGTACATTTCGACGCCCATACCGACACGTACAGCATGGGCAGCCGTTATGACCACGGCACCATGTTCTATCACGCCCCCAAGGAGGGGCTGGTTGACACCAACCACAGCATCCAGCTCGGCATCCGTACCGAATATGGCTACGACGATCACCCCTTCCAGGTGCTCCACGCCGACCAAGCCAACGAGTTGCCTGCCAAAGAGATGGCCGAAATGATTCGCAGCCGGGTGGGCGACCTGCCTGTCTACCTGACTTTTGATATCGACTGCCTGGATCCCGCTTTTGCACCGGGTACCGGCACACCGGTTTGCGGTGGTCTGACTACAGACAAGGTGTTGAAGGTGTTTAGGGAGTTGGCAGGCCTCAATATCGTCGGCATGGACCTGGTGGAGGTGGCTCCCGCCTACGACCAGAGCGAAATCACCGCCCTTGCCGGTGCCACCCTGGCGACAGAGATGCTGCATCTGGTGGCCTGTAACAAGTAAAGGGCGCGGCGCGCTCGACCACAGCGCGCCAACCTTTGCGCAAACCCGGCTCCCACCACTGACGAGCCCATGCGGCTGCTCAGATACAGACAGAGTTACCGACAACCCCCGAGGCTGAGCGAACTCTAGCCGCATGCGCCTTAAGTCCTAACCCAGACTGAACGGCTTAACCCCCTAATCTGTCTTCATTACTCTCACTAAGGTATGCTGAATAGGTTTTTCCCCAGGAGCCTTACCGCATGTCCCAGACGAGACCATCCATCTTCTATCTCGACTTGTTACGCTGCCTGGCTGCCATCGCTGTCGTCCTGATCCATGTTCTGGGCCCCTGGCGTCATCTGTGGGGCCTGGCGCCCATGGACCAATGGATGGCGGCTTCCGGCTATAACGCACTTTCGCGCTGGGCTGTGCCGGTATTTATGATGATCACCGGCGCCCTGCTGTTGTCGGATAATCGCCCCTTTGTTTGTAAGGACTATATGAAACGGCGATTACTTAAGGTTGTTGTGCCTTTTGTCGCCTGGACCCTAATATATTCAATAGCTTCCGGATGGACTGACGGTGGCTTTTCGCAAGAACTTGTCACCGACACCCTGGTGGGATCACCGCGGGAGCCCGCTTGGTACCACTTGTGGTTTTTTTATGACTTTATTCCTCTCTATTTTGTCATTCCCCTATTAGTCCCATTGCTGGCAAATATGGATAAAGAGCGGGTTAAATTGATCATCGCCGCCTGGATGCTATTGACCTTGATGCACTGGCTCCACGTTGATACGCCCCTGAGGCAGAACTTGATTCTCTATAGCGGATATCTGATCCTCGGCTGGTATCTATTTAATAGAGATAATAGCCAGCAGGTGAAGTGGTGGGTACTGGCAGGCTCGCTGGCTCTACTAATCAATCTGACTGGCACTTGGTGGTTCGCCGAACTGAAACGTGGCTACAGTGCGTTCTTTATGGGATATAAATCTCTTAATACTGTCGTGATAGCCGCAATGCTGTTTGTAGTGGCCCAACGCTATGCCGATCGAATTCAGGGCCCTTTGCGTAACATGATCAGTCTAATTGCCCGTTACAGCCTGGGAATCTACCTGGTTCACCCACTGCTGCTGATACCGGTGCGAAACCTTGGCAATGGTGTCTACCACTGGTTTGGAAGCAACTGGGTTGGCCTGCCGGTGATCTCCCTCCTTACCCTGATCGCCGCCCTGTTGCTGACCATGGCGCTCTCCAGAATACCTGTCATCAACCGTATTGTTCCTTAAGGTAAAAAAAAGCCCGGCACCAAAAAGGCGCCGGGCTTTGAATCAAGTATCCAGATAGAATTATTAGTTATCTATTAGTTCTATTTTGCGAATTATGGATATCTGTTTCGTGAATCTAAATCTTCACAGGCATTTAGACATACTTGCCTTGCTCAATTTCACCTTCTCTCACATCGAATGCTCGACAAATAGAGGCTTCTTGAGCACTGGTGGTTGCTTCCCTTTCCAACCGTTCAGTCATTAATTCAAGTGTATCTAACGTTCTTGCCTTGCGAAGTTTAAAGAGATAGTCCATCTCTTCTTCGTTTAATTGCTCTAATCTAATTCTCATTGATTCTGCTTCTATGGCGACGGAACCCTTTGACAAGGGGTGACAGCTCCGATGGGAAACATTCAGAGCTAAGTATACCACCTTTTCAACTGGCAAGTGCATTTTAATATGAACCTCACTCAGGCCAGGAGCACTTTCAGAACCCTTTTTGTGACAGTTTCACTTCAGCTTTGTTTGGCAGACATTCAGTGGAATGCAGGCAGGCGGCCACTTTCAGTAACAGTTATTTTACCTATTTAGTTCACAAAAGAAGCAGTTGAAGGGCAATTGTCCAAGTCCCCGGCCCAATCGGTGATCCCCTTCAAGTTATCCCTGGGCCTCCTTTGGCTATCATGGTGACGTCGAGATAGGGCCAAACCGCTGGAGAGTAAATGAGCAACACACTTATCGCCTATTCCACCGATAAGGGGCAGACACTGAAGATCTGCAATAAGATCAAAGCCCAGCTTGAGAGCTGTGGTGAGGTGGTGTCCCTGCATAACCTGGCGGAAGGAGACGTGGATCTGGCCAGATTCGACAAGATCCTCATCGGTGCCAGCATCAAACACGGTAAGCACGCCCACAGGGTGTTCAAGTTCATAAAAGAGAAGCAGCCTCTGCTGGAGCAAAAGCCCTCCGGCTTCTTCTCAGTGTCCCTGGTGGCCCGCAAGCCAGGAAAAGACACCGCAGAAACCAATCCCTATATGCAGGCGTTTCTCAAGCGCATCACCTGGACACCTGACTTTATGGAGGTGTTTGGTGGCATGGTGGATTATCAGAGATACAACTTCTTTGATCGCCACATCATTCGTTTCATCATGCGCATCACCAAAGGCCCGACCAATCTGGATGCCTGCATTGAGTACACCGACTGGGACAAGGTCGACAGATTCTCCCAGCGTGTAGCCAATTACTGATCCCAAGGAGGATGACAGGGTGGGTCTACTCTCTCAGCTAATGGAGAAACTCCATGTGTTGCTGGCACTGCTGGCAATCTGGCTTCTTTCGACGTCGGGCCAGGTCCACCTGGCCAGCCGCATTCATGATAACGCGGGAGGGTGGGACTATAACCATATAGTTCTTGGCACCATTACTGCGCTGATGAGTGTGCTGTTTCTGGTCAAGTGCTGTCGTCATGGGCAGTGGCGCCTCTATTTCGGCTGGTGTCTGGGCCAGTTCGGCCCCATCGCCAAAGACTTTCGCAAGTTGGCGCAAAGGCAACTGCCCGCCGCGGGCTCGCCAGGCCTGCTGACCTTTATCGAGGGCATTGGTCTGTTGTTGATGCTCGCCATTGGCCTGACCGGCCTGGCTTGGCTGGCCACTCAGGGAAGCGGTCTGGCCATGACCTGGCGAAGCTGGCACATCTTATTCAGTGAGTACCTGATCTGGTACCTGATCATTCACGCCATCGCGTCCTTCAGTCACTTCCTGGAACTGATGAGATAAAACAGCAAACAACGCAAAGCCGGGGCTTCCCCCGGCTTTTCACTTCTAAGGCGACAAAAGCACATCCCCCACCGCTCAATCAATCGCCTTTGCGAACACTTTTTGTTCAAATGGTGCTAGCTCGAAAAAAGCGATAACTTTCCAAAATCAAGAAATACTTCATAAATTCAGGGGCATAATTGGCTCAAAGAGATTTATTACGCGGTAAACACCAAACATTATTCAGTCAGGCGACAACCTTTCCTGCGAAAACCCGTTTTACTAAAGAAAGTTGCGCTTAAATTGCCATTTTCCCGTTTTAAAAACTCTGTGTTCTGATATTATGCCCATCCCAATATCAACAGCAGACCACAGTGACCATGACTCAAGAATTCGAACTGATCGCCATCGAAGGCAACATCGGCGTAGGCAAATCCACCCTGCTGCCGAAGCTGGCCCATCAGTTAACCAACCAAGATGAAAAGCCCTGGAAGCTTATCATTGAGGAGGTGGACACCGATCCTGAGTTCCAGCGTCTGCTGAAAGCCTTCACCAATGACCCCAGTCAGCGCATCAACTTCCAGCGCTACATCACCAATAAGCGTGCCGAAACCTGCCAGGACCTGGATCCAGGCTACAACTACATCATTGAACGCTCCCTGTTCTCTGATCTGGTGTTCTGTCAAGCTAACCTGGCCGAAGCGTGCCGTCCCGATGGCAAGGATCTGGATTACTACTACGACATCCAAGATAAGCTGCGTGATTACCCCCAGGTGAGTGCCGTGGTCTACCTCAAGTCTGACCCGTCCGTTGCCTATGACCGTATGCTGGAGCGCGGCCGGGACGCCGAACTTGGCACACCACGTAGCTACATTCAGCTGATTTCCGACTGCCACAACACCTTCCTGCCGCACATCTGCGAGAAGTACAACACTCAGCTGTTGACCGTAGATTGGACCCATTTCGGCTGCCCAGAGGGCCTGGCGGAAGAAGTGCTGCAGGTCTGCAGCAAAGATGACTGATGTTTAGAGTGATTTTTCTAAAAATCTGCAGTTAACTGAAGGGGAAAGCCACGCCGAACCTTCCGTTGATTGACGCCGCCCCTCTGGGGCGGTTTTTTTATCTCTGGCGGCTGATGGTGACGGACAACTGCTTCCCCTGCCCGGGCAACAGCATCACCCCCTCCTCCCCCAACAAGGCGGTTTCCACACAAAGCATTGAACCGGCTTGCTCCGGCAGCATATCCCCCGGCAGCCGTTTGCCTGGATTCCACACCACCACTGAGTCCATACCAGATTGGTCCAGAAGCAAGCTGTGCCCTGGGGTCGACAACACTACCTGGCTGTCTGCCTTAGGGTAGATTCTGTCCAGGGGCGGCCTCACCTGCAAAGCACCGGGATGGATAACACTCTGGCCACTGAGCTTGTCACGATAACGACCGCCCAGCCCGTGGACCTGGCAACGATCCGCCTGTCCCACCTCAAAGTAAGTGTGAAGCGCTGCAGAGAAGGGCCAGGGTTTACTGTCGCAGTTATGGCAGGTCAGGGTGAGGGTGAGTTGATGGCCGACATGGATATCCAGTTGCAGTTCATAGGCGAAGGGCCAATAGTCAGGCTTAATGTCATCATCCGACAGACACAGAGAGATTACAGTGCCCTGAACCTGCTCGCTGATCTCATCGAGCTGCCACAACTGGGTGCGAGCGAAGCCGTGGGCAGGCAGGCTGACATCCGAGCCGTTGTCCCCGAACCAGGGCCAGCAGATGGGAACACCACCTCGAATGGGACGGGTCTGATCAAGCAGTGCTCTGTCGCTCAGCCAGAGCCAGTCCTTGCGCCCGACGGGGGTAAAACTGAGGATCTGCCCCCCAAACAGGCTGATCACCGCCTCGGCAAAACGGTTTTGCACAACCAGCACCGGAAGACCGCCTTTCAAAGTGCCTCGAATGACGCTTTCGGTGAGAACCTGTTGGGAAACCAAGTGCAAACCACTGTTCATATTGCGCTCTTTAAGCCCCTCTGACCTTAGAGGATAGCTCTGATGCCACCGCTTTGCCGCAAATGGCAGTTTGGTTGATGGATTATCCATCAACCAAACTGCCATCACAAGGGGCCAACCTATGAAGATGGTTTAGAAAAACCGACAGGAGTTAATAGTTATTTTTTGATACATGACAAGGACTTAAGGAATATCTAAGCCTACACTCCCCCCTTTCTGCCACTCCATATTCATGTCACAAGGAGAGTCGTCGTGTCCTGGGTGTGTCCACAGTGTCATGTACTGATAGATGACGATACCTTTTCCCAATGTTGGAACTGCTGTGCCAAACGGCACCCCGAAGTCGATGAAGCTGCTGTTGTGCCCCAGTGCGAGCGCTGCGATTCCGCCATGGTGCCCTATGGGGATGCCAGCATCGACCCCTTAAGCCTGGTCAATGGACAACCCCACTCCATCGCACCCTTTAAACTCTTTGCCTGTCCCAGGTGTGGCCGGGTCGAGCGCTATCTGACCAGCTCGGCTCTAGAGCGCCTTAAAACCACTGAAGAGGTCGAGTAGAGCGTCCTGGGCACCCACTCAGGCTGTGATCAAGCTCTGCCCTCCAGCACGGAGCGCAGATTGTGGGTCAACCGCCGAACCACCTCCACCTGCTCCGCCAACCTGACTCGTTGACCGGCAACCTGGCCCGCCACCTCCGCGGTTTCCCTCGCCGTACTGCTGACACTGGTTCCCGCGGTGGACAACTCCTCCACTGAATGGGCTTGTTGGGCGATGAGTCCGGTAAGCTTACTGACCTCTTCCTGGCTGCTTGCTACCTGAGACAATATGCCTGAGATGGTGTGGTTGGTGGCACCGATCACCGATTGTCCCTGCTCGACCTCGCGGCGGCTCAATTCCAATATGCCACGTATCTCTTTGGCTGCCTGGTTGCTCTGGGCCGACAACTCCCGCACCTGATCGGCCACCACGGCAAACCCCCGGCCATGACTGCCCGCACGGGCCGCTTCGATGGCGGCATTGAGGGCCAACAAGTTGGTTTGATCCGCCACCTGAGTGATCAGTGCCGCAACCCCGGTAATCTGGTCATTGGCATCCAGAATTCGAGCGATCGCCTGGCCTGACGCATCCAGGCTGCCAGCACTGCGCTGAGCTTCATTGTTGATGCTGTCACTGTGCTGCTGGAGATCAGAAACAAACTGGTCGCTTCGCTGAGTGTCCTGGGTCAGCCTCTGAAGCTCTGTGGCAATCTGTTCGGCCGCGGCAGATTGATCGGCGCAGTTGTGATGCAGCTGATCCACCTGCTGCTGCAGCAGCCCGGACTCCTGCTCTAAAGTTCCGTTAACCTGAGTGAGCTGCTGAACGTTGTCATTGACCCGGGCCAGCACGTCGGCCAGAGACTGCTCTCCCTGACGGGCCCTCTCCAGGGCAGACTCGCTCTCCTGCCGGGCCAGGGTCGCCTGGCGCAGTGCCCGGGCCCGCTGCGCATAGGTAAAGGCCAGGGCGATGCCTATGACCAGCAGGGGCACTACGATGCCGGTGATCGCCTCCACCCGCAACGCAGATGCAGACAGAGTCAACTGAGGATAGCCGCCGCCAGACAGGCCATGGAGCACCATGGCCAGAGCGATGCCGCTGGCACACAGGGACCACAGGGTCGCCATCAGCAGGCCAGCACAGATAAAGTAGGCCACCATAAGCACCGGCACCCACAACCCCTGACTGGAGGCCAGCATGCCACCGGACTGATAGATAAGGTTCAGACAATGAAGGCTCATCCCCAGGAAACCCAAGTTCAGGGCGGCGTGATAGGATGCGCTGAGTCTGAGCACCACTGCCCCGGACAATTCAAGGGCGATAAGCAGGATCGAGGTAAACACCAGCGGCTGTACGCCCTGTCCATGCCACTTGATCAGGCTGTAGATTCCGGTAAGCAGGGAGAGAAGCAGAAAGAATAGAGCCGTGTCAATTTTGCGCCTATCCTCTTCGTTCGTCGGCAACTGGGCAGGCATAAACAGGCTTCGCCACCAATTGAGTGGATTCATCTCTGCACTCCGTCTCATCCTCAAAAGTTGAAGTGACAGCATAATACAGTCACCCCAACCAAAATAGAGCAATTACTCTATTCGCGATAAGTGTCACAACAAACCACCAGGGCAGAGCACAAAAAAGGGAGCCTTCCGGCTCCCACTGCTGTGTTGGCTTTATTACAGCTTGTAGCTGAAGGTCGCCATCACCAGATGGGCATTGTAGTCCTGGCTGAGGTCACCCAGGGTCGTCAGCCCCCAGACACCCTGACCGGGATAGTTGACCACCGGGATGTCGGCGTAGTCGCTGTCTTCATAGCGCTCATACTGATAACGCAGACCGATGGCAGCGCGCTCGCTGACGGCGTACTCTGCGCGCAGCTGCACACTGTGGCTGGTGGACTCATACTCCCCGAGATACTCAGGCGCACTGGTGTGAGCATCGCTGATGGACAGCGCATACTGATAGGATGCGGACAGCTTAACGCCCCACTCCTTCAGGCCCAGGTAGTCGGCAGACACACCGGCAAAACCAAACTCGTCACTGCTCAGGGCGGACCAGGTGGCGTAGTCGCCGTTATCACTGCCCAGCTGCTCGTTGTCGATCCACTGGTAACCACCAAACAGGGACAGGTACCAGGCATCGCCAGGCTCCCAGCCCAGACTCAGGTCATAGCCGTAATCCTCGGACTCGGTCAGACCGATATCGCTGTCATCGTAGTCGTCCAGGGCATAGTGCATACGCAGATCGATGTTCAGCTGAGGCAGGGGCGTGTGACCGATCTCAGCCACCACCTGGGTGCGATTTCTGTCCGCCAGGTGGTACTTGCGCATCAGATCGTTCTCCTCGGAAGAGGTCACGCTGTCTGCCTCGAAACGGCTGCCGTCCCGCTGACCATAGCTGGCCTTCAGGCGCAGATCCCACAGCTCCAACGAGCTCAGGCGATAGCTGACCCACACCTCGGTCTCGTCAGTCTCTTCACGCTCACTGGCACTGCGCTCGATGTTCTCATACTCGATGCCGGCGGAGAGTTTCTGCCCCATGGCCAGGCGGTAATCCGCTGACAACCGGTAGTTGGCCTTGGTGGTGTCCATCGCCTGGGTCTGCTCCACCTGGCCGCTGAGCTCACCAAAGCGGATCTGCTCGAACTCATACAGGGTCGAGTCGTTGTCGCGGTCACGGTAACGGGCGGCGGCACGCAGGGTCAGGTTGGAGGAGAGACGGCTGGTCAGCCCCAGCTCCGCATCCAGGGTGTTTACCTTGAGATCCGCCGCTTCCACGCCAGCAGGGACACCGGTCAGGGTCACCAGATCCGCGTCCTGCTTCTGCTCACCGGTGGCCACACGGCCGCTGATGCGGGTGCTGCCCGCCTGGTAACGCCCCTTGAGGAACACCTGCTGGGCCTGGTTGTCCGGCGCTCCGGCCAGGGCTGACTCAGGCGCCTGAACGGCAAAGCCCAGAATGTCGTTGTCATACCAGCTGCCCTGATAACCGGCTTCCAGCAGCCAGCGATCGCCGGTGGCATGCACCGCCGCCATCATGTTGCGAGTAACACTATCCACGGGCTTGGCAATGTTGGTGGTATTGCCCAGCAGACTGACGCTGCTGGCCTGCTTACCGGTGAGGTCTTCGTTATCAAAGGCTACTCGAGCACCCCAACGGCCTCCCATGTAGCGTGCGGCGAAGCCCAGCTTCTCCCGCTCGAGCTTGAGCTGCTCGGTCTTATCCAGGTCGGAGGGGTCGGTCTGTGCGGTGGTGGTGTCCACATGGGACTTGGTGTCCAGCTCCGCTTCCACCTGCCAGCTGCCCGGCATGCGGTGGCTCAGGCGCAGATCGCCTCGCTCGCTGCCCAGCTCCTTGGCCTGGATTTCGCTGCGGGTACCGGAGTCACTGATGTGCAGAATGTCCGCATCGACGCCGGCGGCAAAACCATCCTCATACCCCAGGGCATTGGAGGCATGATCATCGTCGGTAATGGCGCTGCCCGCCGCCAGAGTGAACTCACCCTGAGTCCCGATATTGGTGTTGCACTTCTTACAGGCCCACTTGCTGGTGTTGGCCTTCTCCAGGTTGGCGGCGTTAACGCCAAAGTCGAACGCCTGCACCTGGGTGCTGGCCGCCATCATCGCCAGGGCGATGGCACTGATACTTGTCTTCATGGTCTCACCCCTTAGAACTGGAACGCCTTGCCGGACGGATGGTTGGAACCGTGGATCTGGCTGTGGCAGTTCAGGCAGCCCTGCCCTGCGGTTTGAATGCTGCCGTTACCGCCAGGGATGGTGCTTGGGTGGCCATCTTCACTGTGGCACTGCTTGCACAGCATGGGAACCCGGGTTTTGAGCATCCCTTCATTCACGCTGCCGTGGGCGTTGTGGCACAGGCTGCAATCTTCCATCACCGGCTCATGCTCCCACAGGAAGGGACCGCGCTTGTCGGCGTGGCACTGATGGCAGGTGTCGTTGACGGTAGCCTGGTTCATTGCAGACTCGCTTAGGGAGCCATGAGGGTTGTGGCAATCGGAGCAGGCCATCTCATCCCACTTGATGGGGTGAGCGGAGCGCTTGTGGCTGTCGGCCTTGGCCTTGGTGTGGCAGCTCTGGCAGGTCTGGTTCTGTCCCTCGGTGGTCAGGACCTGGTCCTTGGCCACGTGCAGCTGGTGGCAATCTACGCAGGCCACGTCATCGGAGGCGTGGGCACCCAGGTGCCAGTCACTGCGGCCAGAGTCGTCGTGACAGGCCAGGCAGACGCTGTTTTGCATCTCGGCGGTCAGAGGGGAGTCGTCACCAAAGGTGATCATCGGCTCATTCTTGCCGCGGTGTTTGCCCTGAGGGCCGTGGCAGGACTCACACTGGAGGCCGGCCATAGGGCCTTTCACCACATTGGGGTTGCCATGAATGCCGTCGAAGATGGCGGCCACCCCCTCGGTCTTGCGGTGGCACATCATGCAGCCATCGGCGCCCTTCTTGGAGTATTTTCCCTGCTCAAATTTTTGCTGCAGCTTGGTAAGCAACTCAGCATCCCCGGCCATGGCCTGGGAGGAAAATCCCAGACCCAATGCCATCATGGTTACCGCCCCGATGGACAGCGCTTTTCTCATCATCATTATGTTTGCCAACTGTTTGAATGTTATTGGTCCGACACCCTGAAAAGGTGCCGCAAACAGGCTGACGGTAAACCGATGAGGCGTGAAATACTCTGGGGCTTTTCACAGTGATCCGGGTTTTGCCGGCCAGTTAACACAAAAAAACCGGCCCTAAGGCCGGTTAAACACTGAAAAAGTTAAGGTTCAATATGATGAATCACTCGAGCCCATACTATCTCCATGCAGTTGGTCGATTCTATGTGGGTTTTGCCAGTGTTGAGCTAGTTGCCGTGAATCGCCTCTGCCAGCAGACGGGCGGCCTTTACTATGGAGGGCCCGGCCTGCTTGGTCACCGCCGAATCGATGAACTTCACCCGGCGCTGCTGCACGGCAAAGACACGCTCTGCCCCCGGGCGCGCCGCCACTTCCGCCACCGTGGTGGTGCCGCTGCCCGCCTGAGGCCCCTCGAACACCGGACCGGTGGCACCCGGCCAGGTGGGCAGCAGTATCACCCGGGGATTGGACTGCACCACTTCGGGCCAGGTGACCGCCGGCGCCATGCCCGCACGCTCTGCAAAGACAGGCTTACCGCCCACCAGGCGAATCAGCTCACTGATGTAGGAGTCCGCACCAGGCACGCATTTATACAGGTAATTAATCTCGTAATAGACCGTCAGCGGCTCATGGCCAGCGTACTCACTGGACACCTTGTCCAGGCCAGCCCGGATGGAGTCCACCAGGGCCACCGACTGAGGCTGATGGCCAATGGCCTCACCCAGGGCGCGGATCTTGTCGTACACCTCCGCCAGGCTGCTCTCCTCCATATGGATCACCCTGATGCCGCGTTTCACCAGCTCCGCCTTCAGCCCCAGCTGCAAGCCGGAGGCCGTCAGCGCCAGGTCCGGCTTAAGGGCGGCGACCACATCGGGGTCGATGTCGGTAAAACCACCCACCACCGCCAACTCGCCCTTGGCCACCTTGTCGGGAATGCTCTGAGGAAAACGGGCATAACGGGTCACTCCCACCAGCTCATCTTCCGCGCCGACGGCAGCTACCGTATGACTCCAGTTAGGTGCCAGCGATACGATTCGCGCCGCCCAGGCACCGGGCAGAAACAGCAAAAGCGCCAGACACAGAGTCAGACGCACCTGGATAGATGTAAGCATGGGTTTTCTCCGCCCGTTGCCGTCGAATTTTCCGCCAGCATAGCGCCAGTGCCGGCTCAGGCCAGTGTCCGATAGCCAAAACCTGAGCCACTGCACGATTGCGACACCCAAAGAAAAACTCTGTTAAAACTCACAGTGAATCGCCCAGCAAGAAGCCGGGACAATGGCAGCAATGTCCCTGGCAACTCGAAGGTCCACCTTGAACGCTCTGCTCCAAGCCCAACAACTGCACTACCTCTACGACGACCACAGGGCGGTGGACGGAGTCTGCCTCAATGTTCGCGAGGGCAGCTGCTTCGGCCTGCTGGGCCCCAATGGCGCAGGGAAATCCACCACCCTGTCCATGCTCGAGGGCGTCCTGGCCCCTACCAGTGGCCAGGTGTTGTTTCGTGGCTTTCCTCTGGATAACAAGTACAAGCAGTCCATCGGCATCCAGTTTCAATCCACCGCCCTGCCCGACTACCTGAGCGTGCGCGATTGCCTGAAACTGTTCGCCAGCTTCTACCCCAGAAAAGCCAACATCTCGGATCTGATTGAGCTGTGTCAGTTGGATGAGGTGGCGGACAAACTCCACTTTCACCTCTCCGGAGGTCAGCGTCAGCGATTGCTGCTGGCCATGAGCCTGGTGAATGATCCCGAACTGCTGTTCCTGGATGAGCCCACCACCGGCCTGGACCCCCAGGCCAGGCTGAAGTTCTGGCAACTGGTGCGCACCTTGAAGGAGCAGGGAAAGACCCTGGTGCTGACTACCCACTATATGGACGAGGCCCAGCAGCTCTGTGACCGCATTGCCATCATGGAACGCGGCCGCATTGTGGCCGAAGAGGCCCCGGAGGTGCTGCTTGAGGATCACTTCCGTCCCCACCTGATCACCCTGCTGGACTCGGGTCAGGCGACCGTCCCTCAGGATGATCGCTACCCCCTGTGGCGCCAAGGAGACCAACTGGTGCTGGAGTGCGACGACACCCAGGATGCTCTGAACTGGCTCAACCACCACAACCTGCCCCTGCAGGGACTGACCGTCAGGGCGCCCAATCTGGACGACCTCTATCTGAAACTGACCGGGAGCCAACTGCAGCCATGAACGCCCTGCTCGCCCTGATCCACGCCCGCAACCTGGAGTTCTCCCGGGACCGTTCCGCCCTGGGCTGGTCCCTGGTGTTCCCCCTGGTACTGATCATCGCCCTGGCCCTGGTGTTTGACGACGACCAGCGCCCCCTGTATCAGATTGGCCTGGTGGGCAACACCGCCATTCCATCGGCCCTGCAAAGCCTGGAACACATCGAGTACATTCATTACGCCACCCTGGACGAAGCCAAACACAAGGTGGCTCGCCATCTGGTGGACCTGGCCATCGACAGCCAGCACTACTGGGTCAATCCGGACTCCAACCGCGGCTACATCGCCGAACAACTGGTGGTGGCCCGCCTGCCCCATCTGAGTTCTGAAAGCATCCAGGGGGAAGCGGTCAGCCATGTTGAGTGGTTGCTGCCGGGGATCATCGGCATGAACATGATGTTCTCCGCCCTCTATGGCGTCGGCTACGTGGTGGTCCGCTATCGCCGCACCGGGGTGCTGAAACGGATGCAGGTCACCCCCCTTCGTCCCTGGCAGTTTCTCGCGTCTCAGATGCTCAGTCGCCTGGGCGCCATCGTCGCCACCTCAGTGGTGGTCTTTGCCCTGGTGGCGCTGATCTTCTCCATCAAGGTAGTAGGCAATCCGCTGCTGCTGCTGATCAACACCACCCTGGGTGGCGCGGCGATGATCAGCCTGGGTCTGTTGGTGGCCAGCCGCACCCGCTCCGAAGAGTTGTCCAATGGCATTCTCAATCTGCTCTCCTGGCCGATGATGCTGCTATCGGGGATCTGGTTCAGCCTGGAGGGCAGCTCCCCCTGGGTACGCACCCTGGCGGATCTGCTGCCTCTGACCCACATGAACGACGCCAACCGGGCGGTGATCATCGATGGGGCCGGATTCTTAGCCATAGCTCACCACCTGTGGCCCCTGGCGGCCATCACCCTGGTGAGCCTGGCCCTGGCCAGTTGGCGATTCCGCTGGAGTTAACCGGCACCACTACCTGCCCAGGGAACTGAAGGTCTCACGGATGTGATCGATCATCTTGCGGGTCTTCTCCGGCAGGAAGGTGCGGGATGAGTAGATAAGGCTCAGCCCCACCTCTCCCGCCTGACGCTCACCAAACAGCGGCTCCAGGTTGAACTCGGCCTGGGCCCGCGCCACAAACACCCTGGGCAGCAAACCAATGCCCATCCCCTGACAGGTCAGTTGCTGCACCAGGTGCAGATCATCAGTACGAAAGCGGAAACTGAGATCCCGCTGCAGAAACGCCGCAATGTGGCGGCTGGCCAACAAAGCGTGCTGCTGCAGTTCGCTCTCGTCGGCAGGCCGCCCATGTGCCTCCAGATAGTCCGTGGTGGCCGCCCAGCAACAGGGGAAAGGCAGCAGGCTCTGGCGCACGTAATCGAGATTGATCACCTCCGCCTCCGACGGCAGAAGCTGGATATCGATGCGCTCTCGCTGCAGATCGACACTTCTCTGGTGATAGAACACCTCCAGACTGACCTTGGGATAACGCTGCATATACTGCTGCATCATGGTGATGAAGGTGGGCGATGAGGCCACCGCCGCCGGCACCGCCATTCGCAGCGCCCCCTCCATCTGCATCCTGCGCTCCTTGAGGCGCACCATCGCCTGGTTGGCGGTATCCAGCTGCCCCTGGGTCTGTTCATAGAGCATGCGGCCATTCTCGGTCAGCTCGATGTGGCGGGTGGTGCGGATCAGCAACTGGCACCCCAGGGCCCGCTCAAGCTCCTGCAGCCGCCGGCTGACGCGGGACCTGGGCATGCCCGCCGCCTTGGCTGCCGCACTGATCCCCTGATGCCTGACGGTCATCACAAACAGATTTAGATCATCCAGCTGACTCATCATTGTCTCGAATATAGGTCATATGCGAACCATTATGCCGCCTACATGAAACCAATAACAGGCCCTATACTGGCGCACCGCGAATTACTCAGGTCTTCCAATGCCCGCTCTCGACACCCTTTTCAAACGCTGGACCCGCGCCCTGCTGTTGCTGTTCCTGCTGGTACTGCTCTATGTGGTGGTCTCCGACCGCTTCGCCCCATTGACCACCGAAGGCCGAGTGCAGGGACAGGTGGTACAGTTAGCCACCGAGGTGTCCGGCTCGGTCACCTCGGTGGAGGTGGAGAACAACCAGAGGGTCACCGCCGGCCAGCTGCTGTTTACCCTGGATGACCGCCGCTACCGACTGGCGGTGACTCAGGCGGAGATCGCCCTGCAGCAGGCCAGAGAGCAGCAGCAGGCTCTGCAGGCTCAGATCCGCGCCGCAGAGGCCCAGTTATCCAGGGCCCAGGTGGGGTACGAGCACGCCCATAAGGAGTATGTGCGTACCCGCAAGATGGGTGAGCATCAGCTGGTGTCCCAATCGGTGCTGGATCAGAGCCGAACCGCCTACCTCGGGGCCGAGGCGGAACGGGACATGGCCCGACAGCAGCTACAAACCCTGAAGGCCCAGTGGGGCGACGGCACCACCTCGGCTGTGGAGATGGCCCTGAACACCCTGAACCAGGCAAAGCTCAATCTCAGCTACACCCAGATACACGCACCTGAGAATGGCGTGGTCTCCAACCTGCAGTTAATTACCGGCAGCTACGCCAACGCCCACCAACCCTTGCTCTCCTTTGTTCCGGAGAACTCCCTGTGGATCACCGCCGATTTCAGAGAGAAGGCGCTGGCCCTGGTGGACAGCCACTCCCGCGCCCTGGTGGCCTACGATGCCCTGCCCGGAGAGGTGTTCCCCCTCACCCTGGACAGCCGTGACATGGGGGTCGCCCAGGCGCAGCAGACCGCCAACGGCGCCCTGTCCAGCATCCAGGTGAGCAATCGCTGGGTACGGGATTCCCAGAGAGTCAGGGTGAACCTCAACTCAGACGATCTGCTGCCGCAGCAGCTGTTTATCGGCTCCCGTGCCTCTGTGGTGCTCTACCCGGGGGAGAGTCCCCTCTGGCGCCCCCTGGCCCAGATGCAGATCGCCCTCATCAGCCACCTGCACTTCATCTACTGATGGCTGTCCAGATGCTCAAGCGGCTGTGGCTTGGCGCCAGCATCGCCTTTGTAGTGGCGACGCTGTGCAACTGGAGCTACGGCGCCATGTTCGCGCCGCTGCTGCTGGTGGTGGTGCTGTCGCGGCTGCAGAGCTGGAACGGCTATGTGGTAGGCCAACTGCTGCTGTCCGTCGGCTTCACCGGGTTGCTGGCCAACCTGATTCTCGGATTTCTCCAGCCCTTTCCCCTGTTGACCCTGGCCGCCATGGCATTGTGGATGGCCATCAGCTGCATCACCATGACCCACCCCGCCAGTTACATGTTTGGCTTTGTTAACCTGTCCATAGGGTCTGTCATGATGAACGTGGGCAGCTTTGCCGGTTTTGATCTGGTGGACTTCAGCCTGGACCTGTTTTTCTCTGCCCTGCTGGCCTCCGCGATTGCCGCCCTGATGCTGCTGCTTATCCCCACGGATGACCCCCAGCCCATGCCTGGGCCTCCGCCACAGACGCCGGAGCAGGTCGCCCATGGCCTGCGCATCACCTGGGGCATGGTGATGCTGCTCTATCTGCTGTTTCAATGTATGGATCTGGCGGATACCCTCTCGGCTCAGGCGGCCGCGGTGCTGCTGTTGGCACCCATGAGCCTGATGGGCAGCTTTGTCGCCTCCCGCGCCAGACTGGTGGGCACCCTGCTAGGCTGTGCCCTCACCCTGATGCTGCAACTGCTGCTGTTCTCCTATCTGGACCATCTGTTGCTCTACCTGGTGGCCTTCTCCCTGGCACTGGGCCCCTTCCTGTTGCTGGTCTGCCAGGGCGGCGAGCGTGGCGCCATCGGATTTGCCGGCACCTCGGCGGTCACCGTGCTGATGTCCGGCGTGGTGCCGGGGCAACAGGACCTGTTCTTCTCCAGCCTCTACCGCATGGGCTCCACCCTGGCTCTGGTGGCGGGGACCGCCCTGTTGCTGCTGATGACTCACAAATCCTTTCCCCTTAAAGTTAATGCATAACTATTCATTACCTGCATGTTTGTGATGTCTGTCTGGGCAGCGATCACACTCCCTCACAGAACTAGGCCGGTAGCATTGGTTGCATAGTTGTTCAAAACTGGTGAAAAACAACGCAATCAGGCGCATTTTAATTCATAATGAACGCATAGTTATTGACTCAGCATTTGCCCCTGCCCTATAGTCGGCCTCTATCAATTATCGAGCCATTGAAAACAGAGACCAGATTATGAAGAAACTCATTGCTGTACTGAGCCTCTCCCTGCTGACCCTGACCGGTTGTGGAAAGAAAGAGAATGTCCTGGTGGTCGGCACCAACGCCGCCTTCCCTCCCTTTGAATACATGGGTGGCCCCAACGGCGACGAAGTCAAAGGGTTCGATATCGACATCGCCCGTCAGATTGCCGAAGACGCCGGCAAGACCCTCAAGGTGGAGAACATGAAGTTCGACTCCCTGATTGTGGCCCTGAACGCCGGCAAAATTGACATGATCGCCGCTGGCATGACCATCACCCCGGAGCGCCAGAAAGCGGTGAGCTTCTCTCAGCCCTACTACGAAGCCACCCAGGTGGTGCTGACCCAACAGGGCAAGGCGCCTGCCAGCCCCGAAGAGCTTAAGGGCAAGACCATCGCCGTGCAGCTGGGTTCCACCGGCGACATCATGGCCAAGGAGTACAGCCAGAACGTGGTGGCGTTCAACACCGGCTTCGAAGCGATCATGGAGCTGAAAAACGGCAAGGTGGATCTGGTGCTGTTCGACAGCGAGCCTGCCGCCAACCACATGAAGAAGAACCCGGATCTGCAGCTGACCAAGCTGGCCTTCGACCCTGAGTACTACGGCCTGGCCATCTCCAAAGAGAACGCCGAACTGCTGAAGCAGACCAACGCCACCCTGGACAAGATGAAGTCCAATGGCCAGTACGACGCCCTAATCTCCCAGTACATGAAGTAACCCTATGCAGGCGATCATCGACTCTCTCTTTACCCCCATCGGCCAGGATGGGATGGTGGGCATCCTGCTGATCTGGAGCGGCCTCAAGGTCACCCTGGCAGTGACCCTGCTGGCCACCCTGCTGGGCTCGGTGCTGGGGATCTGCACCACCCTGATGAAGATGTCCAGCCACTGGTACCTGCGCTGGCCGGCCAACCTCTATGTGTCGGTGATCCGTGGCACCCCTGTGGTGGTCCAACTGGTGATTCTCTACTTCATCGTGTTGGCCTCCCTGGACGTGGACAAGATCACCGCCGCAGTGATCGCCTTCGGCATCAACAGCGGCGCCTACATCTCGGAGATCATCCGCGCTGGCATCCAGGCGGTGGACAAGGGCCAGATGGAAGCGGCCCGCTCCCTGGGTCTGTCCCAGGGTCAGGCGATGAAGGAGGTGATTCTGCCCCAGGCGGTGAAGAACATCCTGCCGGCCCTGGGCAATGAATTCATCGTACTGCTCAAGGAGACCGCGGTGATTGGCTTTATCGGTGGCGTCGACCTGATGCGCGCCGGGGAGATCATCCGCAGCCGCACCTTCGAAGACGTGGTGCCCCTGTTCACCTGCGCCATCATCTACCTGATGTTGACCTACAGCTTCACCCTGATGCTGTCCCAATTTGAGAAGAGGCTGAAACAGAGTGATTAAAGTCAGCAACCTGCATAAACAGTTTGGCGATGTCGAGGTGCTCAAGGGAATTGACCAGACCGTCGCCCCCGGCGAGGTGGTCAGCGTCATCGGCCCCAGCGGCAGCGGCAAGAGCACCTTCCTGCGCTGTCTCAACCTGCTGGAGACTCCCACTCAGGGGGAGATCCTCATCGAGGGAGAATCGATCACCGCCCCGGGCGCCTGTGTGGATCAGCTGCGCCGCAAGGTCGGCATGGTATTTCAGAACTTCAACCTGTTCCCCCACAAGACGGTGATGGAGAACATCACCCTGGCGCCGGTGAAGCTGGGACTGATGAGCGCCGAACAGGCGCAGGCCAAGGCCCTCTCCCTGTTGGAGCAGGTGGGCCTGGCCGCCAAGGCCGAGGTGTACCCCTCCAGCCTCTCCGGAGGTCAGAAGCAGCGGGTGGCCATCGCCCGGGCCCTGGCGATGGAACCGGATCTGATGCTGTTCGATGAGCCCACCTCCGCCCTGGACCCCGAGATGGTCGGTGACGTGCTGGACGTGATGAAATCCCTGGTGGACGACGGCATGACCATGGTGATCGTTACCCACGAGATGGGCTTCGCCCGGGAGGTCTCAGATCGGGTGCTGTTTATCGATGGCGGCGAGGTGGTGGAAAGCGGGCCGCCCCAGCAGATCTTCGATGCACCGCAGCAACAGAGGACCCAGTCCTTCCTGTCCAAAGTGCTCAGATAGACAAAAGCCCCCAGATTTGGGGGCTCTTTGTTGGGTTCACACTTAATCAGGCGTGATCCCGTGATGACTGGCGCCGCATATCTGTCATCGACAACACCCTCTAAAGGGGCAAGTTAACGAATGTCACATTATAAGCGAAACGAGAAAGGCACTCGTCTACGACTTCCTCTCAAACCACCTGTAGTGCATGTGGTTTCAGCTAACCAATCGGTATTTAATCACATACAATTCACTAGTGTCCGGGTAAATTTCACGAATGACGCCTTTAAGCTCTTTTAGCGTCATATTCTCTTGTTTTGCGTGGAATTCTGTCAGTTTATCGAAACTAAGTGGGACAACAGACTCGATTTTCAGGGCGCAGAACCATCGACCATTCTCGTATGTTGAAACCTGAACAATTGAATCGGGAGCATAATCTTTTTCTGCTTCATCTCGAATGGTTATCGTCTTTTTTCCAGATAAAATATCCGCCTCAAATCGCTCAAAGAAAGTCATTTCAGACAAGCTCATCGGTACTCCAAATTCAAAATTGCTGATAGCACATAATCGGTTTTTGATGCGGCAATTGACCGCTTTTTACCCTGCTCAAACCGGCCGGGTCTCTGCACGAAACCACAATGCACCCATATGACTTTTGATATTAATCAGTGCATCAAAGTGCGGACCACTTGCCTTGGGGCTCTCTTTCGCAAAATAGGCGCCAACCTCGCACAGGTGGCATCCCATGGCCGCAAATGGCGGCCAGGCATTCGTTGGACACCATTGCCTAATGAAGACTTTGGAGGGAGTCGAAAGAGTCAATCAGGGTGAGGCCTAGGTAACCCATGGCCAGCCATCCTGACTCAGGGTGCCGCAGGAAAAAAGCTTCTGCTCAGCCATAGACTCGCTCAAGAAACGCCACCAGATGGCGATTTACAAATTCAGGGTTTTCCAGGGTGGAGATGTGGCCCGCCTTGGGAATCTCCACCATCTCGGCGCCGGTGATCTCATCCAGCATCAGGTAACTCTCCAGCACGGTGCGGGCTCTGTCCTCCTGCCCCACCATGATCAGCGCCGGCAGCGCCAGTTTGGCCAGGTCGTCCACCTGATCCCGGCGACCAAAGATGATTCGCCCCAGGCGAACGGTATCGTCGATGCGGGACTCCGGCAGATTCGCCAGGCTGTCACGGAAACCTTGCGCCAGTTCGGGGTGACGCTCCGCCACGTCTGTGGCGAAAAACAGCGGCACAATCTGGTCCAGCAGCGGCGGCGGCACCTGGCGGGATTCCTCGATGGCCGCCAGCATGGCGAAATACTTCTTATGGGTCACCTCTGGCTCCAGGCCCACAAAGGTATCCATCAGTACCAGGCTCTGAATGCGGCTGGGCGCCAGTTGCGCCAGCTCGGTAGCCCACATGCCGCCCACAGACAGCCCGACGATGGAGAAGCGCTCCACTTCCAGGGCATCCATCAACGCCAGCATGTCTTCGGCCAGGCTCTTGAGGTTTCGGGTCTCGCCGGGCAGTGCGCCGGAGGCACCGTGTCCCCAGAGATCAGGCACGATGCAGCGGTAGTGCTGACTCAGGGCCTCTATCTGAGGAGCCCACATGGCCGAGTCCCACAGGTAGCTGTGACCGAACAACAGCACCGGGCCCTGGCCCTTGTCCAGATAGCTCAATTCACTGCCGCGAATGGTGATGGATGTCATAGCGGATGTCCTATTGCCTGGGATTCAAAGGAGGATGTTTGGAGGAACACTCTACTGCATCAACGGGACCGATTTCATCAAGCCACCTCACCCATTTTACTCAACTGCTGGGATTTTCGACGCCATTCAAGCTGAACGCTCTGTTTCAGTGCTTTCAGAGAACGCGTGAGAGACAGTTCAGAAACCTAGACCGGCTTTGACTACAAGCCCAACCTGTAAAACACCCCAGGATAAAAAAACCCGGCAGTGCCGGGCTTTTTTGCGTCTCAACTTCAGTGTTCGAGATAACCAATTCTAAGCACGAAGTCGATAAAATCGAGGAACATCGGGTGAATCACCGGCGCCTTAGGATCAACAAAGGCGATGGCCGGGTCGCAAGGATTGCGGCTGAAATCCAGACACAGCAGGAAACCGTTATCCCAGGCCAGGGGAATCATCTTGCGCAGCAGCGTCTCATTCTCCAGAACAAAGTCCGCTGGCAGACAGCCTGCCAGGGTGGCAAAAGGGTTGAGATCCGGCTGCTGGAAACAGGAGAGGTCGAAGAAACAACGACGGTCGGGGCAGCGCAGTTCGATGCCAATGGGTTTGAACGCCTTGCCCAGCGCACTGGGGTAAACATATTTGGTGCTGGCCTCATAGCCGCCGCACTGCTCAAGAAAATCCAGAATCAGCTGGGGAAAACGGATCCCCATGGTTGCCTCCAGATACGCCACCACCTCTCGGTCCAGGGGGTCTCTCATAGGCGCAAAGGCTATCTGACTGAGCATCGAGCCCGGAGGCACCAGGTCCTCACCCTTATGGAGAATGGAGAGTTTGCGGTCATCGGTAAACAGCTTCATAGGCACTTTCACTGAACAAACATCGGAATAACAGCAGACTAACACAGCCTTTTTCCCAGGCCAGAAGGGACCATTATGATTTATTTCTATGGCTTGATAGCCTAAATGGAATACACCAGTCGCTGCCCTTGCTAACCTCCGTCAAACCGAAGAAGTGACTGTTATTTATGCAACTGTAGCCATATCACGATTCGAAAAACCCATAGTTTCATTGCGGTTATAGCGATACTCCAGCAGCGATGAGCTGAACAGGAACACCGAGGAAGGCGCAGCCAGTATACGGGTTGAAAATGCCCGCCTGGAGCCCTGTGCCATTGAGAAGGGGGTGCGACTGATTGGTGGCAAGTGGACTGGCTCTCTGCTGTACCACCTTAAAGACGGTCCGGTTCGTTCTAACGACCTGGCCAGGTTGCTGGGTGGCGGCAGCAAAAAAATGATCGACCAACGATTCAAGGAGCTGGAGTCTCGCAATAGGGTGGTCCAAAAGTCCTGAGAGACCGCCCCATCGCCGCCACCTAAGAACTGACCGGGTTTGGCCGCTCTGCCCTGCATGTACTGGAAGTGATGCGAAAGTGGTCTGAGTCTAGCGAACTCTGCCCCATCAATCCGTTTGTCGGGGCAATAGCAGTCAGCGCTCAACCAACCGGCGAAAATGGTCCTCGAGATGATGTTGCCCATAGCAAGGTGCGGCCATGTCTGAGCCCATCAGAGTCAGGAAGAACTCCGCAGCTCCGGTCCACCGTTCCGGGAGCCAACCGCAGAGTGAAGCCGCGCCTTTGCGCAGGCCATCAGGAAAGCAACTTATCTGACTTTGTTTGCTCATCGCCGCGAACGCCAGCTCTCCGATCTGCCGATGAGTAAACAACTCGGGGCCTCCCACATCCAGCTCCCTCTCTTCGGAACCGATGGCGTCGATGCAGAACCTGGCCAAATCCTCGCCATGGATGGGATTAAGGGTGTGCTGACCATTGCCGAACAGATACACCCTGCCCCCTTTGGCCATCTCGAAAAAGTCACTCATGTCGGAGAAGAATCCGTTAGGACGAACCACACAAGGGTGTTCAATTTCGGAGCTGAGCAGCCGCTTGGCAAAACGCTCTTTAGCCTGAAGCAAGCGTACGTTCTGAAACTTGAGGGCGTTAAAAGCAGAGACATAGATGAATTGGCGCACACCTGCGCGCTCCGCTTCCCTGAGCAGGTTCAGATTGGCCTGATAATCCACATCCATATAACCCAACCCATCCTTCTGGCGGGTGATGCCCACGCAGGAGATCACCACGTCCACCTGATCACAGCACCCCAAAATAGAATCCGGTGAGGTTACCTCGCCAACCCTGAGTTGGCTTTCATCCAGGCCCAACGGACTGAGCTTGCCTGGACTGCGGGCCAAAGCGATCGCCGGGTATCCCGATGACAGCAACTGGTGAACCAGGTGCTGGCCCAGATAACCCGTGGCACCGGCCACTAAAACCCGTGGAAATGCACTCATGATGATGCCTTCTAAGATTGAATAGAGGAAAGGAAAATGCGGGTGCGGACAGCCACGTGCTGGGAGAGCTGCGAGGGCTCCAATGTGGTTGCGCCAAGGAACTTCAACCTGGGATAGAAGCCGCTTTGCCACATCAGAAACAGCATCTCGGCCAGATCGTTGGTGCCAACCTCCGGATGATGAACGCCAGAGTGTTCGAACAAGCTGGCGATGTGCCTCATTGCCCGGCCCGGTCCCTGAGAATAGAGCTGCTCTTTAAGAGCCTGGTACTGAGGGCCTCCAGCCGCAATGGCATTGTCAAACGCCATCACTCGCGGCTGACTGATAAGCTCCATCAGCCTTACGCCTAAACGGTTTAACTCCGCCTCCATCTGCTCAACGCTGGATGGCCGTGGCGCCGCCTCTAAGGAGTCCAATGCCATGGCCTCGGACGTGAACGTTTCCACATAGGCGCCTATCACCCCTTGCAGAGTGTCAAAACGACGATAGAGGGTCACCTTGGAGATTCCGGCGGTTTTGGCGATACGCTCGATGGAGAGTCGGGCAATGCCCTGCTCCTCCAGGATGCTATCGATTGCCGCAAACACTTGCAGTGTCTTTTGTCCATCCACCGGTCGCCCTTTGGCCGTCTTTGCCGCTATGCCAGTCATGGTTCTTCTTCCACTTTAAGTATTAATTCAGGTTAACCAACCCAATTATGAAACGCAACCGTCCACTATATGGTTCTGGCTGACACAGCTACTGACACTTTCTCCATTGCTAGCTTAAACGGCTGAGGTAATTTGGCATTAAGGCTTTCGAGGATAAATTGATGATCAAGAAGATAGTTCTATGCACCCTGCTGGCCTCGGCCGGGACACAAGCCGCCATTGAGCCAGAGACTCTGAAAGAGGTGAAGGCGGTGCAGTTTCCCTCTGAGCGGGTGATCACCTCTGGCCTGCCGCAGCCGGAACAGTTTCCCGCCCTGAAGCAGGCTGGCGTAGATCTGGTGATCAACCTGATCCCTGCCGGGAATCCTACTGGTCTGGAGAACGAAGGAAAACTGGTGACAGAAGCAGGCATGGAATATGCCCACATCGGTGTGGACTGGAAGCAACCGACCACCGAAGATGTGCAGACATTCCTGGCGGTGATGGAGGCCAACAAGGATAAGGATGTACTGATTCACTGCGCCGCGAACTACCGCGCCTCAGCCTTCTACTACCTCTATTTGCTGCACACAGGAGTCCAGGACAGTGAGGTTCTGCAAAGCAGTGCCATGGCGCCCTGGGGAAACCTGAGCGAAAGCTTTAGAGAGTACCCTCAGTGGCAACAGCTGATTGAAGAGATAAAAAAGGGCCTGTAAGGCCCTTTTCCGTTTGATTAGCCTTGGCGGATGGCCACCGGGCTGATACGCCTGGGGCTGCCGCCACTGAAAGTCGGGCTGGATTGCGGCTTCTACGATCAGAGTCATTTCAGCCGTCACTTTAAACGAGTGGTGGGCGTTCCCCCAGGGGTCTACGCCCGCTCATGGTCCCAAGGGATCTGACACCCGCTCGTACAACCTTTTATTTCCCAGGAGCAGATGCATGTCGCCACGCCCCGAGCCTCATCGGGAGACCCGTCGCCGGTCGCAAATCTTGAAAGGCACCCTGGCCATGAGCCCACTCACCCTGGCGGTTCTGCCCTGGGGCCTGTTGGTAGGCTCCCTGGCCATGGACGCCGGGCTCAGCCCACTTCAGAGTCAGGGTCTGTCAGCCATCATCTTTGCCGGCGCGGCACAGATTGCCATCATCGGCCTGCTTAAGTCGGGGGCCGGAATCGGCGCCATCCTGGCCACCACCGCCCTCATCACCTCCAGACACCTGCTCTACTCCATGACCATGAGGAGCAAGGTGAGCGCATTGCCACTGAAGTGGCGGCTGACGCTGGGGTTTCTGCTGACCGACGAGCTGTTCGCCATCGCCCATCCGGGCAAGGAGGAAGCCGAGGATCCCTGGTATATGCTCGGCGGAGGACTGAGTTTCTATCTCGGCTGGAACCTGGCCACCCTGGCTGGCGTGCTGCTGAGTCACCAGGTACAGGCTTTTGATACCTCAGGGCTGGATTTCGCCATCGCCGCCATCTTCATCGCCCTGGTGGCGCCCGGGCTCAGGCGACGCTCGCATTGGGTCTGTGTGTTGGTAGCCATGCCCCTGGCGGTGTTGGCCGAAGCGATGGCCTGGCCCATGGGGCTGCTGATCGCCTCCCTGGCCGGGATGGTGGCGGGGGCCCTGTTTGCCAATGTTACCGGGGAGTCACTGATGGAGGGTAAGCAATGATCTGGTTGATCCTACTCTCTTGCGCCCTGCTGGTGTTTGCCAGCCGTTACCTGTTTCTTGAGCCAAGGTTACCAGTGCGCCTGGGGCGTCGCAGCCAGCAATTGCTCAGCTACAGTGCGCCGGCGGTGCTGAGCGCCATCGCCGCGCCGCTGATCTTCATCAAAGAACAAAGCATCGATCTTCACTGGCACAACCCCTACCTGGCCTGCGGCCTGCTGGTGGCTGTGCTGGCCAGGCTCGGTGCCAATGCCCTGATCGCCATCGCCGCAGGCATGGGGCTGTTTCTGATCTGGCCCTTCTAGGCCAGGGGCAATATCACCAGGGATTAACGAGGGTCGTTGCCCCACAAGGCGACACGGAATGGGAAAAGTTCCGCCCCCATCACCCCTTCAGAGACAGCGGGATCGAACTCCATCAGCTTCTGGGCTTCTTCCTGGGATTCCGCCAGCACAATCACTATGCCAAAGGTGTGCTGATCTTCGGTGATGGTGCGGCCTGCCATCGCCACTTTACCCTCATCCTTCAGCCGGCTGAGATAGGCAAAATGAGCCTCCACAGCGCTGGCTTCCTGAGGGGTGGGGCCCTGACTGAGCATCTCCGGCCTAAGTGGTCGAAGCTTATACAAAAACTGATTCATTTGAGTTCCTTTCTCAACTAAAGTCATCACGCCCAAGTCTCAGTGTATGTGACCCGTGGACCTTGCACAATTTCCAATCAAACAACTTCTGAATCAATCAGTTCGCCTAAGCCCTGCCCCTGCGTTTCCAGGTATCAATCAAAGCCCCATGGGAGAAGAGATTCTGCTGCCGTCCACCTGTATATCTGCCGGGGATCCCACTTTGAACAAACCAATAAAAAACATTTTAGAAACATGCTTTTGCTCCCAAACCCCAGCCACTGACTCTCGTTAATCTGAAGCCATAAACGGAAATAAACCCTGAGTCCCGGATGGCGCTGCCACGCCTGAAGGTCTGTCGGAGTCGTTCATGCTAAGAAAGCCCAACATCAAGAACCGCATCATCATTGGCATCAGCCTACTGGTCTCACTGCTGATGGCCTTTATCCTCCCCCTTATCGTCGTCCAGTTCTCCAAAGCCATTGACTCTGCCGAGCTCAAGCAGCTTGAAGAGCTCAATGAAACCGCCACTGCAGAGCTCAATGCATCGGGACGTCTGGCCCAGGCCTTGGCGACGGTGGTGTCACTGACGCCGCAGTTTCAACAAGCCTTCGCCGACCAAGACAGGGAGACACTGGCTGAGGCGACGCTGCCTATCTTCAAGGTGATGAAACAGGAGTATGGCGCCCGCCAGTTCCAGTTTCATAACCCTCCGGCCACCTCCTTTTTGCGGGTACACAAACCCGCCAAGTTTGGCGATGACCTCTCCTCCTTTCGCCATACCGTGGTGGAAACCAATACCAGAAGGCAGCCTGTCATGGGCCTGGAGCGAGGGGTGGCCGGCATCGGCATTCGTGGGGTAGTGCCCGTCGCCTACCAGGGACAACACCAGGGCTCGGTGGAATTTGGTCTCTCTTTCGGTCAATCCTTCTTCGACCGCTTTAAACAGACCCACGGGGTAGATATCGCCCTGCATCTGCCGGATGGCAACAGTTGGAAGCCCTTTGGTTCGACTCTGGGTGACTTTCGTCTGGGCAACAATACTCAGCTGGCCCTGGCCTTCGACGGTCAGCCCCAGGTGGTACAGACCGACCTCAATGGCCAGCCGGTGGCCGTCTACCTGCACTCCATCAATGACTATTCAGGCAAGCCCATGGGGGTGCTCGAGGTAGTGATGGATCGCAGCGAGAACCTGGCGATGATGACCCAGATGCGTAACACCGTCATCCTCGCTGGCCTGGCTGCGCTGGCCATTGGCATCGCGGTCGCCTGGTTCATTGGCCGGGGCATCACCCAACCCATCGAAGCCACCACGGCTACCATGGCCAACATCGCCGACGGCGATGGTGACCTCACCCTGAGACTGGATGACGAGGGCCACGATGAACTGGCTGATCTGGCCCGGGCCTTTAACCGCTTTGCCGCCAAGGTCCACAGCACCATCAGTGAGGTAACCGGTGTTGCCGGTCAGTTGGACAGCTCGGCACAGCAGTTGGCGTCAATCACCGGCGAGACTCAGAGAGGCATGGACAAGCAGCTTCAGGAGACGGAGCAGGCGGCCACGGCGATGAATCAGATGAGTGCCACGGTGGATGAGGTGGCACAAAATGCCACCCTGGCTGCGGATTCTGCCCAGAACGCCAATAAGGCTACAGATGGCGGGAAAGAGGTGGTCAGTTCGGTGTCCGACAGCATTCACCGCCTCTCTGCCGAGATCGACGGCGCCGTTACCGTGATCCGGGATCTGGAGCAGGAGACCGGCCGCATAGATGGGGTACTGGAGGTGATCCGCAACATCGCCGAGCAGACCAACCTTCTGGCTCTGAACGCCGCCATTGAGGCCGCCCGCGCCGGGGAGCAGGGCCGAGGCTTTGCGGTTGTGGCCGATGAGGTGCGTACCCTGGCCAGTCGCACTCAGGCGTCGACCCAGGAGATTCAGCAGATGATCGAGCAGTTGCAGGGGCAGTCCGCCAAGGCGGTCTCGGTGATGGACAACAGTCGCCACACCTCGGAGCAATGCGTTACCCTCGCCAGCCGTGCCGATAAAGCGTTGGGAGAGATCAGTGACGCGGTCAGCAGCATTACCGAGATGAATATGCAGATCGCCAGCGCCGCCAGTGAGCAGTCGGCGGTCTCCAACGAGATCAATAAGAACGTAAGCAACATCAACGAGATCGTGGCCGAGACCAGCCAGAGGACTCACAAGGCCGCATCGGCGGGCGATGAGATGGCCCAGCAGTCGGAGACCCTGAGTCGGCTGATTAATCAGTTCAAGCTGTAAGTGACAGAGGGGGCCGAAGGCCCCCTCTTTGTTATCTTACCGACTTCACCCTGAAGGAGGCATCGAGAGGATCGCCTCTGAACCCTCGCCCAGGCTGTCGAAGCGGTTCCACTTCGTACTCCAGTTCCTGAACACGCCGCTTCAGCCTCTGATTCTCGATGCTGATCTGATTCAGTTTGTGCCGATACTCCTCCAGGTGTTGCCGTATCCCGGTTTCCCTGCCGGGCTCTGCCCTACTCTGCACTTTTGCTCTCAGAGCCAAAGCGTTGCAGAGGATCAGGGCAAAGAGGCAGCCGATGGCGATGCCACCAACAAAAGCAACCGCATCCAGGCTCATAGGCTCCTCCCGTTACGTCCCTGTCTTGCTTTAAGCGTAGTCCAAAATGTTGTCATATCAATGTAATACAGCCAGACTAACGGCAAATGGCAACTGATGATGGCCAAGACTGACCAACTTCTGCCGCTGTAGGTACGCTTAGGTAGGTAACTGGATCACTTCAGCTTTTTTCTCCAGATGCCGCAATTCCGAGGGTATTGGGTACTCAGGGTGGTACACAGGCTGACTGGCCCGGACCGCGGGCAGAGCCGGCTCCCAGCAAGCCTCTGTCTGGGAAACCAGCTCAGAGAGGGTCTCCTCAGCCTGTGGGTATTGCTCCCAGTCGGCTGGCCAGTCTGCTTCATCGGCTCGCGCCATTACCTGGCTCATCCAGCGGCGCCTTAAATGGGCCCACAAAGACGACTGCGACCGACTTTCCATCACCGCCTGCCAGGGACGAATCTCCACATAGAGCGTACGGCGCACCCCTTCCGAGCGCTTGGGCTGAGAGCCATGGAGGATCATCTTGTCCTGCACCAGAACGTCACCGGCTCTGGCGGGCTGCTCGACCACACCCGGTGGAGACCAACCATAGTGTTCGGCCAGGTCGTCGATAGGCTGAAGACCATGCTGGCTACCCGGCACATAACGCAGGCAGCCGTCCCCCTCTTCGGCGTCATCCAGATAGAGGCCGATGTTGAGATAGGGGAAACGGCGATCGTGCTGAGCCCCCTGATGCCAATCGGTCACCGGGTAGGGATGTTGATGCTTGAAAAACAGATCCAGGTGCAGAGGCACGGCGCCAGGTCCGCACAACTCTCTGGCCAGTGCCATCATGGCCGGAGAGGCCAGGGTATCGATCACCAGCTCAGAAGCATGGCTGATCAGGTTGCGAAACCGCATCAGCCTTGGCCCCTCAGGATCGTCAGCGACGCAGAAGTCCCTGCCATGCAACCCCTGGCTGTGAACCTGCAGGGCCTGAAGCTCAAGTTGCTCAGCGGCCTGCTGCCAACGACGAACAAGGTGGGATGGGAAAGACCCGGGCAGGCGCAGGAAGCCCTGCCTGGAGAACAGACGGCGCTGGTCCGGGGTCAACTGATAGTTTCTCATAGGCCCTCCGTGGCTTGGCTATCAGTGCCTTTCTCTATTTACACTACCGAGTTTAAGAAAAGGAGCAATCCTCTTGAACAAAAAAACATCAGAAATCGCGTCGGATAGCACAGCGGCTTGTCTGAACTTGCGTCCAACTACTCCAAAGCTCGGCCCTCAGCCATCAGTTGGTAGAGAGTCAGGGTGAAAGGACCACTTTGCCCCTGGCCAATCAACAGACCCACCTGTTCTACCCTGGACACATCAAGAGGCTCAACGCCCGTTACAGCACGACCACGAAACCTGGGCTGAAAACTGCCCAGGGGAAGCTCGATCTCCTCCTCCCTGCCCTCCTGAGTAGTGAAATCGGAAACATAAAGCACCCCATCGTACAAGCCATCCATCTTCAGCCTGAGTTGGTAACGATTACCATCCCCCTTCAGCCTTAACTTCAGTGCCCGGCATCCGTCAGGCAATGCCAAAGGGCGACGCATGGAGGCAAAGCCGCCGCCGTATTCAAGGGAGACCACGCCATCGAAACAACACCCCCCATCTGTGGCCAACATCTGGCTCTGAGACACGCCCCCCATCACGCCATCATTAATGGCGCGCCACCTCTGCGCTTCCCAAGCCTGGGAAAAGTCCACAAGTTCCATGCTACCCCTCACTGTGTAAGAGTGTCCTGTCGCCTTACCTCAGAATATCTCCTTGCGGACCTTTGTAGTAGCGGGTGTCAGTACTGGAGACGGCTGGAACGGAGCTCGCATCCATCTTTGCGTCTCCCCGCTGAGAACCTCATGCCATCATCAAGCACAGGCAGACGTCCCGGCCCCGAAGAGCCACCAGGGCCACTGCTGTAGCCCATGGGGTTTAACATTTTAGGAAAAAGGTGGGTATGTACAGGAAAGCCAGCCAATGACAACAATGACGGGAGCAAAAGCTAGCTTTAATTGCCTCTTAAAAAGAACTTACGACTAACCCGTCAAAAACAATCAAAAGGCTTGAATTTCGAGAGTTTAATGTTAATTCTTTGTGCACTATCCGTCCGGGGCGCTTAGTTTTCAAACGAGATAATGTAATTAACTTACATCCAGAGCCCATCAAACTGGCCAATCGGTGCATCCACTGGCGCATTAGAAATTTGCGATATTAACTTCAAGAATTCTAAACACACAAACTCAACAACCGCGCGGGCTGGAGCGGAGATAAAAAAAGGCAGCGCTGATGAGACGCTGCCTTTTGCAGGGAAATGATAATGAACCTAACACCGTAGAATTGTAGTTAAGTTCACAAATCATCTTACTGATTACAGGCTCAATTGGAACTGGTATTTGTCACATATTTTCACTAAATCAGACTCGATTGTCTGTTTTGCAGCCAGAAAACGCTACCAGCCGATAACAAAAAGTCCCTCATCACGGATTTGGGGTAAAGTTTGATGCGAAACGCATGATTTGGACAAGCTCCGCCCCAGGCCGCAGTGAGAGCTTCGTCACCAATGGAAAACTACTGTGGAAAGTAACATTGCTACAACACACCTGGTGCTGGTGTACTGTCGGGTCTGAAGTTGGAGACCTTCCATGTCCCTTTTTTACTGTCGCCACGGCCGAACCCAGTGGAATGAGCTGGGCACCTTGCAAGGTACTTTTGACAGTCCGCTTACGGAAGCTGGCAAAATACAGGCTCGCGAGAGCGGACGCCTGGCCGCCATCCATGCCCCCCAACTGATCTACTGCAGCGAGCTTAAGCGAGCCCGGCACAGCGCCGAACTGGCCAACCTTTGCCTCTCTGTCCCCGTACTGACCTCGCCTCTACTCAATGAGCGCTGTTTTGGCGCCCTGCAAGGCCTCGACCGGACAACCCACCCAAGGTGGTGGCAGGCCTATACCAACCGGGATCAGCAAAACTGCATGGCCATACCCGGCTCAGAAGCCGCCTCCGAGGTCGCCTGCCGCATCAGGGCATTCTGGACAGAGATGAAGCAGATGCACGGCGACACACGCATTCTGGTGGTGGGTCACGGAGAGTGGTTCAAGATCGCCATGAGTCTGGCTTGGGGAATCCCCCCTTGGAGCGGTGCGCCCCCATTGCCAGATAATGGACGGGTTTGGAGCCTGGAGGAGATGAGCGGACTGATGCCCGAGCAACAGTCCGCTTGAGGGTCAGGCAGCCGCCCGGCTGCCCTCTTGCGCAGAATCATTAACCCTGAAGCCAAGACGCAACGCCTCTGACCGCACCCGCTCACAACCGCTGAACACCAGGGCATCCGGGTTCAGTAGATCCTGCTCCACCAGATAGCGGAACGCCTGTTCCTCCTCCACAGTCACCATGGCCGCCTGAACCAAGGGGTACACAGGCTCAACCAGATGGACTTGGCGCAGACACAGGCCCGAAGAGTCGTACTTGGTGATACACAGAGCCTCTGAAGCAGCACTGTCCATCTGCCTGATAAACAGCCCTTGTTGAGCCATCCAGTCGCAAGCCTGCTGAGTACCAGCCAGCTGCCAGTGCCAATGACGACAATCCAGCTCCTGCTCCAGGCAGAGGCGATAAAGACTCTGGGCCGCCTCCCGGCTGTCCAGCCACAGAGCCTTGGCAGCCAACAGTCGCTGCCAACCTGGCTCATCCAGGCCATAGCTCAGCTCAACCCGGGGTGCCTGAACCACCACCGCACCCTGCTGCCTCAAAGAATCCACCCAGGTCGCATCACCGCCGCAATCCAGCACCTGGACCCCGCTCAGAGGCAGTGCAGCTCGCCAATCCAGCTCTGACGACAGCTCAACCACCTGCCCCATCACCACCAACATGGGGTCACCATTGTCGAATTCTGCAATGCACTGGCCTATCTCGTTCAGATCGGCGGTGATCATCCGCTGCTTATGGCTGGTGGCGGCAGCAATCACCGCCACCGGCGTCCTGGGATCCCGTCCCTTCTCAATCAGTTCCCTGGCATGCTCGGCCAGCTTCTTCGCTCCCATGTAAAGTACCAGGGTGCCGGAGCTCTGCCCCATCGCCGCCCAGTTACTGATGGTGGTGGATGCCCTGTGGCCGCTGGCAAAGGTCACATCAGACGCCATGCCATTGCTGGTCAACGGAAAACCGGCGTAGGCTGCGGCGCCAAGCGCTGAGCTGATGCCGGGCACCACCTCAAAGTCGATACCATGGTGCTGCAGACAGCGGCACTCCTCGGTGGCACGACCGAAGATAAAGGGATCCCCGGCCTTCAGGCGCAGCACACTGCGCCCGGTCAAAGCCTGCTCCACCACTTCGGGGTGCATGCCATATTCGATGCTGGTGCCGCAGTAGCCCCGATACCCCACAGGGATCATGGTGGTGCCCGCAGGAACCAGGGAGAGCACCGCCGCATCAATAAGCAGGTCATAGCAGACCACGTCGCACAGATGCATCAGTTCATGGGCCCGGCGCGTGAGCAGGCCAGGATCGCCAGGGCCGGCGCCCGCCAGGTAGACTTTCCCCGGTTTACTCATGGCTGACCTCCGCGTCGCTGATCCGTGCCCGGCGAAAACCGTGGGTAAACTCAGCGGCGTAGAGGCGCGAATCCCGAAACTCTGTGGTATCCAGCACCTTGGACACGATGATCATCGCCGTCGCGCGGATCCCCGCGCCCTCTACCTGCTCCACTATGGTGTCCAGGGTGCCGCGCAAGATGCGCTGCTCGGGGTGGGAGGCTTTCTCCACCACCGCCACCGGCCAGCTCCCCGGGTAGACCTCCTTAAGCTCCCGGGCCACCTTACGGATCAGGCTGGCAGAGAGAAACAGACACAGGGTGGCTTCATGCTGGGCCAGAGACTTGAGACTCTCCTTCTCCGGAACCGGAGTACGACCAGAGGCACGGCTGAGGATGATGGTCTGGCACTGCTCCGGCAGAGTCAGCTCCTGACCCAGCGCCGCCGCCGACGCCTGGAACGAACTCACTCCGGGCACCACCTTCCAATCGATCTGCAACTTATCCAGTCTGCGGGTGGTCTCGGCCAGGGAGCTGTAGATGGAGAGATCCCCGGTCTGGACCCTGGCCACGTCCTGGCCCTTCTCATGGGCATCGACACACACCTGAATGATCTCATCCAGGTCCATCTCTTCGGAGCTGAGCACCAGAGCATCTTCCCGGGCACGGGCGACCACCTCCTTGGGCACCAGAGAGCCGGTGTAGAGCACCACGGGGCAGGACTCCACCAGTCGGGCACCCTTGACGGTAATAAGGTCCGGATCGCCAGGGCCGGCGCCAATGAAAAATACGGTCATGCTGATACCTCCAGTTGAGTTTCGTCCAGGGAGCGTCCCCGCTTCTGGCCCGCCTTCACGGAGCCATCGTTCAAGTCATATTTCTTGCTGTACCCTCGGGGGGTAATGATCAGGTCGGCAAAGCGGTAGCTCTGGCTGTTGCCCACCACCACGGCGGCGGTCATGCCGAACTCCAGATCGGTAAAACTGTCCAGGGTGGCAATCTGCACCGTCTGCTCTGGCCGGTAGGCGTTGTCCACAACGGCTACCGGGGTGTCCCCGCTGCGGTGCTTGAGCAGGATCTCCTGCGCTTCGATGATCTGTTGGGTACGACGGCGGGATCTGGGGTTGTAGAAGGTGATGACAAAATCCGCCATCGCCGCACCCTCGATGCGCTGACGAATCAGGCTCCAGGGGGTCAGCAGATCAGACAGGGAGATGGTGCAGGCATCATGGCCCAGGGGCACCCCAACCAGGGACGCGCAGGAGTTGGCGGCGGTGACGCCGGGAATCATCTGTACCGGCAAATCATCGTTGCCGCGCCAGCCCTTCTCGGCCAGCAGTTCATACACCAGGGGTCCCATGGCGTAGATCCCCGCATCGCCACTGGAGATGATGGCCACTCGCCTGCCAGACAAGGCTGCTTCGACCGCGAGGGTGGCTCTGTCCACCTCCCGGGTCATGCCACTGGCGCTGGTTTCCTGACCTCCCAACAGCGGACGAACCATCTCCAGATAAGGCTTGTAGCCCACGACCAGGTCGGCCTCTTTGATGGCCAGAGACGCCATGGGGGTTAACAGCTCCAGGGAGCCGGGGCCAATGCCCACAATACTCAGGTGACCACTCATGGTGGTGCCTCCTTAAATCAGGTTGGATTGATCCTGCAACGAGGTCATTCGTTGCAGGACATTGGTCAATTTCTGGGTCAGGCTGCGTGTGTTGACCGGGTCACTGCGCTCACAGCTGAGGCTCAACAGGTGCTCACCCACCCGTCGTGAGCAGGGGTTGATCACGTTGCCAAGCTCAGGCTTGCAGCTGACAGATATCAGGTGCCCCCGGGCTTTGAGGTGATCACATAAGCTCTTCAGATAGGTGCGTCTGGAGGCGGTAGCCGGCCAGGGCAATGCCAGATAGATCAGCTGGTAGGGGGCGAAGCTCTCCAACTCCATCTGATACAGATCACCGGGGACACGCCGACAACACAGGTTCAGACAATCGTCATTGAATACCGGCGATAGCAGAGTCACATCGTGCTGATAACGCAGCACGCTGGTGGCCTTGATCGCCGCCGCCCTGCCGCCGCCGATGATCAGTACCTTCATAGGGTCGGTCATCACCAGCGGCATCATGGGCACGGCTCCATGGTGGCCAGGCTCTGTACCGGCACCACTTCGGCCAATGCCTGCCCCTCGGAGAGGGCCTGGAACACCCTTTGCCACTGCTCTTTGGAAAACCCTTCCAGGGATTGCAACCACTGGCTGTGATTCACATCCTCACCCCTGGCGTAGACCACTGCCGTGGCGCGCTGGCGACAGGCTCCGGCGCAATGGCTTCGGGTCACCTTGATGCGGTTTTGGCCCTTGGAGAGGTTCATCTCCTTTAGAATCTGCCGCAATTGATGGGCCAGGCCGTCGGCACCGGACTGTTGGCAGCGACCGCCTTCACACACCACCAGGTGGTGACGATAGTGACGTATCGGCTTGACTGCCCCACCGGTGGCAAGCCCCTTATGGCTGGCGCGAGTGCGCGAAGGCCCGGAGATAAAGTTCTTCAGTGCTCTGCGAGCCAGGGGCTCCTCAAAGGGAATGACACAGGCGGCCAAGGTCAGGTTGTACCCCTGCCCCCGGTATTTGAATTTGGGCACCAGCAGTTGGGAGGCCCCACTGCTGTACAGGCAGGCGGCTTCGGCAACGGACGACACGCCGATGCAGCGCAAGACGGTGTCCGATGGGTTCTCAATCCCCTTGACCTCCCTCAGGGCATCGGCACTGAAACATTCGAAGGGCAGTTCAAGGTTTCGGGCCGCACCCAGAATCCCCACTTCATCGGCCTTAAGATCGATGGACGCCAAGCGCACCACGGATTTCCCGTGCAGGTTGTGGGCCTCCAGGAACGTATCGATCCCTTGCTCTATCACCTGCTGCGGGGTGTTGCGATCGCAACCGATGCCCAGCACCAGATCCTTGGGGCGCCACAGCGCCACCGGCAGATCCAGGTCTGGCAGTGTGCGGTTGCGGCTGATCACCACCGCCGCTTCCATGGCGTCCAATGACGGCAGCTCGGCAGATTCGCTGACCTTGAGATGCTCGGGCATGGGCTCCTGCCCCTGCCACCAGGCTTTCTCGCCCCCCTGCTGCCAGATGAGGGTGGGACGATGGTTGACCACGGCACTGGCCACCTGAGTCAGATCGCCTTCGCAGCCGGGATCCAGCTGCCAGCCAAAAGGCTCACCCAGGGTATCGACCGAGATCAGCCCTGAACTGTCGGAGGCCGTGGTGATGGCGGCGGTCGCCCCAAGAAGGGTGGCAACCCGAGTTGCTATGGCATTGGCACCGCCTCGGTGGCCACTGAGCAAGGGAATGGCAAAGTGGGCATTTTCATCGATGCACACCACACCGGGATCCAGCCTTTTGTCCTGAAGCAGCGGCGCCAACATGCGGGTGGCAATGCCGGCGCTGAACAGGCAAAGGTGATGGTCGTACTGGCGGAACTGCTCCTTAAGATGCTCCGCCAAGGGCAGGTTAAGCGCCTGCTCTCCGCCCCAGTCTCCCTGCCGGTCCACCACAAACAAACGCGCCCCGGGCAACTGAGCGGTCAGCCTTTGCCCCAGATCTGCGCCTTTGCGGGTGATGGCATGGATGGCAATCCGGCTCATTGCTGGCCCCGACGCAAAATGCCCTTACGGCCGCGAATGGAGAGCTGAACCATGGCAAAGTAGCGATGCTCCTCGGGCACCTCTCGCAGATCCCGGTACACCTGCTGATTTTCGCCAGTGGCGTGGGAGACATAGGTGGCACAGTGCAGCAGCCCCATGGGCGCCAGCATCTCAATCAGGGACTTGACCATGCGTCCGGCCTTGATGAGGATGATGGTGTCGAACTCCTCAATCAGCTTGGGCAGCATCTCGATGCCGTAGGTCGCCGGCACCACACAGAAACGCTCCTCGCCATCGGCCAGAGGGATGGTGGTCGCCGCAGGCACCGCAGTGATGGAGCTTACCGCAGGCACCACTTCCACCTGCAGGTCGGGCAGCCGCTCTGCCAACTCCTCCTGTAGGTAGGCCCAGGTGCTGAATACCGACGGGTCCCCCTCGGTGATGAAGCCCACGTCCAGCCCCGCCTGCAGTCGACTGACCAAAGCCTCAGCGGCGGCCTCCCAGGCGGGTACGGTGATAGACACATCACGAGTCATGGGAAACCACAGGTAGAGCGCTTCGCCGCGCATGCTCTCGGTATCCAGCTCCTGCTGAGCGATGGCCCAGGCAAAGGAGTCTGCCTGGGCTTTGTTCTTTTCAGGGATGGCGATCACATCCAGCGACTGCATCAGGCGCAGGCTGCGCAGAGTCATCAGATCGCCGGCGCCTGGGCCAACACCAATGGCGTAGAGTTTTCCCGTTTTGTTCATTGGCCTTCGGCCCTCTTTTCAATGGTAAACAGATGAATGGGGTTATCCCCCTGGTATCGGGTGTAGTGAGCCAGGCTCTGACCGTGAGCGGCAGAGAGCATCAGCACCTGAGCATCCACGCCGGCGCCACGGCACAACTGGTGCAGTTCGCTGAGGCTCTCCAGGGTGACCGCACTGAACACCAGCCGGCCTCCTGGCTTGAGTCTGGCCATGGCCAACTCAAAGATCGCCGCCATCTCTCCGCGGCTGCCGCCACAGAACACGGCATCGGGGTCGGGCAACTGCTGCAGAGCCTGGGGAGCCCGCCCCTTGATTAAGGTGAGGTTGTCCACCCTGTGGGCAAAGCGGTTTGCCTCCAGGGTGGAATAACACTGGGGATTGCACTCCACCGCGTACACCTGGCCCTGCCAGGCCTGTTTGGCGGCTTCGATGCCGATGGAACCGGAGCCCGCGCCCAGGTCCCACACCACGGAGTCCGGCTGAACCCTGAGGTTGGCCACCGCCACCGCCCGAACCGGCGCCTTGGTGATCAGCCCCCTGTCCGGAGTGCGCTTGGCGTAGGCGTCATCCGGGCAGTGACCGGGATAACCGCCCCAACGCAGGGCGTCTGTGCGCTCCAACATCATCAGATTCAGAGGTTGAACAGGCTCGGCCTGACCTTGTGCCAGCTCCTCCAGCCCGAAGGTGCGAACCCGCTCGTTGACCCCGCCCAGGGCTTCACACAGGTGAACCCGCCAGTGGGTTTCCCCAAATTCCAGCAGGTGGCTGGCCACTCTCCTGGGGTTGTGCTCCGCATCGGTAAGCAGGACGAAACGCCCGCCCTGCTGAAGCCTGGCCACCAAACCGGCCAGGGGGCGGCCATGCACCGACAGCAGGCCGGTCTCCTGACTGGCCCAGCCAAGTCGGGCACAGGCCAGTTGCATGGCACTGAGGCTGGGGATAATCTCCAGCTCCGGTGGGTGCTCCAGGCCATCGAGGAAGGTTTTGATGCGGCTACCGATGCCGAAGAACATCGGATCACCGGAAGCCAGCACACAGACATCCCTCTGCCGGGCAGACTCGGCGATGGCCTGCAGGTAGCCCTCGATAGGGGTGGTCAGTTTCAGCCGCTCTCCCTGAAACTGGGGAAAGAAGGCCAGATGGCGGCTGGCACCTGCCAGTATCTCGGCCTCAGCCACCGCATTGATGGCGCGGCTGGTCAGGCTTAGGCAGCCGTCGTCGCCGACGCCAATGACCCGGATACGCCCTTTCACTGTGCCGCCTCCACCATCAGGGCATGCAGGGTGGACACCACCAAAGGACTGCCCCCTTTACGGCCCACAGAGGCGATGTAGGGCACTCCGTTCTGAGCCACCAGGGCATCCTTGGATTCGTCGGCGCGGACAAAGCCCACCGGGATGCCGATGATCAGGGCGGGTTTGGCCTCGCCGGCCTCAACCATGCGAAGCACTTCAAACAATGCGGTGGGGGCATTGCCCACACCGACGATGGCGCCATCGAGCAACCCTTGATCCCGGGCGAATCGCATCGATTCGATGGCCCGGGTGATCCCCTGCTGCTTGGCACGGTCGATCACCTGGGGGTGGCTGATGAAGCACTGACAGGTGACGCCAAAACGCTCGCTGCGCACCGGGCTGACGCCGGCGGTGATCATGGTGACGTCGGAGATGATGTTGCAGCCACGTCGCAGGGCACGGACACCGGCCTCCACCGCATCCTGGGAAAACTGGAACAGCTCTTTAAACTCAAAGTCTCCGGTGGTGTGAATGGCGCGCCGCACCACATTCCACTGGCCCGGAGTAAAGGGGTGTCCCCCCATTTGTGCCACCTCCTGATCGATGATGGCGAAGGAGTCAGACTCGATTTGCCGCCCCTGGGCGGTCAGTTGTTGCATGGCACTCATAGAGACTCTCCATGGCAGGCACAGGCCAGGGTTGAACCGTCGAAGTCCACCAGGCGAACGCTTACCAAAAACGCGTTATGGGAATAATCGGCGCAGTGGCGGGCGGCCTCGGCGCAGAGAGATTGCAGATAGGATTGGGGTAACACCCCGCGGACCAGCTCCAGGATGTGGCGACCGGTATTGGCCTGACGGATTTGGTCAACCAGGGCACCGTCCTGGCAGTGGTCTGTGGCCAGGCGGGCCATGAGGTCAAAATCGATGGGCCGGCCGCTGACGTGGGTCATCATGGTGCCGGAAACCAGCTTGCACAGCTTGCCGATCATGGTCACCAGTTCAAGGCGCCGCACCCCGTATCGGGCCGCGGCTCGCAGTCCCACACCGGTGAAATCCCCCACCTGGACAAAGGCGGTATCGGTGAGGTCCGGATGCTGTGACATGGCCGCTTTCTCGGTACGGCTGCCGGTGGTCAGCACCACCTGCTCCAGGCCCTGAGCCCGGGCCACCTGAATGCTCTGGCGCACCGACGCGGCGTAGGCAGAGGTTGAGTAGGGGTTGACGGTGCCTCTGGTGCCCAGAATGGACAGACCGCCCACCAGTCCCAGGCGCCGACCTATGGTCTGCTCGGCCAGGACTTCCCCACCGGGGATGCTGATGGACACCCGGGCTCCTGACAGGCCCGACTGTTGCAGCAGCGGCAGCAGGTGCTCACGCATCATCTTTCGAGGTACCGGATTGATGGCCGGCTCTCCCACCGCCAGCTCCAGGCCAGGCAGGGTAACGACGGCCACCCCCTCCCCCGCCTCAAAGCGGATCCCAGGCTGGTCCTCCAGCTCCAGGGTGGCGGTGATGACAGCCCCGTGGGTGCAGTCGGGATCGTCCCCCGCATCCTTGATCACCGCACAGCAGGCGCGGCCCGGCTCGAGGCTTTGGGGGATGACGTCGAAACCGGCCAGCTCACCGATGGGCAACTGAATGGTTACCCGCTCCGGCGCAGAGGGTTCACCACGACACAACCACTGCAATGCGGCCAGTGACGCGGCGGTTGCACAGGCACCTGTTGTGTAGCCGCGCCTGAGCTCGCCACGGTGACGGCTCCTGCGGATTCGGGTAACCCCCGAGGCGGACGGCGATTGTTGTGTTTTGGTCACGTGAAGCGTTCCACTGAAAAATCGGGAAGCTCAACGACAGGCGGACAGGTGCAATGATCTCTCACTACTGCCGGGTAGGCCCGCCTGGCGTTTAGCGTCAAGATTCAAGGCGGGTATTCTGGCTCTCAGCGTCGCTGACTACAGTTGCGGGTACAGCCCGGAATTTCGATCCGGTTCCCCCTGCCCGGCTCTGATGTCAGAGACGGGCGCCCTCTTGCGGGCCCCTTGAACTGTGCCCAGTCTAGAGAGCCCGTCCGTGGGAAACACTGTGGAAAGTTGAAGTGATTTTTACCGTTGAAGCCGAATGTGAACCTGATCAGCCTGTGCCGGCCTAATTTTGCTTAGAGATCCGTCTCCAGCGAAGATTCTTCCGACAAAAACAGTCGGTTGAGCTCCAGTGCCAGGTCAAAAGAGTGGCCATTGGCCCGGGAAAAGGCGAGCTGATCCACCGCCATCGCTCTCGCCTTGAGCCTGGCGTAATGGGGTCGACTCAAGGGATTGGAGGGGCTGCGGTTCATCGGGCCTACCTGATAGATGTAGAGATCGGGACGATTCATCAGCACCGCCTCAGGGCTGAACTTGATCAGCTTACGCCCGGAAGGCGCCAACAATTTTCCTCCTGCCGCACCGATGATGTCGGCGACTATGTTGCCTTGACCGGCGATGGTCAGGGGCATCTCGGTAACTTCGAAGATCACCCCTGGGGCGGTAAGCACAGGGCGCAACTGCTGTCGCAATGCGCTGAGCTCGGCAACAAGCTGGTCAGCTCTGGGCTGACACTCCAGGGCCTCACCCAATTCAGCCACGCCATCAAGCACCCCATCCAGGGTCACTGGGTTATAGATCAGCGTCTTTGCACCCACCAGGCTCTGCATCTGCGACGTAAAGAAGCGCTCCGAGCCCAGCACGATCAGGTCCGGGTTGAGGCTGCGCACCAGCTCCAGATTGGGCTTGATGTGGCTGCCCACCTTAAGGGCATGAGGAAAATCCTCATTGGCCCGGGTGACGCCCACCACCTTGTGGGCCTGCCCCAGTCGCTGAAGCAGATCCCCCGCCGCCGGTGCCAGCAGCACCACCCGCTCATAGGCCTGGGAGGTTGCGGCGAAAAGCAAAAGCGCGAGAATCCACAGACACCGATACATCGTACACCTCTGATAAAATTTCCGGAGTCACCCCGGTTCGGGGCACGTCAAACAGCAACTGTCCCTGCTTGAAAAACAGGAAGCGGTCAAAATGGTCATAGGCCAGGTTGATGTCATGTACTGCGGTCACCACAGTGGCATCCAGGCTGGCAAGGTGGGCAAAGATCTCCAGGGTATGGCGCACGTCCAGGCTGGCACTGGGCTCATCCAGGAAGATCACCGGCGTCTGCTGGTTCAGCACCCGGGCCAGCATCACCCGCCTCTGCTCCCCGCCGGACAGCTCCCCGTAACTGCGATGGCGATACCTCAGCATATCCACCCGCTCCAGGTTACTGTGGCTCAGCGCCCTGTCCTCCTGGCTGTAGCCCTGGGGCCCCAGATGGGCAAAGCGTCCCATCAGTGCCACCTCCTCCACGGTAAAGGGGAAGGAGACCTCGGAGAACTGGGCCAGCAACGAGAAGGTCTGGGCCCGTTCACTGAAGGGGATTGCCGCCAGCTCTTGGCCGTCATAGGCGATGCTGCCCGCCCGGGGCTGGGCCAGGCCGGTCATCAGAGACAACAGGGTGCTTTTGCCGCAGCCGTTCTCCCCCATCAGCGCCACCTTCTCCCCCGGGGCAATCACCAGGTTATTGAGTTCCAGCTGGAAGCCGGAGCGATGAAACGACAGTTGATTCAGTACGATCTCAGCCATGCCACAGTGCCTCGCGACGGGTTTGAAGCAGGTAGAAGAAGAATCCCCCCCCTAAGATGGCGGTAATGATCCCAACTGGCAGCTCGGCGCCACCGGGGATCACCGTGCGAGACAGGGCGTCGGAGGCCACCAGCAGGCCACTGCCCATCACCGCCGAATAGAACAGATTGAGTTTCATGTCACTGCCGAACAGACTGCGGGCCACATGGGGCACAATCAGCCCGACGAAGCCGATGATGCCGGAGAAGCTCACCGCCACCGACACCATCAGGGTGGAGAGGACAAAGGCCCAACTGCGCAGCTGCTTGACGTTGACGCCCAGACTCTGAGCCGACGCCTCATCCAGGCTGAGCAGGTTCAGCGCCTGGGCCCGGCGGCTGAGGAAGAGATAGACCCCGGCCAGCAGAGCGGCACACAACACCAGCCTGTCCCAGCTCACCAGGAAGATCCCTCCCATCAGCCAGTAGACAATGGCATTGAGGGAGTCCTCGAAGTAGTACTTGGAGAAGCTGATGATGGCGGAGGCGACAATGTTCATCACCACCCCGGCCAGGATCATGGTGATGGGATTGATGCGCCCCCGGGTCTGGGACATGCGATACACCAATCCAAGGCCGCCCAGTCCGGTGGCAAAGGCGCACAAAGCGACCCCGTGGCCCGGCACGCCCAGGGCGATGGCCAGCACCGCCCCCAGTGCCGAGGAGGACGCCGCGCCGGTGGTGAAGCTGTCCGCCAGGGGGTTTTTCAGAGTCAACTGATAGACACTGCCGGAGAGCCCCAGCATGGCTCCGATGAGAGCGGCAAACAGCACCCTGGGCAAACGCAGCTCGGTCACTATGCCTCTGCCCACCTCATCCAGTTCCAGGGGGTTCAGCCACTGGGGACCGGCCAGGGTCGCCCCGCCGCAGGCCAGCAGCAGTAACACCAGGCTGAGGGTCCTCAAGGCTCCATCCTCTTCAGGGTGTGCAGCGCCACCGCCGCCAACGCCAGGTTGAGTCCCGCCAGAATCCCCATGGACAGCAGGTCGAGGCTTTGCCCCAGCAGGGCGTGGCGCAGCAGATCGGCGCTGTAGGTCAGGGGCGAGAGTGTCGCGACCCACTGAATCAGCAGTGGCATCTGCTCAACAGGAAAGAAGGTGCCGGAGAGGAACATCATTGGGGTGATGACAAAGGCGTTCATCGACGCCTGGTCCCTGTGGTTTTTCATCTTCAGTGCCACGATAAAACCGATCTGGGCAAACGCCGCCAGGTGCAGCAGCAGAGAAAACCAGAATCCCAGGCCAAAACTCAACTGAATGCCACACAGCACCGCATAGACCATGATGATCGCCACCGGGATCATCCCCCGGGTAACGCCGTAGAGCATCTCCGCCACCAGCACCTGCCAGCGCTGAACCGGCGCCAACAGAAACTCCTCGAAAATCTTCAGATAGAAGCGGCTGATGTTGATCTCCGTGGCAATGTTGTAGCTCTGGTTCATGCTGGCCATGGCCAGCAATCCGGGCAGCAGGAAACTCAGGTAGTCGATTCCCTGAACTACTGAGTCCTTGCCCACACCAAAGCCGAAGGCCATCAGGTAGAGGAAGGGGGGCACCGCCGCCGCCAGCACCACCCGGGGCAACTTGCGGGAGAGCACGCGTACCTCCCGATAATAGATTCCAACAATGCCATCAACCATGGGTCACCAACCGAGTTCCCGTCATCTGTAAAAACGCATCCTCCAGGGTGGTGGGGCGCACGCTGCCGGACTCCTCTATCTCTCCCAGGCGGGACAATGCCAGCTCGCGGCTGTCGAAGAACTCCACCCGGTTGCCCTCCCCCACACGCTCGAGGGCAAAGGGCCCCAAGGCCCGAGTCAGGCTGGTGACATCGCCGTCGGCGATGACCCTGCCCTTATCGATAAACAGCACCCGGGAAGCCAGTCGCTCCGCCTCCTCCAGGTAGTGGGTTGTCAGCAAAATTGTGCACTCCTGATCCCGGTTGATGCGGCTGAGAAACTGCCACATGCTGCGGCGACTGTGGGGATCCAGTCCCACACTGGGCTCATCCAGAAACAGGATTTTCGGCTTGTGCATCAGGGCCCGGGCGATCACCAGCCGCCGCTTCATCCCACCGGAGAGCTTGTCGGCGGTGACCTCTCTCTGCTCCATCAGCTCGGCAAAGGCCAGGCTGCGATCGATGGCCGATTTCAGTTGCTGGCCCCGCATGCCGTACAGCAGCCCATGCACCTTGAGGTTTTCGGCGCAGCTGAGTTCCCGATCCAGATTATTGTGCTGAGGCACCACACCAATCAGGCGCTTCAGAGCCAGCCGATCGCTGCTGTAGGGTTCTCCCATATAGCGAATCTCACCGCTGTCCGGTTGCAGCAACCCGGTGAGCATCTTGATCAGCGTGGTCTTACCGGCTCCGTTGGGGCCCAACAGTGCACAAAACTCGCCGGAGGCGAGTGAGAAACTGACATCATTCACGGCCTTACGCTTGCCGAAGGTGCGCGTCAATTTGGCCCCCTCCAGCACCGGCCTGGACTCATTGGTCATCATGGCTCTCCAAAATGCCGGGCTGGTCCGCAGCCCGGCTCAGGGATCAGTTCAAGGCAATGCCAGCTGCATCTGCAGCGTCGGCCAGGTGTGTCAGGTAGCGCTGGCGCACCTGTGGGGTCTCTCCCAGTCCCTTGAGTACCGGAGTCACCTCGATGCCCGCGCCCTGGAGCTGAACCTTCCATGAGTCCTCTTCGTCGCCGGCCATGTCATTGGTGGCGTGGTCTCCTGCCACCACCATCATCGGCTTGAGCACCACCTTGGTGACGCCATCCTCGCTCAAGCGGGACTTGAGACGGTCGAAATCGGGGTGTCCCTCCACCAGGCCCACATAGGTGCTGACCTGGGGATACTGCTGGTTCATCAGCTCCTCAAGTTCGTAGTAGAGACCGGTGGACAGGTGGTCATTGCCGTGGCCCATGTAGACCAGTGCCGCGCCCTGCTCTTTCGCCATCGCCACGTCTGCCGAGAGCGACTCGGCCAACTTGGCCAGATCCTCGCGATACTCGAATGCCGGACCCCAGCTGCCCATCAAGGGACGGCCTACGGCGATCCTGTTGAACGGCTTCCATCTGGCCTTAACGGTATCGATGCCGGCCAGGGCATCGGTGTAGGCCAACAGGTCGGTGAACTCCTCCCCATGGGTCAGCAGGGTGGTCTGTACCACAATGTCGCGATAACCCTGGTCCTGTAGGTCCGCCAGGGTGCCCAGTACGTTCTTCACCGAATAGAGGGATTCCGGGACCTCAGGGTGAGCCGCCCGGTACTCGGCATCATCACGGCGGGCCTGCCAGCGCTTACGAATGATGTTGGAGGTAAAGGCAAAATGCACCGGAGTGTCCGGGTAAGCCGCCTGCACATCCTGCTGAATCTGCAGAAGTGAACTGAGCGCGGAATCATAGGTGGTGCCGAAAGCCGCCAGGACAATGGCGCTGGAGTGATCCGATTCATTGAGAGGCGCCGCAGAGAGGTTGGCGCTAAGAAGAGCAGCGGCGGCTGCAATCTTAAGGGGTTTCATGGAGGTGAATTTCCTTTCGTGCCCAAGGGCACTGTGGACGGCCAATGTCCTGAACTGTTGCTGGCGCCAGAGACTGACTGCTCCAGGGGTAGGCCCGCCCCGGGATCCAGCACGACAGCAAGGGCAGGTCTCCTGGCTTACGACTCGCGCTCCGCTGCCCTTCCCGGCCTTGACCAGTGGCGTATCAGCGGTGCGTTACCTTTTGGGTAAGGCCGAATACAGTTGCGGGTACAGCCCGGATCTCTCATCCGGTTCCCTTCGCTACGGATTGGCAGCGGCACGTATGGCTCCCTTGCTGAGGCCATTGTAGAAACTGGCTGTGAGGGAAACACTGTGGAAAGTTGAAGTGATTTTGGCGGGCTCTTCAGGGCGTGATCCAGATCCGCCCCGGTTTTTGCCGCTCCTCCTTGCCGTGGATCCGGACACTACCTAGAGTTAATTGTGACCTTCCATCTGCCCCGATTGCGGGGGGAGGAAACACCATGAACATCATCCGCGCCACCCTGCTCATGCTGCTGCTTCCCATGGCAGCCCTAGCCCAGCCAACCAAGGTTGTCTTCCATATTGATGATCCCACCCAGGGACGATTCGCTCTTTACATGGCTCAGGATCATCTGCGCCTCAACCCGGAGATGAAGATCACTCTGGTCGCCTATGCCGGCGGCGTAGATTTCTTGCTCAAGGGGGAGACGGACAGGGATGACAAGGCTTTCGCCCCCAGAGTGGAAGCGCTGATGGAGAAAGGGGTGCAGTTCCGTTTCTGCGCGTCCACGTTACGATTCAGAGAGCTCAGCAAAGACCAGGTGTTGGCCGGTGTGGAGTTTGTCCCTTCGGGCACACTGGAGATTATCCGGCTGCAGTCTGAAGAGGGCTACGTCTACATCAAGCCCTAAAAATGAAAGGGGAGCACAACGCTCCCCGTGGTTCCTCTACAGGCAGATCAGTGCGTGTTGACGTATCGCTTTTTCGAGATCAGGAAAATCGTTGATCTGCTCAGACACCACAAACAGCGGTTGCTGCCGGGCGTCTTCCACCACCATCACCTGAGAGGTGCGGTCGTAATAGGCGTCATCCACCTCCTGCCAGAGGTGACGAATGAAGTTGCCATCGGCACTGGTGAGGGTAAATCCCACCGGGTCTACCTGAATTTCGGTATTGAGGTAGGGGATAAGTCGCAAGATCTGGTAGGTCATGCGAAAGCAGCACAACCCCAGAGAAGCACAAAACAGAATCAGCAACCAATGGGGATTGTCCACCCAGGTTGGAAACATCAACGTCAGAATGCCTGCGATGGCCACCAACGGCAGTTCGATGTGTACGCGCTGTTTCACCTCATCGGGGTGAGTAAAAACATGAGTCATAGTCCTGCTTCCCTAATTGAGGCGCCATGCCTGTCGCCTTTCCTACTCCCTTAGCCTATAACATGGCCCCAATTCGGTCACTTTTCCACCAAATATCACCCTCTTATACAAAATCAGTATGAATTTAGATCACCCAACTATTTTGTCTGCCCTCAAAGGGATCCCACTTTGGCAGCTGAGATTTAAGATGCGCTCAGCGCATTTACCCCTTTAGTAATAGGCACTTGGTGAACCAGTTCACACTTTGCCGGAGCACTTCAAACAGCCCTTGAGCATTCCCGAGTATTTCACTAAAGTATAACTGTCATTTTGAATGCATCTTTAGAGTTTGAGTTAGCACCCGCTCTGAGGAAGTCCCAAGGTGACACCCAATTTCGCAGGTGACCCTATGCTCAATATCGATGATCCCAACTTCAAAGACCCGACTCCGGCACTGTTCCGGCTTGGATTCCGCCCCATGTTCCTGGCCGGTGCCGCCGCTGCGGCCCTGTTGATTCCGCTGTGGCTGCTGGTCTGGTACCTGCCGGGTCAATCGCCGATTCTCAGCCCCAGCTTCTTTAGTCCGGTGATCCCCATCTGGTGGCACCCCCATGAGATGCTGTTTGGGTTCGCCATGGCCATCGTGGCCGGGTTCCTGCTAACCGCCACCCAGAACTGGACCAATCAACCTGGCCTTAAAGGTTGGCCCCTGGCGCTGGTTTTCTTCCTGTGGCTGCTGGCTCGGGTCAGCCTGATGCTGCCTACTGCCATTCCCCTGTGGTTGCCCGCCCTGGCTGACACCGGTTTTCTGCTGATCACCGCCGGTAAAATTGGCCACTCCATCATCAAGGTTCACCAATGGCGCAACCTGGGTTTCCCCCTGCTGCTGCTGCTAGCCACGGGTGCCAATCTCTACAGCTACTATGCCCTCTATCAGAGAGACATGGTGCTCTCCTCCACCCTGTGGCAGGCGATGATCTGGTGGATGGCCTTGATGATCACCTTTGTGGGCGGACGGGTGGTGCCCTTTTTCACCGCCATCCGCATCAAGAGGGGCAAGCCCTCTCCCCTGCCCTATCTGGACTGGCCGCTGTTTATCGCCCTGGCTATCCTGGCCATCAACTCGGTCACCCACACCCTGAGCGGCGTAGCCCTCCAGGGGCTGCTGGTGGTTGCCGGTACCCTGCAACTGGTTCGCCAGGCCCGCTGGTTCCCCCACAAGACCCTGAAGGAGCCCATGTTGTGGTCGCTGCACCTGAGCTACCTGTGTATCGCCTTGGCGCTGCTGGGTATGGCTCTGTTCCTGGACAACCCGCACATTGAGCGGCAAATGCTGCATCTGGTGGGTGTAGGCGCCATCGGTGGCATGTGCCTGTCGATGATCTCCCGGGTTTCCCTGGGTCATACCGGTCGCAACATCTACGCAGGCCCGGCCATGGCGCCTGGTTTCGTGATGATCCTGGCCGCGGCCCTGGTGCGCGCCTTTGGTCCCATCCTCTGGCCAGAGAACACCATCATCTGGCACTGGCTGGCCGCCAGCCTGTGGACCGCAGCCTTCGGCCTGTTCCTGTGGCACTATACCGGCATGCTGAGCAAACCCAGACTGGACGGACGCCCCGGGTAAGCTAAGGGGGTGCAGGCGAGGCCTGTACCCTCAACTAAATTTACAGATAATCACAACAAGACAACGAGACCCCCATGCGCATCATGACTCCCCTGCTGCTGTCGGCCCTGAGCTTTAGCCTGCACGCCGCCGACGCCGTGCCCAATAGCTTCTGGAAGGAGCGCTCTCCCCTGGAGTACCAGTCCTGGCAGACCACAGAGAACCAGGGCGAACGCGAAGATATGCTGGCTCAGCGCCCCCAACTGGTAGTGCTCTGGGCAGGCAGTGCCTATGCCAAAGAGTTCCACAGCCCAAGGGGCCATCGCTTCGCCATCTCTGATGTGGCGCAAACCCTGAGAACCGGGGTGGCCCCTGCGGAAGGTCAGAAGGGGATGTCCGCCAGTTGCTGGACCTGTAAGGGACCAGACGTACCCAGGATGATGGCCAAGCTGGGCGAAGAGGGGTTCTCCGGCAAGAACTTTACCGATCTGGGCGCCGAAATGGGCAACACCGTCGGTTGCAGCGACTGCCATGAGTCCGACTCTACCAAGCTGACCCTGAGTCGGCCCCACGCCCAGAAGGCAATGGCCAAGGTCAGCCTGCCCTTCAATGAGCAGAATGCCGCCATGCAGGGTGCCCAGACCTGTGGCCAATGTCATGTCACCTACTACTTCCAGCCCGAAGCCAGCAACAAGGTCAACATCCCCTGGATCTTTGGCAGCACTGCGGACGACATTGAACGCTATTACGACACTCGTCGTTTCTTCGAGTGGTCCCACCCCATCTCCCGCACACCGATGCTCAAGGCCAGACACCCCGAGTTCGAGCACTGGAGCCGCAGCCACCACGCCAAAGAGGGCGCCACCTGCATCACCTGCCACATGCCTCAGGAGCAGGGTGACAACGGCCAGAGCTTCAGTGAACACAGGGTAGGCAACGCCCTGGAGCGTTTCGACCAGGCCTGTGCCGGCTGTCACGACAGCAAGGCGGGCGTGGAAGCGGCGCTGAGAGTCAACAAAGAGAAGATCGATGCGCTGCGTACCGAGGTGGAGTTGCTGCTGGTCAAGGCTCACTACGAAGCCAAGGCGGCCTGGGATGCCGGCGCCGAATGGTACTTTATGGATGAGCCGTTGATGAGCATCCGCCACAGCCAGTGGCGATGGGATTTTGCCGTCTCCTCCCATGGCCTGTATGCCCACAACCCCAAAGAGGGGATGGAGCTGCTGACCACCGCCCTGGCCCAGGCCAAACAGGCGCGGGCTCAGCTCGGCGAGATTCTGCTTCGCCTCAAGGTGGAGACGGTGACCTATCCGGATCTCTCCAGTAAAGAGGCAGTTCAGGCTGCCGTAGGCCTGGATATGGACAAACTGACCGCCGAGAAGAAAGCCTTCATCGACTCAGAGATCAAGAAACACTGGCCGGAAGCGGCCAGCCGATTGCCTCACGAGTAAGAGATCAGCAGTGGCAGCGCCTGAGCCAGGCGTTGCCACTGACTCTCATCCAAGGGCAGACCAAACCTCAGTCCATCCCCCTCATCGGTCAGCCGCACCAATATCCCCTCCCGACACAACTGTCTGTGCCAAATCGCCGCCCGCGGGTGGTAGAGGGTCTGAAACAGTCCGGTACCACAGAGTCTGCCCCCCAGGGACTTCAGCTGCCGGTTCAAACGATTCGACGCCGCCATCAACCGCTCAGTCTGCTCAACCTGCCACCTCTTGTCTTCCAAAGCGCGGCGACAAGCGATGCGGCTGGGCCCGGCCAGGGTCCAGGGCCCCAGCTCATCGGTCAGCTGTGCCAACAGACAGGGCTCGGCCAGGACAAAGCCGGCCCGTATGCCTGCCAGACCAAAGAACTTGCCGATGGAGCGCAGCACCACCAGACCAGGCAAAGGACACAGCTTTGACAGGCTCTGGGCCGGTTCCACATCGGCAAACGCCTCATCCACCAGCAGCAGGCCGTGGCGACTCTGCAACTGGTTGTGCCAAGCCAGCAGCGATGCCCGCTCCTGACGCTGTCCGGTGGGATTATTGGGGTTGATCACCACCAGGGCGGCCACCTGGGGATCCAGGGTTTCATCGGGCTGAGAATCATAGTGCACCACCTGCCAACCCGCGCGAAGCCAGGCTTTCTGATGCTCCTTATACCCCACCCTGGGCAGCAGAACTTTGAGGCCGGATTGCCAACGCCCCAGCCCCTCCATGCGCAGACGCCAAAGCTTGGGTATGGCCTGAATCGCCGCCTGGGAGCCGGCCACCGGCAACAGTGACTGGCAGCCGTAATAGTCACGGGCGGCCTCCTCCAAGCCATCTTCACACTCGGGCAGACGGTTCCAGCTGAGCACCGGCATCTCACCGACCGGATAGGTCCAGGGACTGACGCCGGTGGAGAGATCCAACCAGCTGTCGAAGGGGATGCCATACTCCTTCGCCGCCTGACGTAGCCGACCGCCATGATGCAGGCTCGAGGGCGTTATTGGTCTCATCTGAGTCATCACAGGCCTCCCCAAAGCAACAATCCGGTCAGGGCACACAGCCCAGCCCAGGCCCAGGCGCCCCGGTCCACCAGGGTCACCGCACGCTGCACCGACTCTCCGGTCGGTGCCGCCCCCTGCCCCAGCAGGGGCTTCTCACAGCTGTAACCCTCGTACTGGGCGGCGCCGCCCAGAGTCACCTCCAGGGCGGCGGCACCGGCGGCCATTACCGGGCCACCGTTAGGACTGGCGCAGCGCCTCCCCTGCTCACGAGCACAGCGCATGGCTTGGCCGGCCTGGCCCTGCAGGGCGTAGGTGAGTACGGTTAATCGGGCGGGCAGCCAGCCCATAAGATCGTCCAGCCGGGCCGCAGCCCAGCCAAAATTCAGATAGCGGGGGTTCTTATAGCCCCAACGGGCGTCCAGGGTATTGACGATGCGAAACGCCACCGCCCCGGGCACGCCGGCAATCAAAAACCACAGCAGCGCACCAAACACCGCGTCGTTGCCATTTTCCAATACTGATTCCATGGTGGCCGCCGCTACCTGGGTTTCGCTGAGCTGACCGGTTTTACGGCTGACCATGTAGCCTACCCGCTCCCTGGCCAGGGGAAGGTCTTTGGCCTTGAGGGCATCGGCCACCGCCTGGCCATGCTCCCCCAGGCTGCGATTACCCAGCACCAGATAGAGCACCACCACCTGTGCCCACCAGGGTAACGGCCAGAGCAGCAGCAGGCCCAGGGGCAGAAGCAGCAGCACCACCGCCAGTACGCCCCGCTCGGTGTTGGGACGATAGAGACGGCGCTCGAGCCAGGAGATCATTCGGCCCAGCCCCACCAAAGGGTGAAAGCGGCGCGGCTCGCCCAACAGGCGGTCCAGAAGCAGGGCCAGGACGGGGATCATCAGGGTGAGCCAAAGTGGCTGAGGATCTAGCATGGGGATACCAGGGGTCGTTGTTGTTCAATGGCGCTGCCCCACCCTTTCAGTGAGTGCTGGGCCAGCTCGTGCACCAGATGCTGTGGCTCACAGGCCTCCACCAGGGGAAGCAGATTCGCCTCAGTAAAGGGGTGGTGGCCGTCTATGGTGCTGACGTGTTTCAGTGCCACTTCCAGCTGATACCAGAAATCGGCGCAGCCCTTATAGGGTTCGCTGCGCTGTTTTGCCTGCTCGATGTAGTCGCCACTCAGGCTGCAGTTCAGGTGCAGGGTGTGGATCTCCCCAGTGAGATCCAGTCGCTTGAGCTCCTTCACCAACCAGGCGACGCCGTCAGACTCGTTTCTGAGGGCGGTATTGGTGGCCATGCGATGACCGCTGTCGAAACAAAGGCCACAGTTGTCGTAGTTCACCAGTTGACGCAGGGTGTCGTACTCCTGGCGATCGTCCAGGCGGAAGCTGCCCGGCCACCACAGGTTCTCAAACAGCAGTTTGCCCCGGTAGCGGCTCTGGCCCAGGGCGGCATTAAGCAGCTCGGCGCACACCTCCAGGGTCTCACGCCAGTGCCAGGGAAACGCCTGGGTGAACAGATTATCCATGTCACAGGTCACCGGATGAAACACCACGTAGGGGATATCCAGATCCGCGGCCAGGTTAAGCTGATACACATAGGTGTCCACCAGGCACTGGGGGTCCAGTCCGCCGTAGAAGTGCTCCACGGTCTGGCGATCGCCGAAGATCTTAAGCAGCTGCGGCCAATCCTGGCGCCAGAACGGCGTCAATATGGGAAAGAAGGTCAAGTGCAAGCCGCCCGCCAGATCCGCCGGCACACTGGCTGTGGACCAGAGCCCGTGAGGCGCGTATTCGAAGCCATCAAAAGACCAGCGGTTAAGCCACTCTCTGGCCTGGGACCAGTCCTGGAGTAGGTGACCCGGGGCGGGATTGACGGTGATGTTCAGCAGCTGCTTCATCAGAGCCAGCCCTGATTCATCATGGCCACCAGGGCAATGAGGGTGGCGCACTCGGTCAACTGCTGGGTGGCGCCCAGGGTATCGCCGGTATAGCCCTGGATGTGGCGGTGCATCAACCAGGTCATCAGGGCAAAGACACCACTCCACACCAACGCCAACACCGCCGCGGCTTCATAGGGAAGCAGCAGCAACGGCAGCGCCGCGCAGATCATCAACGCCAGTTGGTCGCCAAACCCCGGCTGGTGCTGGCGCTGAGGCGTCTTACTGCCCTCCCCGGTTCGAGCGTAGGACAGTAGCACCGGCACCAACCCGGCCACCGCCCGGCTGCCGGCATGACTCACCAGCAGCGCCACCATGGCCAGTCCCAGGTGCAGCTGAGTCAACGCCACCGCCTTGATGGCCAGGGCGCCTATCAGAGCCAGCACCCCGTAGGTGCCGATCTGGCTGTCCTTCATGATCGCCAGCTTACGATCCCGCTCCCAGCCACCCCAAAAGCCGTCGAAGGTATCCGCCAGCCCATCTTCATGGAAGGCGCCGGTAACCAGCAACAGCAAAACCAACACCAGCACCACCGCCAGAGGCTGACCCAGCCAGGGCGTCAGGACAGACAAAGCCCCTGCCGCTACAGCGCCCAACACCAGGCCGATGAGGGCAAACCAGCGGGCAGAGCGCGCCACACTGTCCGGGTCGAAGGGCACCCAGGAGGGCATCCTCAGCCGGGTCAGAAACCCCAGTGCGGTCAGGATCAGCTTGGGGTTCATGGGTGTTCCCCCAAAAACCAGTTAGCCACCAGAGCCGGCGCCGATGGGAAGTACCAATGCACATAGGAGGCCACCACCCCTCCCTGCCGGTAGACCGGCTCGGCCACTTTCACCCGCCCCGGCTGAGTCGCGGTGGCAATGGGCTCCAGCGGTATGTCGCTGCTGGAGTAGTGGAAGCAGTGACCGTGCAGGGTGAAACCCTGTATTTCGGCGCTGAGCATTCCGATCCCCTGCAGCCGTGGCTGCATCTGGGCGCTGCCGGGTAAAATTCCCAGCATCTCCGTACCCTGCCCCTGTTTGTCGGTCAGATGCTCGAGCAGATAGAGCATGCCGCCACATTCAGCCACCACGGGATGACCGGCACCGGCAAAGTCGCGGATCTGTCGCATTAGAAGGGTATTGGCGGTCAGGGCCGGACCATGAAGCTCGGGGTAACCTCCGGGCAGATAAAGGGCGTGGCACTGGGGCAGTTCATCCTTCAGGGGTGAGAAGTGCACCAGCTCGGCGCCGAGTCTGGTCAGCAGTGCTAGATTGTCCCGGTAGACAAAGGCAAAGGCGGCGTCATCGGCCACGGCGATGGTGCGCCCCAACAGAGGCTGACCCAAAGCCTCCAGCTCAGCGTCTTGCGGTACCGCCTGGAAGCTCACCGGCTCAGGCAGAGGCATGTCACAGCTTTCTCCCAGCTTGGCCGCGGCCACATCGAGCCAGGCGTCCAGGTCGGGCAGTTCTCGGGCCTGCACCAGTCCCAGGTGTCTGTCCGGCAGTGCCAGGCTCTCATCCCGGGGTAGCCAGCCACAGAAGGCGATCTCCTCCGGCAGGCTCTCCTCCAGCATCAAAGCATGGCCAGGGCTACCCACCTTGTTGGCCACCACCCCGAACAGGGTGACGTCCTCGCGATAATGGGCCAGGCCGCTGGCGATGGCGCCAAAGGTCTGAGCCATCTTGGCCGCTGGGATCACCGCCATGGTGGGTACCCCAAACAGGCTGGCCAGATCGGCACTGGAACTGCGGCCGTCGAACATCCCCATCACCCCTTCGATGAGGATCAGGTCGGCTTCGGCGGCAGCCGCGGCCAGATGGCGTCGACAGGCTGCCTCCCCCATCATCCCCAGATCCAGCTGATAGGCGGGCTGGCCACTGGCGACCTCATGGAAGATGGGGTCGATAAAGTCCGGCCCGGTCTTAAATACCCGAACCCTCTTACCCCGGTTGCGCCAGTAACGGGCCATGGCAGCCACCACTGTGGTCTTGCCACTGTCACTGGAGGGGGCGGTCACCAGCAGTGCCGGGCAGCGGTACTGGGTCATGACTGCCACCCCTTTAGTCCGGCAAATACCCGATCGAGATCCAGGTACTGCTCCAGGCAATCCGCGAGGCGATCGATCCCCTGCTCTCGCAAGGCATCCATATCCTGGGCCTGGGAGTGCTGTTCCTCCAGCCCGGCCCAGCGCAGCAGCAGGTTGCAGGCCTGGGGTTCATCGAACAGCCCGTGCAGGTAACCACCGAGTATCTGGTTGCCAGTGTCGATGGCACCGTCGGCCTCACCGGCCAGCACGAAGGGCTGGCTGGCGGTCACCTGACTGCGGCCGGCATGGATCTCGTAGCCGGTCACCGGGGCACTCTCCCCATCCAGAGACAGGCTGCCCTGCACCCGGGTCAGGCGCTTGTCGCCGGTGAGCACGGTGACCAGGTCCAAATAGCCGAGACCATCACTGCTGCCGGGCGCCCCTTCGACGCCATCGGGATCGTCGATGCGCTGACCCAGCATCTGGTAACCGCCGCAGATGCCGATCACCTTGCCACCAAAGCGCAAGTGGCGGGCAATCTGGCGATCCCAGCCCTGATCCCTCAGCGCCTGAAGATCGCCCCTGGTGCTCTTGGAGCCGGGCAGGATGATGAGATCCGCGGCGGGCAGTTCATTGCCCGGGCGCACGAAGGTCAGGTCTACCTTGGGGTGCAACCGCAGGGCATCAAAATCTGTGTGGTTGGAGATGCGCGGCAGTCCGGGCACCACCACCTTGAAACGGGCGTCCTCATCGGTCTGCTGCACATTGATGGCGTCCTCCGCCTCCAGATACAGGCCACGCAGGTAGGGGACCACCCCCAACACCGGCACACCGGTCTTCTGTTCCAACCAGGCCAGGCCGGAATCGAGCAGGCTGGGATCACCGCGGAAACGGTTGATGATAAAGCCTTTGACCCTGGCCTTCTCGGTGTCGGAGAGCAGTTCGAAGGTACCATAGAGATGGGCAAACACTCCGCCGCGATCGATGTCTGCCACGATCACCACAGGGCAGTCGGACGCTTCGGCGAAGCCCATGTTGGCGATGTCATGTTCACGTAGGTTGATCTCCGCCGGGCTGCCAGCCCCCTCAACCAGGCGGGCCTGGTAGCCCTGTCCCAGCTCTTCGAAGGTATCCAGCACCATCTGCATCAGCTTGGGCTTGTTCTCATGGTACTCCCGGGCGTCCATGTCGGTGAGCGCCTTGCCCCGGACAATCACCTGGGCACCGGTATCTGTGTTGGGTTTGAGCAGCACTGGGTTCATCAGAACGCTGGGCTCCAGGCCACAAGCCTGGGCCTGAACCGCCTGGGCTCGGCCAATCTCGCCGCCCTCGGCGGTGACCGCACTGTTGAGCGCCATGTTCTGTGGTTTGAAGGGCGCAACCTTGATCCCCCGCCTCGCCAGAACCCGGCACAAACCGGCAACCATGACACTTTTACCCGCGTCGCTGGTGGTGCCCTGCACCATCAGTTTGAATCCACTCATGCTGTTACCCGAATCGGTTCATATGTTCGATGACGGCCCTGTCCAGCCCGCCGATGATCTCGGCCTGTGACAGGCCCAGTTGCTCTGCCAGCACCAGGCAACCGCCCAGGCCACAGCCCTCCACCACCAATCCCTGTTCATACAGGTTAAGACAGTGATGGCGGCTCTGATTGAAGTCTGTGCTGTTGAGGCGGAGCTGCCACTGCCCGGGCAGATGCCCCAGTACCTTCTCGCCCTCACCGGAGAGCACCCAGCGGGTGGTGTCCACCGACCCGGTCAAGGTGGGGCGGCGTTGGTGGGCCGCCAGCAGCGGCGCCACAAACATCATCCCCCCGGCCAGCCTGGGCAGAGGCAGGCCTTCAGGCCAGTGATACAGGGTCTGATAAACCGACCGCTGAATGGCGTCGTGAAATCTCTCGTTGGCCAGCAGGGTGTCGACACAGAATGCCTGACTGTGCTGGCGATACTCCTGCTCCAGCTGGGAGAGCAGCGCCTGTTTCTGCATAAGCTTGGCGCTGTCCTTGGTGCTGCCCGCCGGAGTCAGCCCCAGCCCGGTCAACAACCTGAGCCATAGGGTGGAGAAGGTGGTGCCGCCAACGCCACACTCGGCCAGGACGCTGATCTGCCCCTGCTCCGCCTGACGCAGCAGTTCCGGCAACAGCTGCTGCTCAATCAGTGCATCGGTATTGGCCTCGATGCCGCCCAAATGGCGGACCGACTCCAGCCAGTCGCTGTGGCCCGGTTTCGGGGTCGCCACACCGAAGTTAAAGCTGCGAAACGCCACCCTGAACCCCTTGGACGCCAGCAGTTGCAGCAGTCCCCGGGTCAGCACCGCCGGACTGATGCCGCCGTTGCCCAACAGGCCTTTGGCGGTCAACGCCGTGGGCGCCGGCGCGTTGGTCAGGGGCGTCAGTGCCTCACCAGAACAGATCAGCTCCGAATCCCGGGTTGGCGTAAGGTGCATCAGGTTCTTGCCCGCTCCGGCGTCGCTCAGGTTATGCAGCTCTGGCAGCTGGGTGGCTGCCCCATTGAGAATATTGAAAACGATGGTTGTTGGCGCGGCGTTCATGGTGCCTCCTGGGGGTTATACAGCTCCACCAGTTGAGGCCACACCTGGCCCTGTTCATCCTGGTACAGGCTCAAAGTGATGCGTGCCGCGTGGCCCAGGGTCACCCGACTGAGATGAGCGTTACCCTGACGGGAGCCTTCCAGCAGCCAGGCCAACACCAGACGCATCACCCCGGCGTGGGTCACCAGCAACAGGTTCTTACCCTTGTGGCGAGTACCATGTTCAAGCAGCGCCTGCTCCACCCGCCGTTGCAGCGACTCGGTGGACTCACCGCCCGGCGGCGTTTCCTGCCAGGGCGCCTGCCAATAGAGTTCGAAAGCGCCGTCGGTGCTTTGCCACAGAGTTTGAAAATCCAGGCCATCCCAGTCGCCAAAATCCAACTCCTGAAACCTGGATTCGGTCTCAACGGGCAGCTGACGCTCCCTTCCCAGGGCCTGGGCGAAATCGGCGCAGCGAGTCAGGGGCGAGGTAATGATGGCATCCACCTTCAGGCCCTGGCAGCTTTGCTGCATCTGCTGCCAGCCAAGGGGGGTCAGGCCAGGATCGGTGCGGCCCAACAACCGGTCCGCCAATTCGGGGCGGCCGTGACGCACCAGGGTCAACACGGTTTTCATCGGCCTGACTCCTTCAATAAGATGGGGTGGCCCGCCTGGCAGAAGGTGACGCTGTCGGCCACCTGAGCGATGGCCTGATGCAGCTCACCGGCTGCGGCAACGAACGCCTGACTCATGGCATCATCGGGGATCAGCCCCTGCCCCACCTCGGTGCTCACCAGCACCACTTCCGCCGCCGACGAAGCCAGGGCAGTGACCAGTTGATCTCGGGCCTGACTGAGATCCGCCTCGGCCATCATCTGATTGGTCAGCCACAGGGTCAGACAGTCGATAAGCAGCAGCTGACCTGCATCGGCCTGGGCAATAAGCTCGGCCAAGGCCAGAGGCTCCTCAATGCATTGCCAGTTGCCGGGACGACGGCTGCGATGCAGCTCAATGCGCTCAGCCATGGAGGGATGACTGCGGGCGGTGGCCACGTAGATCACCTGCCCCGGCCAGTGATAGGCACGCTCCTCCGCCAGGGAAGATTTGCCACTGCGGGCGCCGCCGAGATAGAGATGAATCATTGCACCGACTCCCGGCGCACCTTATCGACCAGCTGGCACACCATGGCCATGCCGTCGAGCACCCGCGGGCCGGTACGGTGAACCAGATCGCCCTGGATCGGGATAACATGCCCCTGCTTGACCGCGGGGATCTCTGGCCAACTGCTCCAGGCCACCGCCTCCTGGTTGCTGTTGCCGTGATACTGGGGTTTAAGTATGAGTTCGGGCATTCGGATCAGCACCTGCTCCATCGCCACCTGGGGGTAGTCGGCAGTGCCGTCGGCAAAGATGTTCATGGCGCCGCAATCGGCGAGGATGCCGTTCATCCAGCCACCGGAGACCGTGGTCAGGGGCTCGGGCCACACCTGATAGAACACCTTCACCGGCTCGCCCTGGCTGTATTGCTGACGCAGTTGTGCCAGTCGAGTGCGAAACGCCTCGGCACTCTTTTGCCCCTGAGCCTCACGGCCGATGGCCATGCCCAAAGATTCGAGCTTGTCGGCCACCTCGTCGACACTGGTGACGCTGCTGTCAAACATGGAAATCCCCAGGGTTTGCAGTCGCTCGATGATGGGGGCCGAGGTGTCTTCAAAGGAGATCACCACCAGTTCCGGCTGCAGCTCCAGCAGACGCTCGAGGTTCATATGATCGTAGCGGCCGATGCGGGGAATCGCCTTGGCCGCTTCCGGGTAATCGGCGTAATCCACCGTCGCCAGGATCTCCTCCCCAGCGCCGAGCTCAAACAGCATCTCCACCGAATGGGGAGAGAGGGCCACCAGGCGCATCGCCTGAGCAGGCAGAGTCAGCACAATCATTAGCAGCGCCAGGACTCTCATGAACACTCCTTCAGTTCCAGGGGCAGACCGGCAAGGGTCAGGGTGACTCTGTCCATCAGGGGGGAGAGGTGCTGCTGCAGCCAGCCACACTCGTCCACGAAGCGACGATTGCCCTCACCCAGGGGCACCACCCCCTGCCCCACCTCGTTTCCGATGAGGATCAGTGGTCCTGGCAGGCCAGGAAGGGCATCGAGCAGTGCCTCTTTGGCCATGGGCCAGTCGCCGCCAAACAACTCATTGGAGAGCCACAGAGTCAGGCAATCCACCATAATCAACGTATTGGGCTGACTGTGTTTCGCCAGCAGATCCCCCAGGTTCCTGGGGGCTTCCAGCAATTGCCAGCTGTTGGGACGACGCGACTGGTGGTGGGCGATACGCTGAGCCATCTCCTGGCCCTCGGCGGTAGCGGTGGCGATCACCACCACCTTGCCGTCGGTTTGCTGTTGCCACTCAAGGGCTCGGGCCTGGGCCAGGGCACTCTTGCCAGAGCGGGCGCCGCCGGTGATCAACTGTTTCATGCCAGCCTCCTGCGCCGGTTAACCAACAGAACGATAAAGAAGCAGCTGCCGAGGATGGCGGTCACCACCCCGACCGGCAGTTCCTGATTGCCAAGGAGCTGACGGGCAAGCAGGTCCACCCACACCATCATCACCGCACCGAACGCCGCGGTGGCCACTATGGTGGCTCCGCTGGCCGCACCAATAAGCATCCGTACGATGTGGGGCACCATCAGGCCGACAAAGCCGATGCCGCCACAATAGGCCACCAGGGAGGCAGTAATGAGGGCAGTCAGCAGCAACATGCCCAGACGCAGCGGTGCCACCGCCACCCCCTGGGTATGGGCGCTCTCATCCCCCGCCATCAGGGCCTGCAAAGGCCGCTGAAACTGATGGATGATCACCAGGGACACCAGCACCACCAGCCCGGGGATCCACAGGGTGGCCCAGGTGGCTCGGCTGAAACTGCCCAGACTCCAGAACAGCACCGCCTGAATCGCCTGGCTGTCACCGAAATAGAGCGCCAGATTGGCCAATGAGGAGAGCAGAAATGAGATGGCCACACCGGCCAGGATCAGCCCTTCAACCTGACCGTCTCTGGCCATCACCATCACCACCGCCACGGCGATCAACGATCCCAGGAAGGCGCACAGGGGCAAGCCGAGGCCGGCCACCCCCAGGGTCAGCGCCAGAACCGCGCCCAGGGTGGAGCCGGCGGAGATACCAAACAGATAGGGATCGGCCAGGGGGTTGCGGGTGACGCTCTGAAGCACAGAGCCGGACACCGCCAGGCCGGCACCGCACAGCATGGCCAGCAACACCCGTGGCAGTCGCAGTTCAATGATGATTCGGTCCGACAGCCCCTGGGCCGCCTCACCGGTGAGGGCGCGGCCCACCGCCTGGGCCACATCAAAGGGCGCAATGTCGGCGGAGCCGGTGGCCACGGCCACCAGAGGAGAGATCAGCAGCAGTGGCAGGAGCAGCAGCATCAGCTGCCCGGGTTTAAGCAAGGGCATAGTCGCTATTGTGGTAGTCGTAGGTAATTCTGGGGTGGGTTCCCTGGGGATGGGGGTCGATGCGAGCATCCACGCCGTAGGTCTGGGCGATCTGTTTCTGGGTCAGCACCTGACCTGGCTCCCCATAGGCGGCCAATCGGCCTTGGTGCAGCAGCAACAGGCGATCGCAGTAGGCACTGGCCAGGTTCAGGTCGTGAATGGAGGCCACCACGGTGACCCCAAGGCCGCGAAGCAGCTTGAGGGTGTCAATCTGGTAGCGGATATCCAGGTGGTTTGTGGGTTCATCCAACAGCAACAGTTTGGGCTGCTGCAACAGGGCGCGGGCTATGAGCACCCGCTGACGCTCACCGCCGGAGAGCAGCTCGAAGTGGCGATCGGCCATCTCGGTCAATTGCACCCGCTCCAGCATTTCATCAATCTGAATTCGCTCTTTGCGGCGATCCAGTCTTTGCCACCAGTTGCTTTGGGCCAGCAGGCCTGTGGTCAGAAATTGACGCACGGTCATCGAAAATCCGCTGGGCAGGTGCTGGGTCACCACCGCCACCTCTCGGGCAAACTGGCGGCGACTCATTGTCTGGGTATCTCGGCCCCGCAGCAGCACACGGCCACTGGTGGGGTCGAGGTAACGATAGAGGCAGCGCAGCAAGGTGGACTTGCCGACGCCATTGGGGCCGAGCAGACCCACAAACTCTCCCTGGAATATGTTGAAGCTGATCCCGGAGAGTATGGTTCGGCGCCCATCGCCCCACCCCAGGTTCTCCACCTCCAATTGCAGGGGCGGCTGTGGGGTACGGGGTAGATCGTCAAATGCCTTAAACATGGCGCTGCCTCCGGCGGGCCACCAAGCGGCCCGCGTTTTGGGTTAGAACTGGGTGTAGCTAACGCTCAGGAACCACTCTGTGCCTGGACCATTGTAATTGGCGCTGGTGATGATCTCCTGATCCAACAGGTTATTGGCCTTGAGGCGCACAAACCAGCTTTCAGAGAACTCATACCCCAGGCTCAGGTCAACCTTGTGGTAAGGGTCGAGGTAGTTATCGCCCTTTTCCTTACGCTTGCCCTGATAGTGGTAGTCCAGAGTCAGATCCCACTGGGTCCAGGCGTAAGAAGCAGAGTAGTCAAACTCGTGTTCACTGCGCCCTTCCAGCTGCTCATCCTTCTGCTCATCCTTGGCGTCCAGATAGGTGTAGGCAACTTGGTGGTCCAGGCCGAATGTGGTGAAGTTGACACTCAGCTCCACCCCTTCCAGTTTGGCTTCATCGACGTTGGCTGGCTTATAAATTGCCCAGCCATTGTCATCGGTTTCACCGGTGTCGGCCCATTGAATCAGATCTTCCACGTCGTTGCTGAACACGCTCAGGTAGGCGTTATAGCCGTCGCCGGAGTAGCTCAGAGTCAGATCGGTGTTGTTAGCCGTCTCTGAGCGCAGATCCGGGTTGCCAGATCCTGGCCAGTAGAGATCGTTAAAGCTAGGGGCCTTAAAGGCGGTGCCATGGCCTGCGGTCAGTCGCCAGCCATTGCCGAAACGGTAGGCGGCACTGAGGTTGTAGGAGGTCTCGGAATCGATCTTCTCCACATCGTCGTAGCGCACCACGGCTTCCAGCAGCCAGGCGTCCAGGTCGGCGCGGGCCAGGGCGTAAACACCCAGGATATCGCGCTCATCCTGAGCATAATCACCACGAACGGACTCGTTATAGAAATCCACACCGCCAATCAGGGTCAGCACGTCGCTGGCCAGATACTGGTTGCTCCAGCTCAGCTGCTCGCGGCGGGTCTCGTAGATGCTGTGGTCCGGGCTGCCGTCACGGAAGTTGTCGTTGTAGTCGCGAGCCTGGCCCACTGTCAGCTTGCTGGTGTAATCGCCCTGGTTGTACTGGGCACCCAGGTTCCAATAGAAGTTATCGATGTCTGCCTGGTTGCCGCCATAGGAGCTGTCGTATTCATTGTTGCCGGTGTTGTACTGACCGGTCCAGTTCAACTGCCACTGATTGTTCAGTGTCTGCTCACCATTGATGCCGGCGGTAATGCGATCAAAGCCGTCATCGTCATCTTCGCCGTCACGCTTGGCATCAAAGCCATCGCTCTGCTCGGTAGACAGGGTCAGGCTGGTGCGGCCATCGCCGTGACCTACGCCAACACCTGCCGCCAAACGTTGATAGGCATCACTGCCGACGGCAGCACCTGCATACCACTGCCCCTGATCCAGCTTACGGGTAAAGATCTGGATAACACCGCCGATGGCATCGCTGCCCCAGACGGAGGCGCGAGGACCTTTCACCACCTCGATGCGCTCAATCTGCTCGGGAGAGAGGCTGGAGAAGCTGACCGAACCCAGGGTGGCTGAACTGATGCGAATGCCATCGACCAGCACCAAGACATGATCGGAGTTGGCACCACGAATGCTGATGTTGGCATTCTGGCCCGCACCGCCATTACGGGTCACGCTGACGCCGGGCAGGCGCTCAAGGAGATCGGCCACAGAGGTCGGGCTGATCTTCTCAATCTCAACCCGCTCAATGGTATTGATGATGGTCAGTTGCTGCTCAGGGGCAGAGTCGAAGCGGTCACCGGTGACCACAATGACGTCCTCGGTCGCCGAGGCGGTAAAGGCGGCGCCCAGAGCCAGGGCAACCAGGGAGAAGCGCGTTTTTAAACTCATGGTGTTTCCTTTGAGTTAGAGTTTTAAAAGCGCGGGAATGCTCTCTAGGAGAGGTCGGCGCGATCACCACAGATCGCGCACATACAACAGACGTAAGCCAGATGGGTACGACTCAGAGGGCAAGCCTGTGGCTTACCTTGATACTCCAAATTGTTCGTTCAGGCTATCTGCTCAAGAAACCCGCTTGAGTCAAATCAGCAAACCGAGGTAGGTCTCCTGGCTCTCAGCATCCCAACCCTCTCCTTCCCGGTTTCCCAGTGGCGTCTTGAGGGTCGCTCTGATCACAGTTGCAGGTACAGCCGCGGATTCTCACCGCGTTCCCTGTTATGCGCTGGGGGTAAATCCCGTTCGCACCTTGGTTTGGAGGCATGATAACCATGCCACAGATTGAGATTGTGCCAGAGATCACGGCGCTTTCAAGAGGGAAAAATGTGTGTGAAAACCCACAGTCATTCTTTTGAGTCACTTTTCCATTTGGCCGTATGGATGTCCAAACTAGACACCCCAAGGGTTTGCGACGGCCGCCCTGCTCTGCTGATTCCTCAATTTGTGGCCCAAATTTTTTTCAGATTTTTTTCACTCATTGGGTTTATGCTGGTTATATCGAACAAAAGGAGGTGAAATCTGGCACCTATGAAGAAGTCGATGGGCACAATTGCCCTTCTTTGCAGCGGTCTGGCCTGGGCCGTTCCCGGCAGCGCTCCGCAACCGGATTGGGGCATCGCCATTGGCGTGCGTTACGCGGATATCCCCTACGACACCGAGGTGGATCAGGTAGCGGACATCATGCCGCTGATGTTTTTCCATGGGGATAAGTTCTATCTCCATGGGCTGGAAGCGGGATATCACTTGTGGCAGCAGGAACAACACCAAACCACCCTGCTTAGCCGGTTTCGCTTTTTCGACATCCCCCGGGAGTTTCAGAACGACATCCAGGAAGACAGCTTCGACGTTGGGGGCCGCTACCGTTACATCCCAAGTCCTGGCCACTTCATCGATACCGAGCTTCTCAGTGACAGCCATGGCCGCAGCTATGGCCACCTGCGCTACGGATTTGACCATCAATACGGCGCTTTCACCTTCCAACCCAAGGTGCAACTGGACTGGCGCAGCCGTGAATTTATCGAGCACTACTACGCTCTGAAAACCGGCGGCGGCCGCTCTGACATCGGGATCAGCGCAGGCGTCGACCTCTCCTGGCACCTGATCAGTAACCTTTACTTCATCGGCAAGCTGGAAGGCTCCATGCTCGGAGAAGGCGCAGGCGATCTGCCCACCCTGGACAAACGCTTTACCCTGGAGAGCTATGCAGGCATCGCCTTCTTCCCGAACCCTGACAGCAAGGGAGTGCATTTCACCCGCGACCAGTTCAACGGCCATTACCTGCGAGTGGCTCACGGCTGGGCCACGCCCTCCAATCTGGGGGAGATCCTGGGATTCGACTGGGAGGAGGATCCCTACAACAATCAGCTCACCTCAGTGTTCTACGGCATCCCTCTGACCGACACCTTGTTTGGCCTGCCCATCGACCTCTACTTCACCCCAGGCGCGGTGTACCACCACAGTTCGGAAGTACAAAAGACCACCTATGAGGGCGTTGTGGCAATCAAGGCCTATTACACCATCGACTGGCCACTGCGTTGGCGAATAGGTGTGGCCGAAGGCCTCTCCTACGTCAGCCGCCCCACCTACATCGAGCGCAGTGAGCTGGAGGAAAAGGGGTATCGCCCTTCCAAGCTCATGAACTACTTGGACTTCTCTTTCGATCTGAATCTTGGGGATCTGTTCCAGAGCGCCGCCCTGGAGCAGGTGTGGTTCGGCTGGAGCATCCACCATCGCAGCTCCATTTTTGAGAGCTCCTCTGCCTTTGGACGCATCAAAGGGGGCAGTAACTACAACACCCTCTACCTGCAATGGCACTTCTAGGGTGACCGTTCATTAAAGTTGCTTACGATTTGGTCGATAATAGGACCATGCAACCTAGATGAGGTATCTGCTAATGGAAGTACGTAATCATGGGGCCGAGGTCTCTCAGGTCGCTCGCAACAAGCCCACCGACGGCAGCAATCACGGCAAGGCCGTATCCGAAGTGGCCAGAAGTAAGAGCCCGGCTCAGGCCGCAAAGGCGATGACCAACGCCAATGTCGCGTCTGCCATGGAGGAGGTCAGCCTGAGTGCCGGTCAGGACTCGCTCGCCCTGCTCTATCGCGCCGCCGTGGAAGCCATTGATGAGCACCTGGCCCCGACCCTTGGCGAGAACTCCACCCAGAAAGGGCTGGACGCAGGTATCGACTACTCCCCCGAGGCCACCGCTGATCGAATTGTGGGCTTTGCCACTCAGTTCTTTGAGACCTACCAGGGGCAAAACTCCGGCCTCTCCTTCGATGAGCAGTTGGATGGGTTTATGAGCGTCATTGGCGAAGCGGTCGACAAGGGCATCGATGAAGCCCGCGGCATTCTCGACGGCCTGCAGGTGCTCGATGGTGACATCAAAGACAATGTGGACCTGACCCAGAGCCTGGTGCACGAAGGGCTCCAGGCCTTCAGAGACAGCTTCTCACAGGACGGTGCTACCGGGGAGAGTACCGACAGCTGATCCTGGCAATAGGACCGGAAAGGCCGCCCATTCAGGCGGCCTTTTTCTTGGTAAAAACAACCTCAGGCTGCGGCAGGTTGTTGGCTAGCCAGTCGCTGTTTACGGAACTCCCATAGCTGCACCACGCAGGCGATATTGAGCACCAGGCTCAGCAGCGCCAAGGAGTAAGTCAGCACATCGTTCCTGGGGAAGATCCACAGGTTGCGCTCGTAGAACTCGGTGAAGGTAAAGTAGAACATAAACCAGGCCGCCAGGGTGTAGGCTCTGGCCTGCAGCCAGGTGCCCTCCTTGATGAGCAGCGCCGGAATGGTGGCCGCCACAATCACCATCAGCTGCGCCGAGGCAGACGCGGGAAAGTTCAGATAGACATAAACAAAGTTCCACACGTCGTAGGCGATGATCCACAGGGCGGTCATCTTGGGCCACACCATATCCTTCTGAGGTGAGTCGTCCGCCTTGATCCCTTTCCAGCCGTAATAGCAGGTCAGAATCGACAGCACCCCGGCGACGCCGTTCAGCAGATTGGGGGTAAAGCCCATGGTGAAATCCTGGGCCACCGCTTCGGCGATGTTCAGCGCCAGGAAGCCTACACAAAACAGCTTGGCAAAGGTGTACTTGTGCAGAGGAGTAAAGCGCATCAGCAGGAAGAACACCGACGCTGACACCACGGAGTAGATCTTGGCCCACTTAAACCAGTAGGCGACCCCCTGATAGGGCCAGACGAAGATGGTCAGCAGCAGAGACAAACCGACGAAAAAGGCAAAGCCACTCCACTTCACCAGACGGAACAGCTCATTGAGCGCCACCAGGATGATCAACGTCAGCAGGATGTGGGCCTTGGCCTGGAACTCGTACCAGCGATAGAGGGTAAACTCGGTGTCCTTCTCCATCAGCTTCAGGGACTCCCCAGACACATTGAGGCTGACGGCAATGTTGTCGTGGTCCAGCACCGTCAGGGTGGCCTGATCGAAGTCCTTGATGAGCCCATCACCCACAGGCAGGATGCGAATCTCGTCGCCTACCCGGGTAAAGGGGTGGGTCTCTGCCAGGTCCTCACCATTGAACTTTTTCTCTATGTAGACGGTGCCACCTCGATTGAACTCCATGTGGTAACTCAGTCCGCCGGTGCCGGGCACGCCCTCCAGCAGGATCTGGTAGGTGCCTAGGTCGTAGTTCTCGCGGGTGCCCTGCTCCGGCAATGCGGCAGCCAAAACACTGCCTGCCAACATCCACAGCAGTAACACCCCCATCAAACGATTCAGGTATCTCATAACCCCTCCTCAGGCGCGATGGAAATAGAGATGGGACCAGAAACCACCAATGGATTCCTGGCGCTCCTTGTCGGTAAAGACCCCTTGTGGCGCCGAGGCTGGGTGGCGGAACTTGGTGTCGCAGCCCCCTGTGTACATCTGCCAGTTGTACCAGAACACGTAAGCCACGCTCAGAACCAGATTGATGATGCCCCACCAGGTGGCAAGTTCAGGATTGGCCCAGGCGGATGAGTCCATAAAGGGGAAGACGTCGGTCAGGCCCAACTGAACCACGAAGATCGCCAGGGTGTAGATACGCCCCATGATGTAGAGGTCGTGGCGACCGAACACCGAGTAAAGCTCACAAGCGATGAGAATCGCCAAACCACCGGCAAACTCATCGGGAATGCAGCCAAACAGGAAGGCGGCGTTCCAGGTGGTGTAGAGGAAACACCAGCCCAGGGGGAAGTCCACAATCAGGTCGCCACAGGTTTTGTCCTCGACCCGCCAGAACTTGCCGACGAAGGGGATGGTCAGCACCAGGCAGAAACCGGACAACGCATTCCAGGGGTTGCCCAGTTGCCAATCGTGAATGGAGGCCTCGGTGATGTTGAGGGCGAGAATGAAAAACAGAAACCACAGGGTCCAGGGCTTTTTAAAGATCTCCCAGAACGGACCCTGCTTCTTTTCATAGACGGCGATGCGCATCAGGCTGACCACCACCATGGGCACCAATACGCTGAAGATCTTGGCCCACTCAAACCAGGTATCCCGGTTCTCGGCCCAAAGGGGAAAGGTGCACAGGGAGCCGACGATAAAGGCAAAGCCCAGATAACGATAACGCCGGAACACTTCGGTAAGCGCATAGGTCACGGCGGCGTAGACAAGAATGGAGACGACCAGTGTGAGATTTGAGGGTTCCATACCCTTCTCCTTCAAACATCAAGTGAGCCAGCTGAGCTGGCACGACCGTTCCTTGTTTGGTTTCAACCCCTCACAGTCCAGGCCCCCCCGGACAATCCCCATTGAAGCCGGACCCAGTACCACCAGAGAAGTACACTTCCCCGCTTTACTGCCCCCCAACCTCTGTCTACATGGTTGAAAACCAAAAGAAACAAATTAGAGCATTTACTCTATTTTCAGGATTAAGGTAACACACCGTCACAGGGATGTTGTGAAGCAGATCAAGGTTTTTTGGAAATGGGATACGCAACACCCATACCGTCTCTGGAGGCCGGACACGAGAACAGCGCAGACAGAGAAACGCGCACCTAACGCCCTCTACAGACTCTAAAGCTAATCTCTAAAAGTCATCTTATTGGCGACTCTGCCGCCAGTGTCGATCATTCTGTGTCTACTGAACTTAGGACTATTCAGACCAATCTAAATTGAGAACAATAATAAAATGTAATTATAAATATCACATTTGATAATTTAACGTCACCATCCACTCTCCCTATACTGCTCCACATCGAAACAAGACAAACTCCCCCACAACAAATCTGGAGCACCATATTATGAAAATGAGTCACGTAGGCATCATGGTCACCGACATGGATAAGGCCATCGAGTTTTACACTAAAGCACTGGGCCTAAAGATGGTCATGGGCAAGAGCGAAGTGCTGGAAGAGCGCGAAACCGCCATCGGTCGCATGTGTATTCAGGTGTTCGGCGAAGGTTTTAAAGGCTTCAACATCGCCCACCTTCTGACCACTGATGGCATCGGCGTTGAACTCTTCGAAATGAAGGATCGCCAAGAGCGTCACGAAGTCGACTTCTCCCGCATCGGCATCTTCCACTTCTGTCTGGAAACCACCGACTTTGAGGGCGTAATCGAAAAAACTATTCAGTATGGCGGTAAACAACGCATGGACATCATGCGATACCACCCAGAAGACGACAGCAAGCCGGCGAAGATGGTGTACCTGGAAGACCCGTTCGGCAACCTGTTCGAGCTGTATTCTCACTCCTACGCCGAAACCTACTCCTCTGAGTACGAGTAAATCGACGGCTTCATTGAGTAAATCCAAGCCAGCGTAGTATTGCTGGCTTTTTACTAACGAGTACGCATCCTGACAACCTTAGGGAGAACCTTATGGCACAACTACTTCACACCATGTTTCGCGTTGCCGATCTGGATAAATCTATCGCCTTCTACACAAATGTACTGGGCATGAAACTGCTACGTCAGGTTGAAAACAAAGACTACAAGTACACCCTGGCCTTCGTTGGCTACGGCAAAGAGAACGAAGGGCATGCCGTTATTGAACTAACCTACAACTGGGGTGAATCCAATTACGACCACGGCACCGCGTTTGGCCACATTGCCTTAGGCGTTAATGATATCTACATCGCCTGCGATAAGATTCGAGCTGCAGGTGGAAAAATCTCCCGCGAGCCAGGCCCGGTACTGGGCGGCTCGACGCACATCGCCTTTGTGACCGACCCCGATGGCTATAAGGTTGAATTGATCCAGCAAGACTAATCATCTGCGGACGCTTTCGCCGCAGTATAGGCGAGGCATGAACTATTATGCTGAGCATTAATACATCATGTCGATGACTTTATTATCCTCCAACACCAGCGCAACTGAGCAAGGCATTTTAGTGATGTGATAGACACCCCTTCGCAATACAGCGTGGGTAGATTCTCCGGTCAAAGCACTGAAACGGGCAGTTTCAAAGCTTTGACACCGGAGTGGTTTGGAAAAATTAATTTTCAGCAATTAGTAAGTGTGTTTAAAGCTATCAAGCCATTTATGCTTGCCTAACAAGTTGAGTTAGGGCGCGCAAACAGCGTGCGCCCTATATTGAAGCATCACCGATAGCCATTACGGAATAGGCTGGCAATCAAATCGCTATACGAACGCATCACAGCTCTCCGACAAAGTGATGACCGGTCGTTATCCCAAGTGGTACTGTCACAAAAGACCGTTAGGCGCCTGACTCAACTCGACCACTTAGTACCGGTCAGACGCAGAATATGTGATTATGAACCTCTGATCGTCAACGCTTGCATCTACCGATGCGCTCCTTACTTTTATAGCTTGTGTGAATCACCCATTTAAATGACTTTATTAGCAGCACCTGCTGTTTGAACCGCACATCATGGTACCCGGTAATTTTGGCCAAACTATAACCTTATGCACTCAGGTTATTCAGTAAGACTTCTCAGAATTTAGTTTTAGCCAAAATTCACTTCAGCATCCAATTTCATTCTAAATAAGATGCCATTGCATCTGATTATGTCTGTTTGCGCAAAATACAATTGCCTCAATTGCGGCTTCTCTTGTGACAAATATCCCGGTTTATATTCATCTGCCACATTAGAATATTCAACGAGCTTAATGAAGTGATGGGCTTTCGGTGTGTGAGCATTGAGGCAATTTCCTTTCATTTTTCTTCATCAGTTTAACCTGACTTTTGAACTCCTCTGATCCAGAGGTTAAGTCCGCCCTCTGGGCGGACTCTTTTTTAGATGCATCTTTATTTTTCTCTCGGAAAACGTAAACAAAGTTTTGGTTAATCAATGCCGACATTCCTGCAATGCAGGCTGAACGAAGGCAATATTAACTCTGGCTTCAATAGCCAGCACGACACTGGTTATACTTTATACTCAAAATCAGTAATCTTCAGATCTGCTATAAGTGTTTCCGGGCAGATCACTAAGAATGACACCTGGACTAATTTGCGCATTAATTAGGCGCCGCCAGGGGCGGAGACATATATCAAACCACTTTCAGCGAACTTTGAACTTAACCCGCTTTAATGGAAACTGGCGATTCCCACTTTGCAGTTATAGGCCCATCCACCCAAAGAGTGCACTTGTTCCGCCAGCAACCATAACACAGCAGATCCAGTTCACGAATTGCTGTTGCGGTACGAAATCGACTATTTACCGGACGAAATCGACCTCCTTTCCCTTTGAAGTATTAATTAAATTTTCTCTTGCGAGACAATAAAATCGCAGAGGAAATGATGATGAAACAACACGTAGTAAAACAAGGTGCTCTGACACTTTGCGCCAGTGCGCTTATTGCGCTGCTGGCAGGGTGTAACGGAGACAGCGACAGCAATTCGGATACCAATCTGCCTCCAGGTCCTGGAGCAATGTCGGCCATTGCCGTTATCGGTGAAGATACCTCCATCGACGTCCTGGCTGAAGCCAGCGATCCTGAGGGAGATACGCTTTCCCTGGCCGGTGCGAAAGTCGTGCAAGGCGCCGGTGAAGTACGAGTAGAGAACGACCTTCTATGGTTTGTCTCCAGCGACTATGGCCTGGCCCAGGTAGAGTACACCATCAGCGACGGCAAGGGTGGTACAACACTTGCTGTAGTGGATGTGGAGGTGAAAGCCAGTATTCAGGATTATGCCGGTACTCAAGCCTGTCTGCGCTGCCACCAGGACAAGGCCAGCTTCCTGGAGACCGGACACAACTGGAAATTCACCAAGATTGAAAACGGTCAGGCGCCCGACCTGCCCTTTACCTCCCTGGATGGCGCTTTCGAACTGTATGAAGGTGTCGAGAACAGCGCAGGAACACCGGAAAGCTGGGACGACATCAGTTACCTGCTGGGAGGCTTCCAGCGTCAGGCGATTCTAGTCGATAAAAACGGCTACATGATCAACGGTACCAAGGCGATGTTTGATGTGTTGCCAAAAGGGGAAACCCTCGACGAGACTCGGGTGGTCCCCTTCGCGCCTGGTGCGGGCGGCGATGGCATGCCCTACACCTGTGGCCACTGCCACAACACCGGCTGGCGCGACTACACCTCCGAGCCCGATGACCATCGCAACCGCGATCGTCAGGACGGTCTGATTGGCATGGAAGGGACCTTTGCCCAAGCTGGTGTACAGTGCGAAGCCTGCCACGGTGCCGGTGGCGATCACGCCAAGAGCCCCAGCAAGAACAACATTGTCCGCAACGCCAAAGGCCGACTGCGCGCCGATTTGACGGCCATGAACCAGGCCTACGGCGACGCAATTGCCTGTGGTGAATGCCACACCAAAGCAGGTGAGCGTTGGTATAAAGACGGATATATGACCAGCTACGACGAGAAGTTTGGCGGAGACACCATCGGTGGCTTCGTAAAGGACTACTTCGAAGAGGGTCGTAATGCCGGAGACGCGCTGCTGGGCTATGACCCTGATACCGGTGAAGCCACCGGTAAGAAGCGTATGTTCCAGTGCATCCACTGTCACAACCCTCACCTGTCCACCAACTTCCGTGATAAGCCAGGACACGAACAGGCTCTGACCACCGAGTGCCAGGATTGTCATCCCAGCGTAGAGTTCAACGATGGCCTCGGCGCCATGCACGGTGCCATGGCAGACTGTACCGATTGCCACATGCCGAAGAACTCTCACCTGTTCAAGATCGACCTGTCTCATGCGTCCGAGGATCCGTATCAATACGGCGAGGACGGCAAGTACCGCCAGCCCTGGCTGAGACCGGTACAGTCCTGTGGAGGGTGTCACGCAGAAGACTATGACGATCGTGCAACCAGAATCGGCAAGGTTCACAAGTAAACCGTCACAGTCATGACAAAACAACAAGCCAGCGGCCTGACAGTCGCTGGCTTTTTTATGACCGCCAGAGCACCACTGCCTCATTCCCCGAACCAGAGTGCTTTGCTATACTTCCCGCCCCTTAAGCCACCGCCATTTGCGGCGCCGTTGATTCACCTAACCGAGACCACCGATGTCATTCTCCAGCCTGGGATTATCCGCCCCACTTGTCGACGCCGTTACCGAAGCCGGTTACAGCGAGCCTACCTCGATTCAGCAGAAGGCGATTCCCGTTGTGCTGCGGGGCGATAATCTGATCGCCGCCGCGCAAACCGGTACCGGCAAGACCGCCAGTTTTGTGCTGCCGATTCTGCAGCAGCTCAGTCAGGGCAGCCGAGGTCGTAAGAAACGGGTTCGGGCGCTGATCATCGCGCCAACCCGCGAGTTGGTGGTTCAGGTGGCCGAGAGTGTCGAGCGCTATGGCCGTCACCTGCCACTGAAATGCATGGCCATGTACGGTGGCGTAAACATTGAGCCTCAACGACAGGCGCTGCTGGATGGCGTTGATGTGCTGGTGGCCACGCCAGGACGACTGTTGGATATGTACAGCCGCCGCGCCATTCACTTCGATGAAGTAGAGATGCTGGTGCTGGATGAAGCGGACAAGATGCTCGACATGGGTTTCATCGACGACATCAACGACATCGTTACCAAACTGCCCACAGACCGACAATCTCTGCTGTTTTCCGCCACTCTTTCGAAAAAGGTACGGGCGCTGGCCAAGAGTGCCATCACCGATGCGGTTGAGATCAGCATTGCCGCCAGTCAGGCGAGCAAGGCCACCATCAGCCAATGGCTGACCACCGTAGACAAAGATAAGAAATCGGCACTGCTGAGCCACCTGATCCAGTCCACCCCCTGGAATCAAGCGCTGATCTTCATCGAAACCAAGCACGGCGCCGCCAAGCTGGTCAGTCAGTTGGCCAAACGCGGCATCGAAGCCGAGTGCATCCACAGTGGCCGTACCCAGGCGGTTCGGGAGCAGATCCTAGCAGACTTCAAAGCCGGCAAGATTCGCTACCTGGTGGCCACCGGTGTTGCCGCCCGCGGCATCGACATCGACAACCTGGAGCGCGTGGTCAACTACGACTTGCCCTTCCCGGCCGACGAGTATGTGCATCGCATCGGTCGAACCGGTCGCGCCGGTGCCCTGGGTGAAGCGGTGTCTCTGGTCTCCAAGGACGATTTCAAAAACCTGTGCATGATCGAAAGTCGGTTGAATCACCTGATTGAGCGCCGCGAAGTTGAAGGGTTTGCACCGAGGAAAGCAGTACCTATCTCCATCCTCAACTACGTCCCCAAGGCCAAACGACAAGACACCAAGCCAAAGTCGTAACTTCCCGCCTTCTTCACAGCCTTTCGCACTATCCATAACAACACCGCCGGCATCTGAGCCGGCGGTGTTATAAAGACCTTAGGGTTCTCTTTCGGCCAATTGTTTGGCCAGCAGTTCGTTCATGGCATCCACCACCTGTTGTATGTTGCCTTCACCGTAGCCTACCCAACGATTGGCAATCTTCCCCGCGTGGTCAATCAACACCATATGGGGAATACCATCCACGCCATACCTGCGACCAATCTTGCCATTGCTGTCGCTGGTCAGGGTGAAGGTCAGATTCTTCAGCTTATTCTTGATGCGGCGATACTGCTTCTTGTCTTCGCGGTAGTTCACCGCCACTACTTTCAGTTGCTCTGTGCCCACAGTGGCCTGCAGTCCCTCCAGCAGAGGCAGCTCCTTAAGACAGGGGGGACACCAGGAGGCCCAGAAAGTCACCACCATGATCTTGCCCTGCTGCTCGGAGACACGAACCACATTGCCATCGTTGCCACGCCCCAGATAATCGGGGGCAACCTCACCAATGTCAGGCATGGAGGCCGCCAGGGAGGAAAAAGAGATAAAAACAGCGCTAAAGAGAGTTAGAATTTTTTTCACAGTACTTCCTTGCTTACAGATTGCGGTGTATTAGACCCAACACAAACGAATTCCCTTTCATCCGGTTGTTGTTCAACACGGCTGCCCATGGACAACAGTGCAGAGAGTGTACAAGACACGCCCATTCGAAAACAGGTTTAGCGTCATAAAATCAAAAGGTTAGTCAGCCAAGGCTGGGCGAAAACCTGCGTTAGTGCATCGCCGAAGACACTACAAAACCCACAAACAGCAGGATGGTGGACTGGAAGATGGCCACCGCCAGGTTGCCCTTGCGGATCTCCTCAATGAAGTCGATGCGGCGGAACACGAACTTGTCGATGATCACCAGGGCAATCACGCTGACAAACAGGCTGATCACCGCATAGCTCAAGTTCAGGAACATAAAGACGGCGTTTTGTTCGACGGAGGTGATCTCCATACTCATTTCTCCTTGTTTTCAATCTTGAAGGGCGCGTTTGGCGCCTCAGCCCAGCCGATGGACCAGGCAGTAATGGGGTCGATGGTGGCGTGGCCCAGGGTGTCGCTGTAGTAGTTCATGATGTCGGTCACGGCGTAGTCCCGGGCGTTACGAATTCGGTAGAGGTCGGCGGCGCCGAACAGGTGAAGCATCTCATGGGCCTGCACCTGGGGAACGTAGCTATGGCGGGCTCCGGGGACCATCTTTTCGGTAAGCATGGCGTACTCATAGTGGCAGCGCGGAGCCTTTTCCTTGCTCCTGCAGGAGAGTGCAAACGAGCGGGCTTCGCCATTGGAGTGGAACACCAGAGCCACTTCACCTCTGGGCGCCTTGGCCTCAACGAACTGAGCCATGTTGCCGTACCCCAATTGCTGGGCAATCAGGTGCTGGGCGTCACTGAAAAACGCCTTAGAACGCAGCCACTCCTTGGTGATCCCCTTGGGTGAGGTCAGGAAGAAGAACCGGGTGTTAAAGGTGGGCTTGACCAACCCATACTCTGTCGCCCGACGGCCATACCAGTCGGTCACCTGCTGCAGATACTGACGATTCTGGAGACGGTCTTTACCGGACCATTTGCTCCAGCGGTTGTCATTTAGGTAGAGATAGAGGATGGTCACCTGGCCTTTGAGCTCGCCAGCCATGCCATTGCCCCGGGCATCCCGGTAGTGATCGGCCATGGCACGCTCCTCCTGCATCCTACCGATCCAGTTTTTGATCTCATCGATGCGTGCCGAGGTCGCCATACTCTGGTCGCCGGCTTCCTGAGCCTGGGTCAGAGACTCAATGGCGTAGTGAAAGTGGCGACGCTCCACCTCGATGTGAGCGCGCAACTTGTAGAGATATTGCACCACCTGTGGGTTGCGAACTTCGGGCAACATTTGGGCGATCGCTTCATAGGCATCATCACTCTTCTCCTGCTCGACCAGAGTCAGGATCTGCGCCAACCTGGGATCGGCCGGAGGCTTAGGCTCAGCGTCTCTTTTCAAGTCACTGAACACCACCTTAGCCACCACCACCAGGCAGATCAGCACCCATATCTTTCGAAACATCGCTCTTGTTATCTCTCCAACCGGACTGCCGTGGTTTCGGCCCCGGGTTGCAACTCATAAGGTCGCTAACTAAACCACAGAAAAATCGCTAATTTCAATAGAAAACACCACCAACTGCCCTCGTTTGCCCCATATGTGTACATCAGTGCATGCATTTCGAAAGCTGGGCACTTGATAACCAACCCCGCTGCCCTTATACCCATACTATGAGAGGCAATGAGTGAGGTCAGGATGGATCCGAGACAACACCTGAGATCCCGGCTAAGGAACGCCCTGCATACCCTGTTTTTACTTGGGGGAATGGCACTACTGCTGATGCTCAGCGGCCATCTGCTGCTGGGGCCAGGCACCGAGTGGATGGTATTGGCGTTGCTGATCTCCGTTTCGGTGTTGCTCCCTACCCTGCCGACTCAGTGGCAACTGAGAATGATGAGGGTCACCCCCATGACCGGCGCACAGGGCCTGAAGCAGGCGGTGGCTGAACTGGCCCGGCGAGCAGAGCTGGAGCGCTCACCGCAGGTGTACTGGTCTCCCTCACTGACCGCCAACGCCTTTGCCATGGGCAGCCAGCGTGACGGGGTGATCGTGGTCTCCGAAGGGTTACTGAGACGCCTCAGTGCCCCACAGATCGCCGGGGTGCTGGCCCATGAGATTGCCCACCTGGCCCACAGTGACGCCTTCCTGCTGCGAATGGCAGCGCTGATCACCGGCCTGTGCCGGATGCTGGCAAGCCTTGCCTGGATTGGGGCCCTTATCATGCTGCCGCTGATGTTGTTCGGGATAGCATCGGTGTCCATCGGCGCCCTGCTGCTGTTGATGGTTACACCACACCTTTGCGCCCTGCTGCAGCTGGCGCTATCTCGGGTTCGGGAATTCGACGCGGACAGACGCGCCGCCAGTTTGCTGGGTGCGCCGGAGCCCCTGGCCTCGGCGCTGCTCACCATCTCCCGCGAGCAGGCCCCCATGTGGCGCGGTCTGCTGATACCAACAGGCCAAGGGGATCCCCTGGCCTGGCTCCGATCTCACCCGCCCACCTCGGAGCGGGTGGAGAAGTTGATGGCCCTGAAAGCCGCCCCCTCCCCCTATCGGCACAGCGAACACTGGTGATCAGTTGACGCCGCGACGTCCCATGCGGTCGGCAGCCAGAATGGCGGACAGCACCTTCTCCGGCGTCACCTTAAACGGCATGTTGTGGATGGTTTCCCCGTCGGCACAGGCTTGTTCAGCCACAGCCTTAAGCTTGTCCATATCCAGCTCCTTGATCCCCAGCTGCCAAAGGTGAGTGGGCAGTCCCACGGTGTTGCAGAAGTTCAATACCTCGGCAAACTCCTCTTTGGGTGCGTTCTCCATCACCAGTTGCACCAGAGTGCCAAAAGCCACCTTCTCACCATGATAGAGATGGTGACACTCCTCCATCAGGGTCAGGCCATTGTGGATGGCGTGGGCTGCTGCCAGGCCACCGCTTTCGAAGCCCACACCGCTGAGGTAGGTATTGGCTTCCACTATGCTCTCCAGCGCCGGGGTAGTCACCTTGGCTTCGGACGCCGCCAGCGCCATGGGCCCCTGATTAATCAGGGTGTCATAACAGAGCTTGGCCAGGGCCAGGGCGGTGTTGGTGGGCACGCCACCGGCCAGGTTTTGCGCCTGACCCTGTGCTGCGGCACGGGCCTCGAAGTAGGTAGCCAGGGCATCGCCCATGCCCGCCACCAGCAGACGTGTGGGCGCCTTGGCAATCAGACCGGTATCCATCAGCACCACGTCCGGATTCTTCGGCAGCAGCAGATACTCGTCGAACACCCCGTCTTCGGTGTAGATCACCGACAAGGCGCTGCACGGCGCATCGGTCGAGGCGATGGTGGGCACCACCACCACAGGCAGAGCAGCGAAGTGAGCCACCGCCTTGGCGGTATCCAAAGCCTTACCGCCACCGATGCCGATGATCATCTTACAACCACAGGAGTCCGCTCTGTCTTTCAGGCGCTCAATCTCCGATTTGGCACACTCACCACCAAAGAGTGCAAACTCCACTTCCAGGCCCTTGTCGCTAAAGCTGGCCTGGACCGCCTCCTCGGTTAACCCCATGACGAAATCATCAGCCAGTACCAATGAGTGCGCCTTGGCGTAGGAAGCGATGTTCTTGATGGCTCCATCGCCCTGAACATACTTACCCGGCGACAGAATAATGTTTTCCATGACAAATTCCTTTAAGCTCTGGTGGAAAGAAGAATCTTTTTCTGCCGGGAATAATAACAACGGAAATTAAGACTTTTTGTGACCTTGGTGCAGAACATTTTTCCGCAAGAAGTTTCAGTCGAAGCATTCTCAAATTTTTTAACAAGCAAAACACTCCCATCAAAAACAACGAGACAAGTCATTAATAGCTTTAAGTCACCAGCGCCACCACTTTAATGAAAAGTCTTCTTTTGAGCGGGCATTTCGTCATCGACGGTCATCTCAACCACTGTCACGCGCAACTCCTTCCCACAGGCAGCATCGAGCAAAATAACATAACATTCATGAAGATAGTGACTTGTGCGCTTGCCTGCCCCTGCATCAGCCACTGTTCAAAAAGCCATGACAAACCAGCCATCTCCGTCAGGGAGCGGCTTTAGACCAGGGCTCTTTGTTCAATGCTTCGACACGAAAATAAGGGCATCGACATTTAATACGCCTAGAACAACCCATGCATTTTTTGCATAAACCAAATGTTGGACTCTAATATTCGTATGACTTTTGAAAGTAATTAGACAAGGTTAAGCGGCGCTACTCTCTTCCTAAAGAAAACAGGGTATTTACCCGATAATGATGGTCTCTCCTGTGGCCCTGAAATAATGGCTTTCCTTACTCCGGCCAACTTAGATTGATAAAGGCGCTCCCTGGTGCTGGTGACCGGCGCCGCCGCGCGAAACAGCATCACCCTGGTGGGCAGCATGGTCATAGGCACCCTGCTGCTGTTCGTGCAGCCCTGTGCCGATTTAACCATCGCCAAAGAGACCAACACGACGACTAACCTTGACACCGACTTTGGCGAGGACCAAAACCTTAACCAAAAGGGAGGGCTGGCGACAGAGACAAACTAAAAGTCATAAAAAAACGGGCTCCCCTGGAGCCCGTTTTCAAAGCCGTTTCTGTCGCACATGCATTACTACCTTTAGGCCAGCGCCGTGCAGGATGGTCTTGACGCTGTGCTCTCACCTTAGTCAAAAAGGCAGCATTGATTCACCACAAGTACTGGCATCAAAACCCTAGCGACTAGGGAAGTGCGCCTATGGAGAGGCTGTTCCACAGGCCAAAATCAACGGACTACGGCACACCTTCCCTCAGAAAACTTAGATTCAATAAGAGAATTTACGCCAACGAAGTAGGCCCCTTCATCCAAGACAAGGAATGGTTGGTAATCAATCCGATTGTCAGTATCGACATAAGATACCTCCAAGTCGCCAAGACAACCTGTGAGCATAGGCGGCTCAAGGTATTTCAAGATATTGACATAGGGTGAAGCGTAGATACCCTCTTTAGAACTGAAATATAACCACTCCTGACTACTGTGATAAAGCACTATGAAGTCATCGCTTCGCGTATACGTCAACCAGAAGTGAATTGTTTGAAGTTCTACTGTGTAACGTGAGTACTCACCTATATCGGCGCTTACAACGGTATATGGCCCTTGGTCCAATGAATCCAGAAGTGCTTTAAGATCATCCGAAGGGTTCCATAACACCGATTGAACTCGATGCCTAAAGTCAACACTGTGTGCCACTAACAAGTCGAAGACTGAAAACACCAGAATAACAAGGCAGGGAATCGCTAATCGCTTCTTACTGAAAAAACTCATTCTACTTCCATTCAAAAGGCTTAAGAAAACCACTGGACTACGGCGGTTAGCGCCTACCCTTCAATGACTGACAAAACCAAGGCGTCTTGTCCTACTTAAATTCAGTGCCAAGTTAATCCTGAAACACAGATAGCTTGCCAAGACAACCTGACTTGCTCCACCACTAATCCTCTCCGCCCTTGTTCATCAGGGCCTGTAACAGTTCAATACTCTCTTTACTGTTAGAGACCATAATATCGTTTAAGTGCTTCTGGGTACCGACCATACGCTCACCCAGAGCCTCTGCATGCTCCAGCATGTAAGACATCTCCTCGCTCATGGCTTTGATGTTGTACTTCGGTACGGCAACGTACCCTGTTTTATTAAGCACAGTCATTGCAGCCTCCAGCTCTTTGGGGGAAATATCGAGCGCAGCGACTGCCGTACACATTCCCGGGCGCTCTTTATTAACGCACTTCCAAAGGTGGTTCCTGTAACGCTGTACCGCCCCTTGGGGCTGCCTGAACCGAAAAGGAGGCAGGATCTCTGCAACCAGTTCCTTCTCCCCCGCTTCATGAAGCGCCTTAATGTCTTCTATCGAATACACCTTGCCTGGCTCAACTTGACTGTATGCAGTGCTGCAGAAAAGCAGACTGGTCAACAGCGTGATGATTTTGGCTCTCATAACACGTACCTTCTTCGAATCGATTGAATCCCCTAGCGCCATGATAACAGCTTAAATATAATGATTTTCCTGAAAAATCATCGACCTTGTAAATTCTTGTTTTAAAAAACAGCTTTTCCCATTGTAACTATAGGTTTTCTTCATTATCGGGCATTCCAATTATCATTATTCTTCGAGCGGCACACCCGAATTAAAAAATAGTTAATCGTGCAATTTAATCGGCGACAATAAAAAGCAGGAGCAACACAACTCCTGCTTACCTTAAAAAGGTTAACACATATAACTTCAAATTTTTTTACTCACACTCAAGCAAGCTCGCGATCAACATGCCACTTGACCGGTAATCATAGATCTTACAAGTCGTTTTTGTAGGATTAGTAAGAGTTTCACCTGGTGTACCTAAAGAGGGGACTCCACCACCTCCCCCTACTGGCGTTACAGTCAAAGTAACAGCTTGCTGTTGAGCCAATTCATCTAGCTTTTCTCTAATGCAAGCATTATCCACTTTAAGCGTACCATTCTTCCCCTGAAGCCCAGACAGAGTATAACCACCAACTCTAGATGCATCAGGAATCAGGTCAAACGTCAAACTTTTTATATTGTTCTCATCAGTTCCAAATGTCCCAACACGAAAAACAAGCCTGTCCTTCACCCCGGTATTAGGCCTTTCCGAAAAGTCGAAAGTTTCTACATAAGTAGGCACTTGTCTGCTTGCCTCATGGGTTACAGAATATGAGAAACCCTTATAACCGCCAGCATAACCACTAGCGTAAGCGCGTGGATTCACATTGGCTCTATTGTTATGTGACATATAGTTTGTAGATATTTGCAATTCCATTTTTGTCATTAATTGCTCTAACTTATTTGGATCTGCGAGAGTATCTAATGCTGTTCCAGTAGGACAGTTTGATTCTGTTTGTGCTGAGTAAAGGCTAGGACTTGAGTAGGAAATATCCTCTTTTTCAGCTTCCCTGATAGAACTTGTAAGAGTTCTATGAAACTTAGCCAATTCTCTGAACACATATTCTGCGTCGGCAGAAACACTTTTTGTACTTACTACAACGCTCCATGGTTCAACATTTTCATGATATACATCAAAGGAGTACGTCGCACCACTTAACGAACTAACAAGTGTTATTCTCTTCGCAGTAGAACCGCATGTCATTGAAGGGCCAAACGAAGGATCGCCTCCACCAGAATTATGACACTCAAGTTCTGGAGCATACTTTTCTGCCTGATTTCTTGCAGCTTCATAGCTAGTACAACTGTCACAAAGAATAGCATCCTCAGCAAATACGTTACAACTCAACAATGTGGCGGTAAATATACTAAGTTTAAAGTTCATAATTCAAACATCCATGTGAATTGTCGACACTTATATATTAGAGGCACATATATACCCTTGAAATACCTCAACTATTCCGATTGCGGAGTTACGAGTAAAAGTTTTAAGTTCGTCATAACCAGCTACTAGCATCTAATACAACCGGAACTAATAACAGTAGTTTTTCAACTTCCAAACGTCAATCTTAGATTGCCAGTATACAATCATGGGGTAATCTGACTCTTCCATGGTCATCTATTATGTTGGTAACAATAGTTTTTATGTCTATCCTTAGCTTTCATTCTCAAGGAGCGAGAACAATGCCTAAAGCCAACAGCCAGCAGCCAGCAGCCATCAAATCAGCTTGGACGGTACCCGCCACTATCACTGCGTTAATCAATGCGTCCGGCGCACCTTCCTTATGCGGACAAGATCACAGAGAATCCTGACACCACAGAGCAGTCACTGAATTGTTTCGATCACTCTGACCCCTTGAAACATGGCCAAGGGCAGCCACCACGGCCTTGCCCTGGTCCTTCTGCAGTTTGCAACTAAGCGGCCTTGTCCTATTGCGCCCCGGCGTTAGTTGGTTGGGCAGACATATATGTATTCGGTGTCATATATAACAAACCCCGAGTTGAGGATGATGGGAAGGGTGATATCCAGGATCACGCAGGGGGTGAGCTCCGCCCTCAGTGTCTTGTTACTGTAGCGATCGCCGTACTCGGGATGTTTCTCATCCCGATAGACCTCGGTAAAGCGATGGCTTCGCATCAGCGCATGGTACTTCTCGAGTCGCTCTGCCTCTATCCGCATCATTCGTTCGTTGCCAGCTTCTCCCAGGTTGCGATCCACCACTGTGCCGGTGAACATCGAGTCGACATTGCGGATGACAACCAGCCGGTCCCGTTGGTCAAAAATCAGGGTCGGGGAGGGCAAGCTGTCGCTCTCGATCTCATAAAAGCTTCGTACTCTGTCGACCACCGGCCCCACTTTGCCGATGCGGGGCTTTTCCGCCTGTGAGCGCTTGCCGAGAAAGCGCCTAGCGCCGTGTGAGGTGAAGCGATCGAGGGGAAGGAGTTGGGCTGCCTGGTTAGCGGTCGTCGAGCCCAAGCGCAACTCCTGAACGCCATCGATACAGTAGCCACGGATCGGGTAGAGAAACTCGCCGCTTGTCTCTGAGAAGTAACCAAATCCCTGGTTCACTTCCGCCTCATATCTCGCCGGATCCAGCCGGTTTGCCTTATCGGTGTCGGCGACAAAACCTGGGTGGGCAGCGCTGATGATGGCGCCTGTGGCAAGCGCCTGATGATCGATGATCCTCCTGGCGCGTCCGCGTCCCCGGTAGGCGTTGGCGTTGTCGGGATCGAGGGCAATGGCCCTGCTGAAATCCGTGATCGCCCTGTGGTATTGCCGCGTGCAAAAGTAGGCCCGCCCTCGAGTGGCGAACAGCTCGGGATCTTCGGGATTGGCCTCAAGTCTTACCGTGGCTTCGGCGATCACTCGGCCGTGCCGTTCATCGTGGAAGTCGATGTAGGAGCGTGAGCTGCATCCGACCGTCCAGAGTACCAGAAGTGTGCCCAGACAGGCGGTCCGGTTTGCGAAGACTGGGTTATTCATCACCCCCCTGTTGGTTTGTCTAAGGAGTTGAAGTCCTGGCCAGTGCAACCTCTGCGCTCACGACGCCCTGGAGCGGAGCGATGCTCGGTGTCTGTTTCTATTGTGGCTGGGTTCTTGGGTTGTCCTTTGTCTGTAACCTGATTCCGAAGAATCACGACGCGCCGGCCCAGTGATGAAGATAGCTGAGCGGCGCTGCAGGTTTCGCGGCAAGGAACCGGGGGAAGCGGAGCGGCCATGCGCCGCCAGGTGGTGAGCGTAGCGTCTGTGGCGATCTTTCGCCGCGGCATAGCCCCGCTCGACCCTCTCAGGGCTTGAGTTTGAGCAATTCAGATCAAAGGGGGCAGAGTCTGAGGCATCCCCATAAAGTTATTAAATTAAACAAAGAGATAGGGGGAAAGGAGGGAACATTCATGGCGTTTCGCGATCTGATCAGTCGCCAAACAAAACCAAAACAAGGAAGCCATGAATGCTAGACAAGGCCTATCTCGATTCGTCTCTAACGTCACCGTCGGCATGCATCGCATGCGTCAGCGTGCTGCCGATGCCTGCGTTGAGGAGCTACAGCGCACCATAGTCCAATTATATGCGTGGAGATCCTTCTGGGTCAGAGTTATTGAAATCGCGAGAGGCTGGTCTTGGCGCCGAACCGAGCACTGATGCTACCGATGACCGGGTGTGAGACGTCACCACCAGGTTGACGGGCAGCGCACGCCACATACCGGTCATTGGGGGGCTGAGTAGTGTCCATTAGGATGGGGTCTATTCACTGGGAGATGACGGCTGATTAAAGATCGCTTGATTCGGCCCACTCCCTCATGACTTCCAGTACATCGAGTGCAGAACGGCCGAAATCGGTCAGTTCATAGGTAACGGCTATAGGGCGATCACTTAGAACCTTTCGTATCACCATGTTGCGTGATTCCAACTCTTTGAGCCTTTGATCAATCATTTTTTTGCTGGCGCCCCCCAGCATCCTGGTCAGATCATTGAATCGTACTGGCCCATCCTTCAAATGATACAGCAGAGAACCGGTCCACTTACCACCAATGATTCGCATGCCCTTTTCAATGGCACATGGCTCCATGCATGCGTTTTCGACCCTCTTTCTACCAAAGGCGTCTGTTTTGATTTTGCTTTCCAAATTTCACCTCTCTCAAAGGATTCAGAGCAGTTACATACCGGAAGCCATCATACAGGTGGTTACCAAAAGTTAACTGGTTGAATATTGTGAAACGGTAACATAATGTTCATAAAAATGAAAGTAAAGGCCAGCCGGGCTTTGACCATGACGGCTGCAGTTCCACAAATGATTGGAGATAAACGATGACACTAAAACCATGGGCTACTGTGGCTAGCAGTTTGTTTAGTGCTAGCTGCGCAGTGGCAACAACCCTACCGGGTTCGGCACATATCGAGTCACCGGAACAGTACCAACTGTTGCTTGAAAGCGACAGCATTGAGGTGTTGAAGATGGTGCTTAAACCCGGTGAAGCGGACCTCTGGCATACCCACAGGGACGAAACTGTGTATTTCGAGAAAGGAGGAGATCTGCTGATTCGCCAGAAAGGAGCCGATGATCTTAGAGTAAGCGTGCCTGATGGTCATGTGATGTGGCATCAAAGCTGGACTCACCAGGTAACTAATATGGGCACCAAGGAAGTAATTGCCATCATTGTGGAGAGTAAAAAGTAATTTTGCAGATCGGTTCTGCCGGAAAGGAAGAGGCACAGGGACTTTTAATAAAGGAGACAAGTATATACGACAAAAGATATCCACTTATACACCGCATCAACTATGAATGGCTGGAAGCCGGTTATCTTTTTGGAAGAAGCTGGAGTGGAATATGATCTTACCCACATCGACTTTGCCAAGAAACAACATAAGCACCCTGAATATCTGCAACTCAACCCCAATGGGCGCATACCGACCATAGTCGATCGTTCCAACAACGATTTTGTTGTCTTCGAGTCCGGTGCCATCCTCTGGTATTTGGCAGAGAAGTACCAAAAGTTCCTGCCCCAAAAACCAGATGAGCGATCTGTCACCTTGCAATGGCTGATGTTTCAGATGGGTGGAATAGGGCCAATGATGGGGCAAGCGATGTACTTTCAGCGTATCGCGGCAAAACAGGGCGAGGAAAACCTCTTTGCCACTGATCGTTATGTTCAGGAAAGCTGTCGCTTGATGGAGGCCCTGAACGCTAGGTTGGCGAAGAGCCGCTTTCTGGCCTGCGGGGAGTATACCATCGCAGATATGGCCACTTATCCCTGGGCACGAGCTTTCTACTGGGCCAAGGTACAGGTGGAGGATCTTCAGCACCTGAATCGTTGGTTCGATGAAATTGATGCCAGAAAGGCGACCCAGAGAGCGCTTACGATTCCTAAGCCATTTTGGGCATTTTTTGGTAAGGGGAATGTGGAAGTTCAGGAGCGGGAAAATGCAGAACGCTTCAAGTCTGACGTAATAAAGCGTTCTAATATTTGAGTTTTTAATGTTGAGCGGAATAGTACCCCGACAGGTTACTAAAAGTATACTGGTTGACTTAGGTTGCCAGCCAACAATAGCATACCCACGGTAAGTAAGTTAATTGTCTGGATCACTGTCCAGTCATCAAAGAGAAAGGTGTTCTTCCATGAGTAATATACTGATTATCAATGCCCACCAACCATCTCCCTACTCTGAGGGTCGTTTGAATGGGTCATTGGTTGAGCGAGCCAAAATCCAGTTGATGGAAAAAGGTCATGAGGTAGAAATGGTGACCATGCAGGAGCAGGTTGACGTCGAAGAGCAACTGAAATTGTTCCAGTGGGCAGACAGGGTGATAGTACAGATGCCGGTGAACTGGATGAGCACTCCCTGGATGTTTAAGAAGTATATGGATGAGGTGTTCACTGCAGGCATGGGAGGGGCATTGTGCCAGTTTGATGGACGCTCTTCTGAAGATCCAAAGCGCAATTATGGCACTGGCGGTACTCGAACGAATACGAAATATATGCTCTCGCTGACCTTTAATGCTCCGCAGGAATCCTTTGACGATATCGATGAATATCTGTTCCAAGGCAAGAGTGTGGATGACTTGATGTTCCACATGCACAGTAACTTCCGGTTTTTTGGTATGTCTTCATTACCTACTTTTGCCTGTTATGACGTAATGAAGAATGCGAATGTCGAAGCTGATTTCCTTCGTTTTGATGCCCACCTCAAAGCCCATTTCTAAGGAGTGAGAACTCATGATTGATTTTACCTATTACGATGAAGAGAGCGCTCCAGAAGAGTCGCAAGAGCTAGTGAAAGGGTCGTTGAAGGCATTCGGTATGCTACCAAATCTTCATCGAGTTCTGGCTGAAGCTCCAGCCACTTATGAGGCTTACAACAACACTTTTGGTCTCTTTATGAATGGCACTTCTTTGTCTCCTCTGGAGCAGCAGGTGGTGTTCATGACGGCGAATTATGAGAACAGTTGCCACTATTGTATCCCCGGGCACACCTGGATGATGAAAACAGCTAAGATGCCCGATGAAGTGATTACTGCATTAAGAGAAGGAACTGAAATTCCAGATCCGAAGTTGCAGGCATTGCATGACTATACGAAGGCGCTACTAGATAGTAGAGGTCATATTGGACAGGAGCGTCTTGAGGCTTTCATTCAAGCCGGGTTTACTAAGCGTCAGGCGCTTGAGGTATTAACTGGACTAGCAGCCAAGCTAATCTCAAACTTTACCAATGCGCTTGCTAATACTGAGACTGATTCAGCATTTAAGAAATACGAATGGATTCATCCGTCCAAGCGATAAGCTAAAGAATTATATGTTCGAACTGGTTGATTCTTAGCAAATGGTATAGGTACTCCCCTCTAACAAATCTTTAGTAAGAGAAGCTCATCATCACAATGTGAGTTGGCGGAGGTCATGGATGACTCCTTTGGCGCCAAAGCAGTCATTAGGAAAAATACAGCACGTACTCTCTCCATCAACCACGAAAAAGGGCTACCTACTGGCAGCCCTTCTCATAGTTTGTCTCGAATCGCTGTTACAACTCGCCCATCACGGCATTCACTGCGGCCAGGGTGTCTCGGCCAAACTGGTGGCTGCGCTGGGGTGACCAGCCGTAGTCTTCGTCCGGGGCGAAATCGTGGTCTTTGAAGGGCATCTCAACGGTGTAGGAGAGGCAGTCGAACTGCTCGGCCACCCAGTTGGAGCCTACGGTGAGGTTGGCTTCGCGGGGCTTGTCCTTGTCGTAGCCGTACTCGTCCTGGAACTCTGGGGTAATGGCCATCAGGGCGGACTTAAAGGCGTCTTCCAGAGCTTTACGCTCTTCGCCGTAGGAGGGAGTGCCCTCACTGCCAGCCACGAAATTGTAGGGAATCGCTTCATCGCCGTGAACATCCAGGAACATGTCGATGCCGGTGTCCAGCATCTTCTGGCGCACCAGGAACACCTCGGGGCTGCGCTCCATGGAGGGCTCAGCCCACTCACGGTTGAGGTTCACGCCAATGGCGTTGGTACGCAGGTGGCCACGGATGGAGCCATCGGGGTTCATGTTGGGCACCACGTAGAACACGGAGTTGCCCAGCAGGGTGCGGCCTACGCTGTCTTCATCGTCCAGCAGTCGGGTGAGCAGGCCTTCGATGAACCACTCGGCCATGGTCTCGCCGGGGTGCTGACGGCCGATGACCCAGACAATCTTCTTGCCGGGCTCCGGGGTGCCGATGGTCAGCAGGCTCATGTCGTTGCCGTCCAGGGTGTGACCCAGGGTCTCCAGGGTGCACTCGGGGTGCAACTGGGCGTGGTGGATCAGGTCCTGGTGGCGGCCATAGCTGTATGGGGCGAAATAGGCGAAGTAGATGGAGTTGTGCTCCGGAGTCACCTTGAAGCTCATGGTGTCGCCGTCGAACTCGGCGGGGATACGGAACCACTCCTCACGGTCGTAGGAGGCGGCCACCCGATAGTTGTCCCAGCCTTCAGGGTAGGCGGACTTGGCCAGGTTCATCAGCTTTATGCTGTGCTCCTCGCCCACCTGGGATTCCAGACGGAAATGGAACCACTGGTAGAACTCGGACTGGTTGTCGTTGGGGATGGTCAGCTGGATGTCGTCTTTGGACTCCGCTTTCACCACATTGATGGCGCCACTTTCAAAGTTGCTGAAAATCTTCATTGAACTGTCCCTGTGAGGGTTCCTACTTACTTAAGTGCTGGAAAGACTAACACAGGATATAAAGTGCCAACAGCAAGACACCCGACCGCCAGGGGCGATCGGGTGTCAATTCAGTGGAACAGTGTTGCTGCCTGATTTACAGGTAGTTACCCGACATAAGCGCCGCCAGAGCCACCTGCTCAGGGGTGGGCTTCACCTCCTCCTCGGGCAGACCCTGAGCTGCGGCGGTGTCCGGGAACATCTTGTAGGTGGTGGACATCAGCAGCTCATACAGCTTGGGCGCCAGGATGTTGGCCGCGCGCATGGCACTGCCGATGGCGGTGTTCACCTCCACATGCTGCTCAAGAATCGCTTCCTCAATCATCGCCACTGCTTCATCTGGGCTCAGAGTGGGGGCGAACTTGTACATGGGCGAGGCTTCAATCATCGGCGTACGCACCAGAGGCATGTGCACGTTGGTGAAGGCCACGTTGTGCTCCCGATACTCGGCACCGGCGGACTTGGACCAGGCATCCAGCGCCGCCTTGGAGGCCACGTAAGCGGAGAAGCGCGGGGCACTGCCTCCGAGCACGGCAATGGTGGAGATGTTGATGACGTGGGCGCCACCAGCTTCCACCATCTTGGGCAGAGCCCGCATGGTCAGGCGCACCGGCGAGAAGTAGTTCAACTGCATAGTGCGCTCAAAGTCGTGGAAGCGGTCGTAGGTCAGTTGCAACGAACGGCGAATGGAACGACCGGCGTTGTTCACCAGCAGATCCACCGTGCCATGCTCCTCATGGATGCGGTCAATCACCTGGTCACACAGCTCCAGATCATTGAGGTCGCAGTTGTAGCTGTAGGCTTCACCGCCCTCGGCCAGGATCTCCTGCTCCACCACCTTCAGTTCGTCCATGCCACGGGCCACCAACATCACCTTGGCACCGGCGCTGGCCAGACGAATGGCCAGGGCGCGACCAATGCCGGAGCTGGCGCCGGTGACCACCGCCACCTTGCCTTCGATGTGCTGCTCCAGGGTGCGGCTGCCCATGCGATTGGGATCCAGGTTGCGCTCCCAGTAATCCCACACCACACCGGCGTAATCGCGCAGAGGCGGTGCGGCGATGTCGGTACCCGCCAGGGCTTTGCGGGTGTTGGAGTCGTCAAACTTGGTTTTGAGATCCAGCAGCTTGAGCGCCTCTTTCGGCACCTTGAGGCTGGCCAGAGTCTGGTCAATCAAATGACGCACGGTAGGCAGGGTCAGCAAGGCGCCGCGCATGGGCGCAGGGATGAAGTCCAGCAGACCGGGGCTGATGCCCGCAGACAGGCGTGAGCCGTGGGCGGCCTGGGAAAACACGTCCAGCGCCTCAATCATCTTCACCCCGGCAGAGTCAATCAGGTGGAAGCACTGACCCTGGGTCTCTGGGGTATTGACTATGTGGTCGATGGCATTGGCCACGTAGTCCACGGGCACCATGTTGAACTCACCACCCTTGATGCCGATGGCCGGAATCCAACTGGGCAGAATGTTGCGCAACTTCTGCAGGGTCTTGAACAGGTAGTAGGGGCCGTCGACCTTATCAATTTCACCGGTCTTGGAGTGGCCGATGACCATGGAGGGCCGGAAGATACGGTACTCCATCTCCTCCTGCTCTCGCACCAGGGCTTCGGAGTCGTACTTGGTCTTGAGGTAGGGGTTCACATCCAGGCCAACGCCCTGCTCGAACATGTGCTCGTTGAATACGCCCTGGTAGAAGCCGGCAACGGCGATGGAGCTGAGGTGGTTGAAGCATTTGGCGCCGGCAAACTTGGCCAGGGCCAGGGCTTCTCTGGTGCCTCCCACGTTGATGTCGTGGTTGAGCTGGGCAGACGCAGTGATGTCATACATCGCCGCGCAGTGGATAAATTCGGTGACCTTACCGTAAATCTTCTCTTTGTCGACGTCGCTGACACCGAGCATGGGCTCAGCCAGTTCGCCCATGATGATGGTGAACCTGCTGGGGTCGAGATGCAGCAGTTCGCAGTTCTCTTTAAACTTGTCCTCAGTGCCCTCCCGCACCAGGATAAAAATCTCACCTTTCCGCTTGGCCAGGTTGGCCAAAATGTACTTTCCAATGAAACCAGTACCGCCAGTAACAAAGTAACTCATACCCGCCTATCTCCATCCGTAGATAATGACTTTTATAATAATGACGGTAAGTTAGTGGTCTATCTATTACCTCCGAGGTAATATTGACTGTAGAAAATGTGATGGTTTTTGCATCAACGGATAAAAAGGATTGATGATGCATGAGGCGGAACTGACCATGCCCAAAGGCGCCTTTGGGAGACTACTGAAATTTTGGCGAAAAACCCGGGGGTTGAGTCAGGAGACTCTGGCCCACAAGGTGGGTTCGTCGCTCAGACACATCAGCTTCCTGGAGACGGGGAAATCCCTGCCTGGCCAGGAGCTGGTGGAGAAACTGGCGGAGCTGCTCGAGCTCAACGTCAGAGAGACCAACAACCTGCTCGCCTCCGCCGGATACGCCCCCACCAGCTTTACCCTCAAACCCGACTCCCACGAACACCACTGGCTACGCCAATCGCTGATTGCCACCTTGCGCGGTTTCGATCCCTTTCCGGCGATGATCATCGACCAGTACGGCAGCGCCAGGATGATCAACCGCGGCATGCTGACCCTGATCAAGCGTTTCACCCCCATCACCGCCGCCAAAGACAGCTTCAATATGGTGGATCTCATCTTCACCGAGCAGGGGTTCAAACCCTTTCTGATTGGCTGGGAGGACACCATCTGTGCCCTGCTGATGACCCTGCAGCAAGACATCCTGATGTACCAGGACCCCTGGGCCAGTCAGTTGCTACAAAGGGTGCTTCAGGAGAAGTCGGTGCCCAAAGACTGGCGCAAGCGCGGCTCCAAGCAGATGAACGTGACAGGCTTTGTGACCACCACGGAATTTCCCGGGCGCGGAGTGGAACAATGGATGCACGTCTTTCATACCGTTGGCGCCACCAGTTTTGTGTCTGAGCCCAAGCTAATGATTCACGCCATCTTTCCCAAGGAACATTGCTGCGATCCCAAATGGGAAGAGCTGGTATCGCGCTGCGACGCCGACCATCCATTGCTGCCCTATTGACCAAATCCTCGCCAGGAGCGATCATAGACGCTTTGTTGGCGCAACTTCTGGAGGGTTTGGGTGAAACAACACATTGCACTGTCACTGGCCACTGCGGCCCTGCTCTCCTTGGGATTGAGCGGCTGCCCCTCGGCGCCGCCGCCGGGCACCCAGGCCTGGGTGGTGCCCGCGGCCACCGCCGCCACCGATGCGCCCGCACCCCTGCCCCATCGCTTCTCGCTGATCTCCTGGAACATCCATAAGCAGCTGGGCCAGCCCCAGTGGCAGCAGGAGTTTGCCCGGATGCAGCATGACTACACCCCGGATCTGCTGGCGCTGCAGGAAGTGAACGTCGACCCGACCATCGCCCCTGAGCTGGCGCCCTACCACTACGCCTTCGGTGCCAACCTGCAGCAGCGGGACGGCAGCCAGTCCGGGGTAATGAGCCTGACCGGCAGCCCCATACTCAGCGCCCGACTGAAGCTTACCACCCCGGCAGAGCCCATCACCCACACTCCCAAGGCCGCGCTGCTGACCCAGGTGGCCCTGGATGAGCAGCAGAGCCTGATGTTGGTGAACATCCACGGCATCAACTTTGTGACCAGCAGTGATTACCGCCAGCAACTGGATAACCTGGAAAAACGCATCGCCGAGCATCAGGGGCCGGTGATCTTCGCCGGCGACTTCAACACCTGGTCATCCCAAAGGCAGAAGCTGTTGACCGCCCTGGCCGGTCGCCAGGGTCTGAAGCAGGTGCAGTTCAGTGACAAGGAAAAGTCTGAGATAAAGCAGTTTCTTGGACAACCGCTGGATCACATCCTCTACAGCTGCCAGCTGACACCCGTTGCCGACAGCAGCCGGGTGCTCAGCGAGTTCACCAGTTCTGATCACACTCCGCTGCTGGTGGAATTCGAGTACAGCCCGGTCTGCGGCTGAGACAGAAACAACCCACCGATGTCATACCCCACGTAGGCGCGACGGCCACTGTGGCTGGGCGCTTTCTGCGCCGGTTCGGTACACAGCCCTGCCATCTGCTTGAAGTTGTCCAGCATCTGCTGGCACAGCGGCAGCAGGTCTTTGGCCCGGCCGGTGGCAACCAGAGTGTGGTTGCGACGGACAAACAACTCATCCTGAAACAGCTCTCTGAGTACGCTCAATCTGCGGCTCACCCTGGAATTGCTCAGCCCCATCTTTTGCGCCACCTCCGTGGCACTGCCCCGACGATGCAGCTCACAGAAGATGGTCAGTGTCTGCAGGTCCAGTTCCTTTAGATTCATACGGCTACTCACCCCGGTGTGTCGTCCAAAAGGGCCCCGCCGAATCGGCGGGGCAATTGAGGATGGTGCTTTGTTGTCGGCTAAGGCTTAGAAGTAGTAGCCAAAGTTGATGTTGATGCGGTAATCCCAGCCGGAATCTGTCTGCGCCAGACCCACATGATTGTTGGTGCCGGAGTAGACCATGTTCTTGCCGGTAATGAAGTCCACATAGGTGTAGGTGGGACCGGCGGCAATGGCCATACCGGTGACGTTCTGGATGCTGTCCTCGAACTTGGCGTTGTCGGTGTCGCTGATCAGCACGCCATAGTCGTTGTACAGTTTGACGCTGCCCCAGTCGAAGGGGATGGTGTACGCCAGATTGGCGCTGACAATCTGCGCCTCGGCAGCCACTTCGTACTGCCAGCCACTGGCAGACACTGCCATGGTGTCGGGCAGGTCGTCAGACAGGGTGTCAAACTGATAGCCCATGTACTGCAGCATCAGGTTCCAGCGGTTCAGGGTCAGATCCGCGTGCACCGCATAGGCGTGGCGGTTGCCGGTATCGCCGCTGTCGGCGTCATACACCTGGCCCACTTCCACAGAGGCACCCAGCACCGCTTTCAGATCGCCAGAGGTCAGGCGGTAGGCTCCGCGCAGGTTCAGCTGGTTGGCCTCTTCCACGCTGTAGCGGTTTCCGTTCACTTCACCGCGGAACAGGTCGACGGAGTAGCGCTGATTGTTGGTGGCGGAGTACTCGGCGTTCTTGAAAAAGCCCAGATCCAGGGTCAGGTCGCCGGCCACATAGCTGCCGGTGACCCCCATGTCGTAGTCATCTTCGAAGCCCAGGTAGTAAGGCACACCAAACCAGAAGCTGTTGGAGATGTAGCCCGGGTTGCCAAAGGGCACCTTGGCCAGACCGCCGTTGAGGGTCCAGCTGTCGTTCAGCTGATAGGTGGCGTAGGCGTAGCGAGCGGTGTCGTAGCCGTCGTAGAAGCGGTAATCCACAAACAGACCAATGCCGTTGATCTCTCCGGAGGTTTTCAGGGAGAGCATCTCGAAGGCGAAGTCACCGCCTTTGTCTTTGGAGGCTTCGCTGTAGTCGATGTACTTATAGTTGGCGCGAACAATGCCGCCCAGATCGATGCCCTCGCCGGCGTGCGCGGGGGCCAGGGGTGCGGCCAGCGCCAGAGCGCAGGCACAGCTAACCCGTGTCATAAAGAAGTGCTTCATGACCAAATCCTGTATTTGAGTGGTTAATTTGGGGGCCGGCTGGCCCCCACATCTAGAAGGTGCGCGGTAGGTCGCGCGTCGGCGAACTAGCGCAGGCTCTTGTACCAGAGATTGTGGTGCTGCTTAGCCCAGTTCTCGTCGCAGTAGCCAGTCACCATGGCTTCCATGCCACCCTCGGAGATCAGGGTTGCCATGAAGATGTGCACTACAGCAAAGACACCCACGATACCGGCACCGACCATGTGCAGAACCAGCATCCAGTTCATGGCACCCTTGTCGAAGCCGAACAACTCGGGGAACATCATCGCCAGGCCGCTGAATACCAGCACACCGCCGAACAGGGTGAAGGCCCAAAACCACAGCTTCTCACCGGCGTTGGCAAAGCCCGCATCGGGGTGCTTGCCCTTGCCATTGTTGATGTAACCACCCAGGGCGCGGAACCAGGCCATGTCGCCCTTCTCAGGGAACTGCTTACTGCCCCACTTGAGCACCATCACCGCCCAACCCAGGATGAAGGGGAAGGCCATCCAGTTGTGGCTGGACACCATGCTCTGGATGAAGTTGCCCCAGTTGTGACTGCCCATCATGTCGGCAAACAGGAAGCGGCCGCTGGCGATGGCAATGCCGGTAACCAGCAGACCCAGGCAAGACAGGGCACCAACCCAGTGGAAGATGATGTCCGCTTTGGACCAGCGGAAAATCTTCACGCCGGAGAAGCCCTTGTCCAACTTAACGCTGCCATTGATCATGGTGAACAGAGTGAACAGGGCGATGGTGGCCACGATGCCGCCCAGCAGCAGGTTGCTCCAGCCTTCCCCGCCAGCCCATACGGCCAGGGCCGCGGTGTCCACGCTGGTGGATGGCTGCTCAGGGGTGAACAGCACAGGCGCGGTGGCAATGCCCTGAATTTCAGGAATGTCACCCTGAACGATCACTTCGTTCATTTCGTTCCAGGCCTGAGGCTTGAGCACCCCCTCCTCTGTGGCTGACGCAGAGACACTGGCCAGCAGCACTAACAGTGCAGTGATGTATCGTTTCATTGTTTCGTCCTCTTAAGCTGCGCCTTGGCCCAGCTCCTTGGATGCAGTGATGGTTGAGTCGATGAGTGCCTCAATCTCGTCCGCCGCCAGCTGCCAGAATCTCTGGCGGCTGTGGCTGCGGATGTCCTCAAGGAAGCGCTTGTACCAGCAGCCCAGGTGGTCGTTCAGAAAACGCTGCATCAGCGCCTGAATCTCCGGGACTGCGGCCTCGCCCTCCTCCAGAAGCCTGGCGTGCAGGACATAGAGGAACTCGATCTCATTACCAAAGAAGTCTGCCGGCTCACCTCGGCTGCCGTCCGCCATTAGCCCCAGCTCCTGATAGCAAAGCAGTACCCGGTCGGTGACCTCGGTAAAGGTTTCACGGGTGGGTCCCATGTAGACCGACTCGTAAGGCGGCGCCACCAGTTTGTAGGGACCGACACAGAGGCGGTTGTACTCCACCTCAAGCTCTTCGGGTTCTGCCAGGTGGGCAGAGGCCACTTCGATAAGCTCACTGTCAGGCTTGAACAGTTTCAGATACTCAATCAGGTTCTGCAGATCCTGGTTTTGGATACCAAAGAACAGCGATTTGAATACGTAGAACCCGGAGGCTCTGAGGTTATTGCCGGCTTCCATTAGGTGCGCTTCCTGATGATGACCATGTTGGGTTTAGTCAGGCAGTCGCCGTAGCCAATGCCCTCTTTGCTGGCGCTTGGGTCCTGCAGGACCTGGGCAACGTTGTCCATATCCAGGCACTTGACCGGGCAACCATCCACACAGGCGGGCTTTTTGCCTTTCTCAATCAGCTCGATACACATGTTGCACTTGATCGCCTTGCCGTCGGTTTCCAGCATGGTGACCGCGTCGTATGGGCAGGCCTGTTCACACAGACCACAACCGGTACACAGATCCCGGTCCAGAACCACCAGGCCGTCGTGACGCAGGGTGTAGGCTTTCGCCGGACACACCATCAGACAGGCGGGGTTTTGGCAGTGCATGCAGGAGTGGCTCAGCCATACATCCTTAGTGCCTTTACCGGTCTTCACCTCGTAACGGTCCACCTTACGGAAGCGAACATTCTCTGGCAGCTCGTTGTGGATCTGACAGGCCACGCTGCAGCCGCCACAGCCGACGCAGTTCTCCTGTCTGAAGACAAAGCCAAGTTGGTGTTTGTTTTCCATGATGATTCCTTAAGCCTTTTGAATGTCCACGTTGGTGGAGTGGTACGCGGAGCAGCCCCCCAGATCCGCCAGACGATCTGTGGTCAGCATATTGGTGCAGGTCTGACTGCCATTGGGGTTGAAGCGGCGCAGGTTGTTCTTCACCGTCAGAACCACACCGGTATCCACCTGGTCGCTGACCACTGCGGTCAGGAAGATTTCACCCCTGTGGTTGAACACCCGAACCTTGTCGTTGTCCTTGATGCCGCGAGCGACCGCATCTTTGGGGTTGATGGTGACGGTGTACGCAGGGAAGTTACGGATGTACTTCACGTTGTAGAACTCGCAGTTCATCCGCTGAATCACCGCCGGGCTGACCATGCGGAACGGCAGGTTGCGCTCCTCAGGGATCATCCAATCTTCTACCTGACCCAGGTCCAGTACGGGGTGGAAGTGCTTCTTCTCCATGTACTTGGATTTGAATTCAATCTTGCCACTCTCGGTGCCAAACTTGCCGTCACCCAGGAAGGGACGCTGCTCCCAGACCTTGATGAACTTCTCTTTCATGATGCGATCGTAATCGATGTTGGCGTTCACCAGGTGCGGGCTGTCGGAGCTCATGAACTGACGGATCATGTCGTCGTTGGTCTCATCGAACTCAGGGTCGGTGTAGCCCATCGCCTTGGCCAGCTCACTGAAGAAGGTCCAGTTACTCTTAGACTCGCCCAGAGGCTCAATCACCTGATCACACACCTGTAGGTCGAAGAAGCCGTAGGAACCGATGATGTCGGAGGTTTCAAACTGGGTGGCCGCCGGCAGGATGATGTCGCACACATCCATGGAGTCGTGCATGTTGAAGTCGAAGCCCACAACGAACAGGTCTTCGCGCTTCATGTGCTCCAGCACCTTGTTCACGTCAGGGGCCATGGCCGCAGGGTTGCCGTTGTAGAACAGCATCGCCTTCACCGGATCGCAGGGCTTGTCGTAGGCGGTGGGGTTAACCGGATCCAGCGCTTTGGCCAGTTCGGTGATGTTCACGTGACCCACATCGTGATTGGTACGCAAGTGCTTGGCGCGAACCTTATCGTGGTCGCCACAGCCCCAGGCTTGCATGTTGTCGTAGGAGAGACCGTTACCGATCTTGCCATAATGACCACCCACGGCATGCAGCAGACAGGCGGCACGGGCGATACGCCCCCCGGTGTAGTTGCGCACGATGCCGTAACCCAGACGCCAGTGGGCCAGCTTGGCCTCGGTGTAGATCTTGACGAACTCCATCAAGTCTTCACGGCTCACGTTGCTGATGCGCAGGCATTCGTCGATAGAGACAGTTTTCAGCTGCTCGACCAGGGCGTCGAAGTCCTTGGTGTTGGCATCGATGTAGGCTTTGTCGTGCAGATCATTGTCGATCATGTACTTCATCACCGCGGCGAAGAAGTGCACGTCGGTGCCAGGACGCAGCTGAATGTGCAGATCCGCCTGGGAGGCCAGAGGCGTGCGGATCGGGTTCACCACGATCACCTTGCAACCTTTGTCGCGGGCGATGTTGATGTACTTCAGGTAGTGGACGTTGGTCGCCGCTTCGTTCCAACCGTGAGAGATGTACAGGTCGGAGTAAACGGAGTCCTCTGGATCCGGGCCGTTGGAGGTCCCAAGGGCAGACATCACGCCGTAAGAGCCGGAGTAGGCACAGACGTAACGGTCCAGGAAGCGAGCGTTGATCTTATTGAAGAAACGCTCGGACGCACCGTACATGCCGATGGCACCATAATTACCGGAGTAGCTGTAGGGCAGGATCGCCTGGGAGCCATGCTCTTCAATGATCGACTTGAAGCGCTCAGAGATCTTGGCGTAAGCGTCATCCCAGGTGATACGACGCCATTTGCCGCTGCCCTTGGGGCCCACTCGCTCCATGGGGTGCAGGATACGATCCGGCGAGTAGGTGTACTGGATGTAGGTCATCCCCTTCACGCAGGGACAGGTACCGGTCTTACGCTGCTCGGCGGCGCCTTCCACGTAGGTGGCCCGACCGTTCTGTACGGTAAACTTCAGCAGGCAACGGTCGGCACAGTTACGCAGGCAGCTGTGGTAAACGATGTCACCCTGGCGCTTGGCCATGATGTCACGGTTTTCGCCTCTGACCCGGGCATTCACCTTCCCTGGCATCAGACCGCTCAGGGACGCAGTGGCACCAGCCGCACCGACGCCCTGAAGAAAGCTTCGTCTGTCTAATTTCATATTCATCTCGTCCAAAAAATTTTGATCCAATAAAGGGTGCACTGTTTATTTATGGCTTTTTATTCGTCCTTATATTCAGGCTAAGTTGCGACCAAAACTGGAGTGACAGAATGGAAAATTCCCTCTTCCACTCTCTCTCCTGGGGATCCGCCAGGCCAGTAAATACTCTTGATACTCATTACCATTTCACCAATGTTGAAAAGACAACGGCTTTGATGAAATAAAGCGCAGGGTTTATTTCCATCACGATGACAAGAAACAAACTCCCAAAATTAATTTATTGAAACCGATACACTGCGACCAAAGTCATGCTTCTTCTCTGTAAAGCTCCAATTCATGGCCGCGGTGATTTTGCGTATCAGCTTTAGACCCAGGCCAAAGCCCACGTCCTGACAACTTAAGGTCATCGCCTCTTCGTTGGCGTTCAGGCATCGCACGCAAGAGCCCTGTTGGGTAATCTCGATGCTGCCGTTGGTGGTATGCTGATAGGCGTTACGTATCATGTTGTTCAGCACCATCCGGCACGCCTCCTGATGAGCGTGCACCTCCTGAGGATGAGTCTTTATGGAGAGCGTCGTCTGACGCCCCTCCAGCAGGTAGCGGTTCTCATTGGCCACCTCTTCCACCAACTTGTCGAGTTTGAAGGTCTCGATGGACAGCTTGGTGTAGTTGTCCTTGGTCAGCCACAACAGGGTATTGGTCAGGGCCGACATGGTGTTGGAGGCACGCTCCAGCCGGTGACGGACACTCTTTTGCTTGGCTTCATCCATCTCATTCCACAGCTCCAGCAGTTCGATATTGCTGGCAATGGTCGCCAGAGGCGTGCGCAACTCGTGACTGGAGTAATCCAGAAACTCCTTCTCCCGCTGCACACTGTTGTGAGCCTGCTCGATGTTGTGACTGAGCAGCTGAGCCAGGTTGTCCAGCTCCTTAAACTTAAATCCCTGTTCCGGTACGTCGTAACGCCCCTCCCGCAGGCTGCCCGCCCACTGGATCAGGCGCTCAACCGGCTTGGCCAGGGCGTTGAACGCCAGAGCCAGGGACAGGGAGAAGAACAGGAATACCATCAGTCCAAACAGCATGATCTCGTTAAACTGGTCGTAATCCTCAGGACAGAGTCGCTTGGGCACAAAACTCTTAAACTCCTTGGCCACATAGCGCTTTTCCCCCTGGTCATTCATCGACAGCAGGGCGTAGTAGCCCGCTTCGGGGTGACGAAACATACTGCGGTCAGACACCACCTTCTTCAGCTCATACTGCCCCACCGGCTCCCGGGCAAACTGGCTGCGAATGCCCTGGGGAATGTCCTGCCAGCGACTGGCCACCACGAAACCGAAGGTCTCTTTCGGCTGGCCATCTGCCACGCCATCGATGTCTGAAGCCAGCACCATGGTACTTCTGAGTTCCGCGTCCATCCCCAGCACGTAGTAGTAAGCGCTGAAGGAGGAGGCCACCCCGGCCAAACTGACTCCCAGGGCCAGCATCGACAGGCACAGATAGAGTTTGACGCTGCGACTAATCTTCATTGCCAGCCCTCAGGGCAAAACCAAACCCTTTGATGGTGTGCAACGTGTCGCCCTGCCCCAGGCGTGCCAGCTCCTTACGGATCTTGTAGATGTGCACCTTGAGGCAGTCGGTTTCCGGTAGCTCATCGCTCCACAACATCTGCTGAATGTGCTCCCTGGAGACCGAGTCCGGGGCATGAGCCACCAGGCACTCCAGGATGCTGAACTCTGTGGGCGACAGCTTCAGCAATTCCCCTTCGATGGAGGCGGCCTTGCTGTTGCTGTCCACCATCAGGGCGCCAAACTGCTTATGCTTGGCCTGACCGCTACGCCGACCGCTGAGGGCCTTGATGCGGGCCGCCAGCTCCTGCATGGCGAACGGCTTCACCAGGTAGTCGTCGGCCCCGCTGTCGAACCCCTCTAGCTTGTCTTCCAGGCTGGATTTGGACGTCAGCATCAAAATGGGGGTGTCGGCGCCCAGCTCTCTCAGGGTGCGGCACACATCGAATCCATTTATTTTGGGGAGATTGATGTCCAGGACGATAACGCCATAGGCGTTTTCCTGGGCAAGGTTAAGCGCGGCCTGACCATGAATGGCGTGGTCGCAACTGAACCCCTTAATATCGAAGTAGTCCATTACTGTTGAGGCCAGATCCAAGTCGTCCTCGACCAGTAGAACTTCCACCATATATACCTCGACATGTTCAATTTTCTATTGATGACTCAATCTCTGTGACGGCACGTTACCCAACCTCAGGTAAAGGTCTGGTAAATGCTGATTAACCGTGAAAAGGAAAATGAATTTCTTGCGGGTTTATTCACACAGAACTGGTCGCGGAAAATGAAAATCTTCTTTTAAAGGGGGCCGGTTCGCTTCCACATGGATCACAGAACACCATTCGAACTCATCGTTGTATTACAGCTTTTTGGGGTTGAGTCACAAAACCAGATTCCGCCTCGAAAATGTGACCTTCGAAGCTTCACTATCGCTCTCGTCATGCTCGGTTAGGCTTTGTCACAAAGTAACTGGGACATCCCCCTGTTTTGGATGTATATTTGCTACACATAACCGCCACTTAGCAGACGATGTGAGTCAGTTTTATCAGTTCGTAACCCTGGCACTGGTTGCCGGCTACTGGATTCTGGTGGCTGGTGTCACCCTGCGCATCGTTCTTAAGCGCCGCCCCTTCGGGGTCTCCCTGGCCTGGATGCTGCTCGTCTACATCATTCCCCTGTTCGGCGTCATCGTCTATCTGCTGTTTGGCGAGATGAACATAGGCAAACACCGCAAACGCCGGGTGGGCGCCATGACCATCCCCTTCCAGCAGTGGTACCAGAAGCTGCAACATGCCGCCGAGGTGGGTAAGACCAAGGGCCCTCACGCTCGCCCCCTGCACGAATTGAGTCTGCGCCGTCTGGGGATTCCCGCCCTGATGGGCAATGATCTGGAGCTGATCGAGAACTGCCAGGAGATCCTGCGCCGCATCATCGTCGACATCCACAACGCCAAGAGCTCGGTGCACCTGGAGTTCTACATCTGGCATCCGGGAGGCCTGGCCAACGAAGTGGCCGATGCGCTGATTGAAGCCCGCCAGCGGGGGGTTCAGGTGAGGGTGCTGCTCGACGGTGCCGGCAGCCGCGACTTCTTCAACAGCCTGTGGGCCTACAAGATGGAGTCCGCCGGCATTGAAATCGTCAAAGCCCTGGGCGTGAACCCCTTGCGGATGTTCCTCAGAAGAATGGACCTGCGTCAGCACCGCAAAATCGTGGTGATCGACCAGGAGATCGCCTATACCGGCTCCATGAACCTGGTGGACAGCCGCTACTTCAAGCAGTCCTCCGGCGTGGGGGAATGGATCGACATCATGGTACGCATCACCGGCCCGTCGGTGCTGTCGCTCAAGGCGCTACAGGCCTGGGACTGGGAGTATGAAACCGGGCTGCGCACCCTGGAGGAGATGGATCCGGAGCGGCTGCAGGCCAAGCCGGACCACAGCCACGCCAGCCACTCGGTGCAGGTGATCCCCTCAGGCCAGGGGCTGCCGGACAACCTGATTCAGCAGGTGCTGTTGCTCTCCATCTACCATGCCCGCAAGAGCATAGTGCTGACCTCCCCCTACTTTGTGCCCAGCGAGCAGCTGGTGGACGCCCTGCGCACCGCCGCCCAGAGTGGCGTCGAGGTCAAACTGATCATCCCAGACAAGAACGACTCCTTCATGGTGGAGTGGGCCAGCCGTGCCTTCTTCTCCGAACTGCTGCGCTCCGGGGTGGTGATCTACCGTTTCAACGGCGGCCTGCTGCACACCAAGTCGATGCTGATTGATGATGACCACTGCATCATCGGCACGGTGAACCTGGACATTCGCAGCCTGCTGCTCAATTCCGAGGTATCGCTGGCGGTGGATGACCCTGAGTTTTGTCACAACCTCGGCGACCTGTTGCAACGCTATCTGGATCAAAGCCATCGGCTGGATGGGGTTCGCTGGGCGGAACGGCCGATGTGGAAGAAGCTGGTGGAGCAGTTTTTCTACACCTTTGCCCCTCTGCTCTGAAAGAGCTCTAAGAGCAAACCACCAACCACGAAGGTACTGATTGCCAAGTAATTCGCTCACAAGTAAAAAAGGGCCCTGAAGGGCCCTTTTCACGTTCTGGTAAAAAGTAACTTGGTATACTGGCTTGCGAGCAGAAGAGGGAGTGACCATGAACAGCAGGTATCGGGATCCAGGCTACCCATTGAGGTACTGGGCCACCCAGGTGGAGGTAAACTGCCCCAAGTGCGACTGTGTTGCCCTGATAAAAGGCAACCCGGATATACGGGCATGGCACGCCACCCTGTTCTGCCCTCACTGTGCCCACACCCTGAAAACCGGCAAAAGCCACTGGCAGGGCCCTGTCGCTGGCTTTGGCTCACGCCCCTGCCAGCGCTGCGGCTTTCAATCTGTGCACTGCAATCTGGCGTTTGAATCGGCCAGCCAGGTTTCATCGCCTGTGGGCCATGCTCCCTGCCCCAACTGTCAGACCGACAATGCGATAGAGCTCTCTTTTACCCGTTCGGCCCCGGCAGATCACGCCATCGATCCCTACTTTGGACTGGAACTGGCGTTGAAGGAGCCCACCCGCCATGGGGTCGTCTGGGTGTACGGTGCCGCTCACCTTAAGGCGCTCAAGGCTTATATCCAGGCCAGCTTGCGCGAAGGCAGTGGCCTGAAGTGGGCCTACTTCACCCGGCTGCCCACCTGGATAAAAAGCGGCAAAAACCGGGAAGAGGTGCTCAAGGCGATCGCCCGCCTGGAGCGGCGAGCGGTGAGTCAGGCCAATCCTGAGGATCAGTAGGCGCCTGAGGAGTAGGTCAACTCATAACTGTGGCTGTAAATCTCCAGAATGTTGCCGAAGGGGTCTTCCATGTACACCATGCGATAAGGTTTCTCACCCGGGTAGTAGTAGCGTACCGGCATACGCTGCTTGCCGCCTGCCGCCAGAATCTTCTCAACCAACCCTTCCAGATCGGGATCCTGAACCGAGAAGTGGAACACACCGGTTTTCCAGAACTCAAAGTTGTTCTCCGGGTTCTGTGCATTGGGGAATTCAAACAGCTCGATGCCAATCTTGTCGCCGGTGGCCAGATGGGCAATCTTGAAGCTGCCCCAGCCAGGGCCGAATACATCGTTACACATGATGCCGATGGCGCTGTCATCCTCGGTCACTTCGGCAGGCTCCATAATGAGATACCAGCCCATCACCTCGGTGTAGAACTTAACGGCGGCCTCCAGATCAGGCACTGAGATACCGATGTGGGAGAAGGTGCGGGGAAATTGCTGAGTCATGTTGCTTGCCCTGTTCAGTGAATATGCTGCACAGGTTAGAGAACTCGCCCCAGAACTTGAAATTATGGTTTTTGATTTTTATGATAAGAATTCATAATCATCAAGTATTGTCTGTTATGTTGAACCTCATCTGGCTGCAAACCTACGTGACCCTGGTGGAGACCGGCCACTTTACCCGCACCGCAGAAAAACTGGCCATGACCCAGCCCGGAGTCAGCCAGCATGTGAGGAAGCTGGAATCCCACTTTAATCAGGCTCTTTTGCAGCGGGAGGGGAAGAGCTTTCAACTGACGCGAGCGGGCCGGGAGGTGTATCAGCAGGCCCAACGCACCCTGGCTGAGCTGTCTCATCTGGAGCAGCACCTGGCCACAGACAACCCCTTCTCCGGGCCCATTCGCTTTGCCTCACCGGGCAGCCTGGGACTGAAGCTCTACCCAGAACTGCTGGGGATGCAGCAACAACATCCGGGGCTGACCATCGACTACACCTTTGCCCCCAATGAAGGGGTGGAGCGGGAACTGCTCAATCGTAACCTGGATCTGGGGCTGATTACCCGATTGGGGGACAAACCGGACCTGGCCTATCGCCCTTTTGGTGAAGAGCCCCTCTATCTGGTCACCCCGGCAGAGGTCACCAATCCCAGTTGGGATGATCTGATGCAGCTGGGATACAACGAGCACCCGGATGGTGAACACCACATCGGCATGTTGCTGGGCGCCAACTTCAGTGAGTTTCAGCAGCTCAGTCAGCTGCCCAAGCGAGGATTCTGCAACCACATCGGCATGCTTCTGGCGCCGGTGGCCAAGGGGCTGAGCTTTACCGTATTGCCCAAGTATGCGGTGGAAGCGTTCACTGAGCTGGAGAAGGTGGCGGTTCACCCGCTGGAAAACCCGGTGTGTGAGCCTGTCTATCTGGTGTATCGACGTCATCAGCCCCAACCCACCCGGGTCAGGCACGTCATCGACACCATAGAGCCCCTGTTGAACCCCTAATCGGTCTCAACCGGTGAACGGCTGAACTTCTGCCACCGCTGGCGCACCAGGTGCTCGAACCGGACCGGTGCCACTGGTGGGCTGATGAGATACCCCTGCCCCGCTTCGCAGCGCTGGCTGCGCAGGAACTGATACTGGTAATCGGTTTCTATCCCCTCGGCGGTCACCACCATCTCCAGGTTGTGGGCCAGGGCGATGATCGCCTGAATGATGGAAGCGTTGCGCTCATCGTTTTCCAGCTCACGGACAAAGCTGCGATCGATCTTCACCCTGTCGACCGGCAGAGTTTTTAACCGGCCAAAGGAGGAGTAACCGGTACCGAAGTCGTCGATGGCAATGGCCACCCCGGCCTGGCGCAACTTCCACAATTGGGCCGCCATCGCCTTCCCTTGCTGCAGCAGCATGGATTCGGTGACCTCCACCTCCATGCACTCAGGGGGGATGCGGTGACGCTCCAGGATGTCCAGCATCGACTCCACCAGGTCACCATTCTCTATCTGACGAACGGAGATATTGATGCTCATCTGCTTGAGGGGAAGCCCCAGATCCAGCCAACGGCGCATCTGGACACAGGCCATCTCCAGCACCTGACGGCCCATCTCCACTATCTGGCCACTCTGCTCGGCCTGTTCGATAAAGGCGTCGGGAGAGAGCACACCCCGCAATGGGTGACGCCATCTGAGCAGGGCTTCAGCCCCGGTGATCAGGCCGCTGTTCAGGTGAAACACCGGCTGGTACACCAGGAAAAACTCCTTACGCTCCAAGGCATCACGCATCTCGTTGACCAGATTTCGCTCCTGGGCCTGTTCCGCCGCCAGCCGTGCGCTGTAACAACAGAGCCTGGGCCCACTGCTGCGTTTCGCCTGGAACATGGCACTCTCGGCGTGCTGCAGCAGGGTCCGGGCGTCTTCCGACTCCTTGAGGTGAGCCACGCCCAGACTGCACTGAAGTCCGAGAGTGAAACTGGCCAGAGAGATGGGCTCACACAGAAACTCCAGCAGTGCCTCGGCCCACTGCAGTGCCTGAGCATGGGTCTTGCCCGGCAAGACCACCACAAAGGTGTCGCCGTGGAATCGGCCAAGATCCCCCTGTTCGCCGACCCGGCCCGCCAGGCGTCTGGCCACCAGCTTGAGCACCTTGTCCCCGGTTCTGAAACCAAACTCTTCGTTGATGCGTTTGAACTGGTCCAGGCCGATGCAGACCAGGCTGAGTGGCCCAGAGGGTTCTGACAGCTGAGCTTCCAGGGACCTCACCAAAGCCCGTCGGTTGGGCAGACCGGTCAACACATCCACAAACTGGGAACGTTTCAGCCTCTGCTCCACCTCTTTCACCAGGCTGAGGTTGCGACCAATGGCCAGCAGGGCCACGTCGTTCACCAGGGGGATGGCGGTAAGGATGATTTCGCAGGGAATGAGGTCGCCGTTGGTGTGCTGGTGGAACCACTCAAACCTGTGGTGACCCAGGTCGATGGCACTTTGGATCTCCTCCAGGGCGCGTTTGTAGGAAGAGATGCCGCCGGGCTGCAGTTCAGGAGAGATGTCCCCCGGCGTCAATCCCACCAGGCTGTCAGGGGAGTCGAAACCCAGTTGCCGGGCCGATTCTGCGTTGCTCCAGATAAAGCGATCGCCAAAGAGCACCCACATCATGTCGGTGGAGTTGGCGAAGAGCACCCGAATCACCTCCAGATACTCCAGCAGTTTCGTCTCGGTAAGCGAGCCGGTCAGTCTGCTCACCTCAGAAACCTGTCCTTCACCGTCCATGCACACCCGTCCCTAGAGAATACCGCCCCTTACGTTAACATGGCCATTTGTCACATAAAAGTCATATATATTCGTCAATTAGGCAACAATTTCGACCGCAGTTTTTCCAAATTTGCCCCCAGGGCGCACTCTCCTTCAGATTGCGTTGCCCCGGGAGCAGCTGCTAGGGTGTCCTCCTGCCCAAAAACATAATAAGTAATTAAATTCAAAAGGAATTGCCATGCGCCCCCTGATCGCTGCCCTGGCCCTGTGTTTCACTCTGCCCTCCGCCGCAGACACCCTGCTGGTGGACAACGTCAACGGCTATACCCTGACTCAGGATGGCCTCACCCAGTTTGGCGCCCTGCTGGTCAAAAACGGCAAGGTGGTGGAGACCGGCGCCCGTGGTGCATTTACCCAGGCGGACCGACGCCTTGATGGGAAAGGGATGACCCTGCTGCCCGGCCTCACCGACGCCCATGGCCACATCATGGGTCAGGGTTACCTGCAATCCGATCTGAATCTGACCGGCATCACCAGCAAGGCCCAGGCCCTGGCCAGGATCCAAGCCTATGCCGAGGCCAATCCTCAGGCCCAGTGGATTCGAGGCCGTGGCTGGAATCAGGAACTGTGGCCCGACCGCGCCTTCCCAACCGCCGAGGATCTGGACGCCATCGTCAAAGACAAGCCGGTGTGGCTGCGCCGGGTCGATGGCCATGCGGGCTGGGCCAACTCCAAGGCCTTGAGCATGGCAGGCATCAAGGACAACACCAAAGATCCCGATGGCGGCCAGATTAGCCGCGACAATCAGGGGAAGGCGGATGGCATCCTGGTGGACAACGCCATGTCGCTGGTCGAGGAGAAGATTCCCGCCCGCACCGAGCAGGAGAATCGGGTCGCCCTGGATGTTGCCCTGAAGCAACTCTCCAGCCTGGGATTGACCGGCGTCCACGATGCTGGCGTGGGCTATGACACCCTGGCCCTGTACCAGGCCAAGGACGCCAATGGCACCCTGCCCCTGCGCATCTATGCCATGCTCTCTGACGTGGAGACCCTGAGCCGGGTTGCTGGCCCCTATGAAGGCGACCACCTGGTGGCCCGATCCGTCAAGCTCTACGCCGATGGCGCCCTGGGCAGCCGCGGCGCTGCCCTGCTGGATGACTACAGCGACATGAAGGGGCATCGCGGCCTGCTGATTCACCCGGTGCCAGAGCTGAAAAAACGCATCAAGGCGGTCATCGATCGCGGCTTCCAGGCCAATGTCCACGCCATTGGCGACCGGGGCAACCGGGAAGTGCTGAAGGCGATGGCCCAGTTTGGCGGCCCAACCCAACGAAACCGCATCGAACACCTGCAGGTGGTGGCCCCTGAGGACTTTGATGCCATCAAGTCTGCCGGCATCATCGCCTCCATGCAGCCCACCCACGCCACCTCAGACATGAATATGGCGGAAGATCGCCTGGGCCCGGTGCGTATCCACGGTGCCTATGCCTGGCGCACCGTGCTGGACAAAGGGATCCCACTGGCCGCCGGCTCCGACTTCCCCATTGAATCGGCCAACCCCTTCTGGGGGCTTTACGCCGCCGTAGCCCGCCAGGATCATCAGGGGCAACCGGCAACAGGCTGGTACTCGGAGCAGGCCCTGAGCCGGGAGGAAGCCCTGCACGCCTTTACCCTTGGAGCCGCCTATGCCGCCTTCCAGGAAAAACAGCTGGGTTCGCTGGAACCCGGCAAGGCCGCCGACTTCATTCTGGTGGACAGGGACTACTTCAAGGTGCCGGCCGCCGAGATCTGGCAGACCCAGGTGCTGGCCACCTATCTGGATGGCAACCCCGTGTTTGTCACCAAGGGGTTTGAACAGCGATAGTTCACGGCTAAGCTGTTCCCATGGACAAGCCAGTGAACACTGCGGGCGCCGATCTGGCGCCCGATTACTACCTGACCAACTTTCAGACCCTCATTGAAGAGGTGCGCCGGCGAAGCGCCCACCTGCTCAGCCCGGCAGAAACATTGTGGTTGAACCGCTTCGATCGACTTAACCGCGCAGAACGGTGCCTGCTGGTGAGACTCCTCTCCCGCAAGGGACCCCTGTTCCGCCTGGACAAGCTCAGCTACGCCGAGATCCCCAACCTGGCCGAACGCGCCAATGCCCTGGTTGAAAGCAATTTCGCCTGTTGGCACACGAGCTGCTCTTGGACTGAGCTGGCCAGCCTATGCACCAAAGCAGAGCTGCTGGCCATGGTGCCAGAGGCCAACCCCAAGCTGCGCAAGCCCGAGCTGCTGACCAGCCTTGAGAATGAGCCAGTGCCGAGCCACCAGTTGCGGATTCTGTCCCTGAAGGAGCCTGCAATCCTGGAAACGCTCAAGCTGCTTTACTTTGGCAACCTTCATCAGGACCTGGCCCAATTTGTGGTGAGCGATCTGGGGCTCCAACGGTTCGAATCCTACCCCATCACCGCCGACGGGCTGGAAGTCGGCTGTCGCGAAGCGCTGGAGGCCTGGCTCTTACTGGGCGAACTGGCCAAGGCGTGTCACCTCTGCCTGGACAAGCGCGACTCTGACGGCCTGCTGCAACTGGCCACCAGACTGCCAGAGCCCCTGCCCTGGCCGGAGATTGAGCGCAAACGTCAGAAACTGGCACTGCTGTTCGCCAGGGAGTGGGAACGCCGTGAGCAGTTTGACCAGGCTTTGACTCTCTATGGTCAGAGCGAACTGCCCCCCAGCCGCGAACGCCAGGCACGCATCGCCCTCAAAATGGAACAGCCTCAGCACGCCCTTGACCGGGTCACCCAGATGCTGGAAACCGCAAAGGATGAGCATGAAGCCACGGTTGGCGCCAGGCTCGGCAAACAGCTGGCCCGCCAGGGGCACTGGCGCTGGTCTCCCCTGCCGCAGCATAAAGCGAGGCAGCAGACGCTGACCCTGGCCAACAGTGGAGAACGGGTGGAACTGCAGGTGGCCCGACACTATCAGGCCCAAGGCTGGCAGGTTTATTACTGCGAAAACAGTCTGCTCAACGGCCTGCTGGGGCTGGCCATCTGGCCCGCCCTGTTTGAGCCGGTGCCCGGCGCCTTTCTCAACCCCTACCAGATAGGCCCCAGGGACCTGTACCGCCCCCAGTTTGCCGAGCGGCGCCGCTCTCAGCTTGACCAGGCGCTGCACCACTGGCGTCCAGAACAACTGCTGGCGCGCTATCGCGACAAACAGGGGATTTTGAATCCTCTGGTGCAGTGGGACTGGTTTCCGCTGGAACTGGCCCAGCTGGCCCTTGAGACTCTGCCAAGACCTCTGCTGAGCGCCTGCTTTCAGAGGCAGCTGTTTGACTTGCGCGGCAATCGCTCCGGTCACCCCGACCTGTTCATGGCCCGGGATAATCAGGCTCGCTGGCTGGAGGTGAAGGGACCGGGAGACCGACTGCAGGACAACCAGACACGCTGGATACACTTTCTTGAAGATCAGGGGGCAGATGTGGCCGTGTGTCAGGTCAAGTTCGAGTAATTAAACTCGATTAGACTATTGCCGAAACCTGCCCGGAGGACTACTCTTGGCGCCTTAGAAACTTTGTGCTTTATAACAGGAAATCAACAACATGGCAGGAGCCAGCCTTTTAACCCTCCTCGATGATATCGCCGCTCTTCTGGATGATGTGGCACTGATGAGCAAGGTCGCCGCCAAAAAGACCGCCGGCGTACTGGGAGACGACCTGGCGGTAAACGCCGAGCAGGTATCCGGCGTAAAGGCCGACCGTGAACTTCCGGTGGTGTGGGCGGTCGCCAAAGGGTCGCTGATGAACAAAGGGATACTGGTGCCCGCCGCCCTGGCCATCAGTGCCTTTATTCCCTGGCTGATCACTCCCCTGCTGATGCTGGGCGGCCTGTTCCTCTGCTTCGAGGGGGCCGAAAAAGTGCTGGAGATGCTCTCCAAGGAGGGGCATCAGACCCCGAAAGATCTCAGCGGCGAAGATCAGCATCAGTATGAGCAGACCAAGATCAAGGGCGCCATCCGCACCGATTTTATCCTGTCGGCGGAGATCATCGTGCTCACCCTGGGCGTTGTCGCCACCGCGCCTTTTATCACCCAGTTGTCGACCCTGGCCACCATTGCCCTGCTGATGACCATAGGTGTGTACGGTCTGGTGGCGGTGATCGTCAAGATTGACGACGCCGGCCTCTACCTGAGCCAGCGCCCCTCTTCTGTCAGTCAGAGCATCGGCCGAATGCTGCTGGCTGCGGCCCCCAAGCTGATGAAATCGCTCTCTCTGGTGGGCACCATCGCCATGTTCCTGGTGGGCGGCGGCATCCTTACCCACGGCGTGCACCTCATCAGTGAATGGATCTCTGAAGCCGCCGCCGAAACCGCGCTGATCCCCGCCATCGGCCAGATCGTCTCCGCCATTGTCCCCACCCTGCTCAACGGCCTGACCGGTTTGCTGGCTGGCTTTGTGCTGGTGGGTGGCCTGCATCTGGTGCAAAAGGCGAAGGGCTAAACTCCGGACCGGCGGCGAACCGCCGCCGGTTATCTTCGCTCATCGAATTTGTCACCAACTTTAATCAGTTAGAAGCCAAATGAGACAAAATTGGCTGCAAACTGTTACTGTCTGAACCCCTCCTGAATCGATCTGCCGGTTAGTATCCAAGCAGTTCGCCCCGTTTAATTTCTGTTCAGCTAACGCCCCCTAAACTGATCTCACAAGTGAATGGGAGAGCGTCATGAACCAAGAGGTACATCTGACCCCGAGATGGGTACAACCCGGCAAACTGGCCGGCATCCGCAAGCCCAGAGCCCATGAACTGGGTGCTCTGGCCAAGGCTCGTTTTCAAGCGGTGATCTCACTGTGTGACGACCGGGACAATCATCAACTCTATCAGGACTGGCAACTGCCCTTCCTCTGGCTGCCAGTGTCCTGTGGTCAGGTCCCCAGCCGAGTGCAACTGGAGCAGATGGTTCGCTTCATCGAACGTTTTGAAGGGGCCGTTGCCGTCCATTGCAACGGCGGGCAGCGCACCGCCGCTGGCCTGGCGGCCTACCTGATTCACCAGCAGGGCGACTTCGATGCGGCCCTGACCACCATCGAAAGCATCATGCCCGAGCTGGAACTGGATGAGACGCAGCTGATCAGCCTGCTGCAACAGGCCAACGTGATTCAGTAACATTTAGGCGGCGTTAATCAGCCACCTATGAAATTGAGCTAACACTTGTTAGCTCAATCTCCTGCTGATAAGATTCTGGTTTGACCTGTGTCACAGAGAGAGCCTGATGAGCACCCAAGTCCACCCCTACTCCACTGGCGAGGAGATCGCCAATGCCGTAACCCACGGGCTGGGTGTCGCCGCCGCCATCGTGGGCCTGACCCTGATGCTGACCAAGGGGATTCCCGTCCTCAGTGGCTGGGAAATTGCCAGCATCAGCATCTACGGCGCCAGCCTGATCCTGCTGTTTCTGTTCTCAACCCTTTACCACGCCATCCACCATCCCGGCGCCAAACAGGTGTTCAAGCGCCTGGATCACTGCGCCATCTACCTGCTGATCGCCGGAACCTACACTCCGATGATGGTGATCAGCCTGGACGACTGGAGAGCCGATCTGGTGCTGGCCACCATCTGGGCCATGGCTCTGGCGGGAATCCTGTTTAAGGCGTTCTTCGTTCACCGCTACAAGAAGCTGGCCCTGACCACCTACCTGGTGATGGGCTGGCTGTGCCTATTGGTGATCTACCCACTCCATCAGGCGATGCCCAATGCCGGCTTCAACCTGCTGTGGATAGGTGGGCTCTGTTACAGCGGTGGGATTGCCTTCTATGTGGCCAAGCGCACCCCCTACACCCATGCCATCTGGCACCTGTGTGTCCTGGGCGGCGCCGTGTGTCACTGCGTGGCCATAGCGGTCTTTGTGATTCCCAGCTGACTCCGCGGCTAGAACCCCAACTCTGGCGTCAGATCCAGCGGCCTGAGGGCATCCACCCTGCTCAGGTCGCACACCCCAGAGGGAAAGATCCTCATAAGCTTCTCCAGATAAGCAGACATGTCCCGCTCCCCATACTGACCCTGCTCGATGGCCTGAGCCACAGGGATCAGACGACACTGGAATACGCTGCCCTCCCAGGGGCCGCCAGCCTGAACCCGGGAGTTACTGAAGTGGGGATAGTGCTGGCTGCAGGTCCCGTCCGCTTTGCCGTTCCAGGAACCATCCCAGGCGTCTTCACCCCGGTAGATCACCTCACCAGTTTCATCGAAACAGAGATCCTTCAGCCCATTGGGCCTCGGCTCACCCTGGGCCCTGGCCTCGAGCCAGGCCTCCATCGCCTCAAAGGCCTCGGCGAGAGGGGTGTAGTTCTGGTGTGACACCCAGATAAGCTGGTTCTCCCTGTGCCCCTCCCAGGCCAGGATCCGTGCCCTGGCCTCAAAGGAGGCGGAGAGGTGGTGCATATCCAGTTCCGGCTCAAGGTAATGGCGCAGATCGATGACCGGCAAGGGGTTGCTGCCCACAAACACCTGACCACTGCGATAGGCCCGCTCGACAGCCAGGGGGTCAGGCTGACGCCTGGCAGCAGGCGCTCCCTCGGTGATGTTGTGGTTGCCCCAGAGGGAGAGCCACAAAGGCAGCTTATGGCCTAAAGGCAGCCAGATGGACTCCGCCTCCATCCGATGAGGCGTGCGCCAACTGCCAATGTAGCGATTTAGGTGGAGGAACTCCGCCGGGGTGATCTCACCACTCACCAGAGAGCGCAGCCCATACTGCACCCCCATATTGCCCCAGGCGCTTCGAGCATAGCCCTGAGGATCCCGGCCATAGATCTGAACCAGATCTTCCCAGTAACTCCAATGACCCTGCGCCTGAATCGGTTCAGAGAACATGGGCCGGATGTAACCCTGATGCGGGTTGTGAATCAGCGCCGACAGGCCGAACCAGCCGTTGATGCACTCACTGGATCCCTCGGGCCAGCTGGGCCATCGCCCGTGCAGCAACTGATTCAGCGGCTCCAGAAAGGGCGCCTTATGATCGAATCCGGCCTTGGCGTTCATCCCCTCCAGAGACACCCGGTTATCAAAATCCTGCCATCGATGGTTCCTGTTGGCCCGAAAGGCGTAATAGGTGTTGAGCAGGTCGCAATCCAGGCCGTAGAGAGTCTGGGTAACCATGTCCGGGTAGGCATAGAGCGCCAGGGCACCGTCGAACACCTGTGAACGGTTCTGAGCCATCAGGTACTGAGCCAGGCCGCCTCCTGAGCCACCGATGCCTATGGTGTAGCTGGGGTCGCCATAAAGGCTGGTAAACTGACGTTTCACCCGGCGGGCGGTGTCCTCTGCCCGGATCATGTTGTAGGTATAACTGGTTTTGTTGCCGCTGGAGGTGATCACCGCATAGCCGGAGCGCAGCTGCTCCCGGCGCTTGCTCACCAACCTGAAGGGCTTGACCCGCCCCTGACGGAAGCCAATGCCGCTGCCACCATGAAACTGGTAGATCAGCTTGCTGTTCCACCAGGGCGCATCGGTGCGAGTAAGGTCCGGGGTCGCCAGCATGGCGATGTGGTAGATGTACCGGTTGATGGTGCCACTCTCCACCCGGTAGATCTCGGGGACCGACTGGCCATCGATCTCGGTAGAGGCCACCGCCTCAAGCGGAGGGGGAAACTGGCTGTCGTAGCGGCGCACCTTGCCCCTTGTGTCGACAAAGTAGTAATTGAGCTGGCTGGGCAGCCCGCAATCCCGGCTGTAACCCAGGATGCGGCTACTCTGAACGCCGCCGCGCTCCTCATAAACAGGAACGCCATACCCCTCTTGGTTATCCACAACAGGTTGGCCCAGCCCGGCCAGTTGGGTCATACAGAAGAAGGGGTACTGGCTCTGGCCGGCATACAGGGTCTGCACCGGGCCCACCTCTCCCAGGGGAATGGGGAACGGATAGGTTTCTTCAGGACGGGTGACCAAAGCCAGGTGCGGCTGATAGTCGATAAGGGGAGCGGCAACCGTGGGGGCAAGCTTGTTGACCTGCATCTCGTGGTAGGGGTGGGTCCAGCGCTGATACTGGTAGTAGCCCAGCACCCCAAGCAGGCTGACCAACACCAGGGTCAAAAGATAGAACAACCACCTCATCGCGCACTCCCATGCGGCCCGACATGAGACTAAGTGTGGTTCAAATTGGCGGCGTCCCCCAAAAGGCGCAGACGCCCACACAAATTTCAGGCAATAAAAAGGCCCTCGCCTGACGGCAAGGGCCCTGAAAATCTGCTTGGGTAAGTGTTAGATAACGCTTACGTTCTCAGCTTGAGGACCTTTTTGGCCTTGAATTACGGTCATGGTCACTTGCTGACCCTCAACCAGGGTACGGCGTCCACTGCCCTGGATAGCAGAGAAGTGCACGAACACATCCTTGCCATCTTCACGGGAGATGAAGCCAAATCCTTTTTCGTCGTTAAACCACTTAACTGTTCCAGTAACTTGTTCAGACATATCTAACTCTTTTTCAATCAATCCTACGAACGGTCCTTACCGCCCGTTATCGAGTTCAAGTATACGCAGGTTGTCGCCGTTTACAAACCTTCTGGTGAATTTTTTATCAGTTAATGTGCCCTGATCAAAAATGATCCCATTTTGTTAACGAAAATTTCGAGATTGAACCCTGAAATTGTCAAAGAGTTCACTTCTGTCGCGCAAGCGGCCGGCCATCAGATGCACCACTCCCTCCCCTTTCTCGACTTTTCCACTCACTTGCATCAGTTTTGCCGTGAGATAGGGCTGACGCTGAGCCTGGGCGGTACGACTCCACACCACCACATTGGCGTTGCCGGTTTCATCCTCCAGGGTAATGAAGGTCACCCCACTGGCGGTTCCCGGTCGCTGGCGCCCGACCACCACCCCTGTCAGGGTCACCAACTGGCCATGACGGCAGGCCATCAGTTGCTCGGCGTTCACCTGTCCCTTCATCAAACCACGACGGCGCAACATCGACATGGGGTGCTCTCCCAGGGTCAGCCCCAATTGTGAAAAATCGGTCAGCATCTCCTCCTCCACCTCAGGCTGACAGAGGGTCACTTCACTCTCCAGCGGGGTATCGCCAAACAGGGGCAACTGCTCCGCCACCGCCGCCAGTTGCCAGCGCGCCTGGTAACGATGGCCGGCCAGGCTCTTCAGGGCATCCGCCGCCGCCAGCCGCTCCAGCTCCTGGCGCCCCAGCCCGGTCAGTGATGCCAGTTGCTGGCTGTCACGAAAACCATCTGGGGGACGGCAATCCACCACCCGGCGTCCCGCCTCTTCGTTGAGCCCCTTCACCAGTCTCAGCCCCAGGCGCAGCCCGGCCTCGCCGGCAACGGACTCCAGCGTATGATCCCAACTGCTGTGGTTGACCGACACCGGCAGCACACTGACTCCGTGGCGGCTGACGTCCTGCACCAACTGGGAGGGGGTGTAGAAGCCCATGGGCTGGCTGTTGAGCAAGGCGCAGCAGAAGGCTGCCGGGTAGTGGAACTTGAGGTAGGCGGACACATAGGCCAGCAGAGCGAAACTGGCGGAGTGGGACTCGGGAAAGCCGTACTCTCCGAAGCCACGGATCTGGTTGAACACCTGGCGGGCAAAGGTTTCGCTGTAGCCCCGATCGGCCATGCCAGAGAGCAGCTTGGTCTCAAACTTGTCCAGCTCCCCATGACGCTTCCAGCTGGCCATGGCCCGGCGCAGGCGATCCGCTTCGCCGCCGGAGAAACCGGCAGCCACCATGGCCAGTTTGATCACCTGCTCCTGGAAAATGGGCACCCCCAGGGTGCGCTCCAGCACCTCCCGCACCGCATCACTGGGATAACTCACCGGCTCCAGGCCGTGACGGCGACGCAAATAAGGGTGCACCATGTCCCCCTGAATGGGCCCCGGACGAACAATGGCGATCTGAATCACCAGATCGTAATAGCTCCTGGGGCGCAGCCTGGGCAGCATGTTGCTCTGGGCCCTGGACTCAATCTGAAACACGCCGATGCTGTCCGCCTGACACAGCATGTCGTACACCTCGGGCTGCTCCCGCTGCACATCGTCCATGCCATAGTGCTGACCTCGCCACTGACCAATCAAGTCGAAACAGCGGCGGATGGCGGTCAGCATCCCCAGGGCCAGCACATCCACCTTGAGCAGCCCCAGGGCTTCCAGGTCGTCCTTGTCCCACTGGATCACCGTCCTGTCCGCCATGGCGGCGTTCTCCACCGGCACCAGCTCCGCCAGGGGCCCCTGGGAGATGATAAAACCACCCACATGCTGGGACAGGTGGCGGGGAAAGCCGATAAGGGCCTCCACCAGAGGCACCAGATGGGCGGCGGCACCACTGGGCAAGCCCTCCTCACTCATCAGCGCCTGGGTCTGATTCTGCCAGGAACTCTCCTTGTCACGCCGGTCCACCTGTTTGATCAGCCGCTCCTGATAGCTCTCATCCAGCCCCAGGGCCTTGCCCACATCCCGCACCGCGCTCTTGAATCGGTAGCTGATCACCGTGGCAGCCAGGGCGGCGCGCTCCCGGCCATACTTGCCGTAAATATACTGGATCACCTCCTCCCGGCGCTGATGCTCAAAGTCCACATCGATGTCCGGCGGCTCATTGCGCTCTTTAGAGATAAAGCGCTCAAACAGCAGGCTGACCTGAGTGGGGTCCACCTCGGTGATCCCCAGGCAGTAGCACACCACCGAGTTGGCCGCCGAGCCCCGCCCCTGATAGAGGATCTTGCGGGAACGGGCGAAGCGGACGATGTCGTAGATGGTCAAAAAGAAGTAGTGATACTCCAGCTCATCGATAAGCTGCAGCTCCCGCTGGATCTGAGCCGAGACCGCCTCCGGCACTCCATGTGGATAACGCCGGCGTGCCCCCTCCTCGGTTTGCTGACGCAGATACTGAGAGGCACTGAGTCCCTGGGGCACCACCTCCGCCGGATACTGATAACGCAGCTCCTCCAGCTCAAACTGACACAGGCTGGCGATCACCTGGGTCTGCGCCAGCCAATCGGGCCGATAACGACGCGCCAGGGCCGACAAGGATTTCAGGTGGGCCTCCCGGTTGCCCTGCAGACGCCAGCCGGCCTGAGACAGGGTGCAGCCATGGCGCACGCAGCAGAGCAGATCCAGCAAAGGCTGTCGCTCAGTTCTGTGCATCCGTACGCCACCGGCACACACCAGAGGCAGTGACCAGTGCTGACCCAGGGCCTCGGTCAGGGCCAGTGCGGCGGCATCCTCAGGGATGAAGTGGCGCTCCACCAACAACCACAGCCGCCCCTTATACAGGGGCATCAGCCTGGCGATCACCGAATCCAGGACCTGTCGCTCTGTGGTCACCACTGGCTTAATCAGCAGCAGACACTCCTCCAGGTTGGACTCCAGATCGCTCCAATGGACGGCATACTGCCCCTTGGGGCTGCGCCGCCGGGCACGACTGATCAGGGCTGAGAGCTGACCATAGCCCCGACGACTCTGAGCCAGCACCACCAGGGTGGCCTCCTCAAAACGAAACTCACTGCCGGTGATCAACCTGATGCCATGCTCCCGGGCCTCCTCCCATGCTTTGACGATCCCTGCCAGGGAGCACTCGTCGGTGAGGGCGATGGCGCTGTAACTCAAACTGGCCGCCTGGGCCACCAGCTCCGCAGGGTGGGAAGCCCCCTGCAGGAAGCTGTAGTTACTCAAACTGTGCAGCTCGGCGTAGCCCAGATCAGAACCAGCCATGGATAAACCACCCCAACTCGTTCCGAAACGCCCAGCACCAGCGGCCATCGTCGACCTGGGCCAGATAGTAATCCCGGGCAACGGGGGCGCCGTCCCACCAGCCACTCTCCAGCCGCTCCGGCCCCTGGCGCAGTTGCAACCGACGTCGCTCAACCTCCTGTGGCTCCTCCAGCAGCCAGGGAGGCCGAGGCTTCTGGGGACCCGCACAGCCCAGCGCGCCCGGCTCGCCCCAGCACCAGGCCCGCTCCGGGCGGATCTCATCCACACAGCCAACTCCCCTGACCCTGGACTCCCCCAGGCGGGCAATCAACTGAGACACCAGCTCCCGGGCCGGGCTGTGCTCACCGCCGGGCAGTACCTGGGCACTCAAGGACCGGGTATCAGGGTCCAGTTCACTGAAGCTCTCCGCACTGAGCATCAGCTCCACCACGGGTTGATACAGGGTCAGGCGCTCAAACCTCAGCTGCACCAGCTTAAACAGCTGCTCGCTGCGATGCTCCGCAAAGCCTGGACGCAGCACTATGGCCTGATCCGGCCCCTGGCGATGCACCAGAGTCAGGGTAAAGGCATCGCAGGAGAGCTGACGATGACGGAGAAACTCTCCCAGGGCCGCCAGCATGCGTTTCAGGGGGAACAGCAGCACCTGGGCCAGCTCCACCTCCTCCATCAATACCAGCTTCTGACGGAATCCGGGGGGCGGTTGATACTCATGACGGGGGTCGGGCAGCTCCCCCCACAGCCGGGAGAGGTAGAGCAGCAGTTCACTGCCGAACCGCTGCCCCAGCTCCTGCCTCGGCAGCCTGTACAGCTGCTCAGTCTGGCGAATGCCCATCCCCAGCAATCGCTCTCCACTGTCATCGGGCAGCTCCAGGGCAGCCACAGGCAGAGCCAGTAAGCAGGCTCTGAGCGCCTCCTCCTCCAGAGTGTTGGCATCCTCGCCACTGCGGGCCAGCAAGGCAGCCGCCTGAGGCGTGTGTCCCAGCCCCTGACGACAGGGCAGCCCCAGAGCCTCCAGGCTCAGATTCAGGGCCGCGCGCCACTGGGCCAGGCCGCCAAAGAGCCGCAGCATGCTGCCCGCCTCCAGCAACAAACGGTCCGGCGGCACCAGCACCACCCGGCCGCTGAACCCGTAAGCCCAGGCCCCCAGCTCCTCCAGAAGAGGCACATCGTCGACCAGGGGCTCCAACAGCCTGAGCTCCGGACACAGGGAGGTGGCCGTGGCCAGACTCTGTCCCCGGGCCACTCCGGCACCCCGGGCCAGATCATTGAGCTGCAACACCTGTATGGGCTGGCCTCCAACCAGGGCCAGGGGGGGAGCCTGTTCCAGGGTTCTGGCCTGATGGTGCAGCTGCAGATCGATAAAGTGCAGACCCAACCACAGCATTACCAGGGTCCCTGCACCAGGGTCACCCTCCCCTTTTCGGGGAGCGGCCCCCAGCCAGAGGGCGCCAGGGCCACAGGCTGAGAAGACTGGGGCCAGCCCCCCCGCTGCTTGAGGATCTGCAGGCTGTGTCCCCCATGGGTCACCGACAGCCGAAGGCGCAAACTGACCGGGTGGCTCTCCTGCTCCAGCTCCGGAGGCAGGAACACCAGGGCCACGCTCTCCCCCTTCTCCGCCGCCAGTTGCAGCCGCCGCGACTCACTCACCGACAAGGCATCGAGCCAGAGCAGCACCCTTTGACAACTGCCACTGGCCAGGGCCTGCTCCGCCGCCCACAGCTGCTCCTTACGATCCAGATCGGTCAGGCACAGCAACCGGGACAGATCCAGTTCCCGGCTCCAGGCCGGTGCATAGGGAACAAAGGGCGGGCAAATCAGCAGCAGCCACTGATCTTCCGCCGGCGTCACCAGACTCTGCAGCAGCAGGGCCTCACCACTGCCAGGGTGAGCCACCAGCACCTCCACCACGCCTCTGTCCGGCCAGCCCTGGCGAGCTAGGCGTTGGTCCAGGCCGGGAAAACCTGTGGCGATGCCACACTTATCCTGCTGCCACTGGCTGGCCAGCCACAGGTCATCACGCTTAAGCAGGGAGTCAACGGGTTTCAACATTTTCAGCACCAAATGAAATACTGTACGCATATACAGTATCAATCATCTTGGCTTCAGATCCAAGGGATCTCTGGGAACCAGAAGCACTTCAGCAAAGTCCTAAAGAAAAGCACTTGAGAATTCAGTAGACTGGCTCCCCCCAACAGGAAGGACAAAGATGGATGAGTGAACCCAAGGCCCTGACCAAAGAGCAGAGGATCTGGCAGGTGTGCCTGATGATTCCCGAAGGCAAGGTGGTCAGCTATGGTCAACTGGCGGATCTGGCGGGGTTGCCCGGTCGGGCACGGCTGGCGGGCCGGGCGATGCGCACCGCCCCCAAGGAGATGGCGCTGCCCTGGTACCGGGTACTGGGCGCCGGAGGCAAGATCTCCCTGCCCAAGGACTCCCCTGGATACCGGGAGCAGCAGTACCACCTGCGGGAGGAGGGCGTGGAGGTCAATGGTAGCCGGGTTAATATGGCTCGCTACCAGTGGCAACCGGATCTCGCTGAACTGCTTTGGCAACTACCCTTTTAACACTGACGTCCCAATAAGGAGTGCCCATGCGAGCCCTACTCACCCTCTTCCTGCTGTTGCAGGCGTTGGCTGTTCAGGCCAACCCCCTACTGCCCTACCGGGCGGACTACCAGGTGTGGCGCGGTGACTCCGAGTTGGGCGAGGGCTATTACCAGCTTGAGCAGTTGGCCGATGGCCAGTATCGCCTGGGTTACCAGAGTAAGGTGGGCTTGCTGTTTCTGTCCGATACCCGCACCGAAACCAGTGAGTTCAGGATGGTGTCACAGCTGGTGCGCCCAACCCTGTACCGGATGAAACGCTCCGGCACCGGGCCGGACTTTAAATCCTGGATCCGCTTCAATCCTGATACAGGCCCCATCCAGGCCCAGTACCGGGATGAGAAAGCCACCCTGCCCTGGAGCGAGCCCAAGTTTGATCCCCTGAGCTATCAGCAACAGCTGAGACTGGATGTGGCCGCTGGAAAGACCGAGATGGCCTACCCCATCATCTATAAGGCCAAAGAGAAGGAGTACCGCTATAAGGTGGTGGGAGAGGAGACTCTGACCCTGCCTTTCGGCACTCTGGAAACCATCAAGGTGGAGCGGGATCGGGGGGAAGGCAGCAGCCGCCAGACCTACCTGTGGCTGGCCAAGGCGCACCATCTGGTGATGGCACGCCTGATTCAGTATAAGGATGGGGATGTGCAGGCGGAGCTGAAACTCACCGCCCTGGAGTTCAAGGACGCCCCGACGCTACAGGCAAGCCATCCTTAAACAGCTGCCACTCGCCCCCCTCCATGGTGTACCACTGCTCGTTGTGCGTCAGCGGCCGGGTGGCGATCACAGTGACTATGTCTTTCTCGGTGGTTTCCTGTTTAAAGTCGATCACCATGTCGGTGTCGATCAGCTTGGCTTCACCAAAGGGCGCCCGCCGGGTGATCCAGCACAGGTTGTTGCTGCACAGGGCCAGCAGATAGCGGCCATCGGTGAGCAGCATATTGAATACCCCAAGCTCCCTCAGTTTGGCCGCTTCCTGGGCCACAAAGCGAAACGCCTGACGCATATCCTTGGGCTTTTCCGGGAAACGCTCCGCCAGCTTGTCCATCAGGTAGCAGAAGGCCAATTCACTGTCGGTATTGCCTACGGGATGGAACCGTTTGGGCTTCATCTTATCGGTGTAGCCACTGAGCTGGCCGTTATGGGCAAAGGTCCAGTAGCGGCCCCATAGCTCCCGGCAAAAGGGGTGGGTGTTCTCCAGCGACACCCGGCCCCGGTTCGCCTGGCGGATATGGCTGATCACCGCCTTACTCTTGATGGGGTACTCCTTGATCAGGGCGGCCACCTCAGACTCACAGCTGGGCTGACAGTCGCGGAAGGTGCGGTTGCCCATCCCCTCGTAGAAGGTGATGCCCCAACCGTCGGTATGGGGACCGGTGACACCGCCCCGCTCCACCAGTCCGGTAAAGCTGAAGACGATGTCCGTGGGTACATTGGCGCTCATCGCCAGCAATTCACACATGGCTTTACCCGTATCATTCTCTATTACAACGAAGAATAACCAGATTTTAACGTTCGCGCACCCCGCCAGGCCGGCGTTTGCTCAAAGGCTCGCCACCCGAGTCTGCGCTTTTCCCTATACCTTGCAGTAAATAATCGCAATTAGATCTTGAAGAAGTTCAAACATGTGTTTAGTTTTTATGTGACAGAGGTCAGACCAGACCATATACTGTGACAGAGAGCAAACCTGTCGGTAGTCCGTATCCCGGCAGGTGACACAAGGAGAAATAACGTGACTACCCTAATTTGGAGCATTGCCTCGATTCTGGTGTTAGGGGGCCTGATCTACAAGCGCGCCTCACTGACCCTGTTTACCCTGGTGGCCGCCGCGGCCCTGGCCATTGGCAGCGGCCTTGGCATTGTGGGCACCCTGGCCTGGATCCTCTTCGCCATCATCGCCATCCCATTCAACGTCGCCTCCCTGCGTAAGAGCTTGCTGACCAAGCCCGCCCTGAAGGCGTTCCGTTCCGTGATGCCCGAGATGTCCCAAACCGAAAAGGACGCCATCGAAGCGGGCACCACCTGGTGGGACGCGGACCTGTTCTCCGGTGCACCTGACTGGAAGAAGATGCACCAGCTGCCCATGCCCCGCCTGAGCGCCGAGGAGCAAGCTTTCCTGGATGGTCCGGTAGAAGAGGTGTCCCGCATGGTGAACGCCTTCCGTGTGTCTCACCAGGACGCCGACCTGACCCCAGAGGTGTGGCAGTACCTGAAGGACAAGAAGTTCTTCGCCATGATCATCAAGAAGAAGTACGGCGGCTTGGAGTTCAGCCCCTACGCCCAGTCTCAGGTTCTGCAGAAACTGGCCGGCGTCGATTCCGTCCTGGCGTCCACCGTGGGCGTACCCAACTCTCTGGGTCCGGGTGAACTGCTGCAACACTATGGTACCGAAGAGCAGAAAGACCACTACCTGCCCCGCCTGGCGGTAGGTCAGGAGGTTCCCTGTTTCGCCCTGACCAGCCCTGAAGCCGGCTCCGACGCCGGTGCCATCCCTGACTACGGCATCGTCTGCAAGGGTGAATGGGAAGGCAAAGAGGTAGTGGGCATGCGCCTGACCTGGAACAAGCGCTACATCACCCTGGCACCTGTGGCCACCGTGCTGGGTCTGGCCTTCAAACTGCGTGATCCTGATGGCCTGATGGGCGACCAGGAAGATATTGGCATCACCTGTGCCCTGGTTCCCACCGACATCGACGGTGTGGTGATCGGACGCCGTCACTTCCCACTGAACACCATGTTCCAGAACGGTCCGACTCAGGGTAACGATGTGTTCGTGCCTCTGGACTTCATCATCGGCGGCCCCAAGATGGCCGGCAAAGGCTGGCGCATGCTGGTTGAGTGCCTCTCCGTCGGCCGCGGCATCACCCTGCCCTCCAACTCCGCCGGTGGCATCAAGACCGCTGCGGCAGCCACAGGCTCCTACTCCCGCATCCGGCGCCAGTTCAAGACACCCATCGGTAAGATGGAGGGTATTGAAGAGCCAATGGCGCGCATCGGTGGTAACGCCTACCTGATGGAAGCGGTTAACGCCATGACCACCACAGCCCTGGGGCTGGGTGAGAAACCCTCGGTGATCTCCGCCATCGTGAAGATGCACCTGACCGACCGCATGCAGAAATGTGTTATCGACGCCATGGATATCCACGGCGGTAAGGGTGTGTGCCTGGGCCCCAACAACTACCTGGGCCGTGGCTATCAGGGTGCCCCCATCGCCATCACCGTAGAGGGTGCCAACATCCTGACCCGCTCCCTGGTGATCTATGGCCAGGGCGCCATCCGCTGCCATCCCTATGTACTCAAGGAGATGGAAGCCGCCTTCGATAAGGACGCCGGCCGCAGCCTGGAGAACTTCGACAACGCCGTCTGGGGCCACGTGGGCTTCGTCTTCAGTAACCTGGTGCGCAGCATCTGGTTCGGCCTGACCGGCGCCCGCTTCAGCAGCGCGCCCTATTCGGACGTTACCAAGCGCTACTACCAGCACATGAACCGCTTCAGCGCCAACCTGGCCCTGCTTTCTGATCTGGCCATGGCGATGCTGGGCGGCAGCCTCAAGCGTAAGGAGCGTACCTCCGCTCGCCTGGGCGACCTGCTGAGTCAGCTCTACCTGACCTCCGCCACCCTGAAGCGTTATCAGGATGATGGCCGTCAGACCGACGACATCCCGCTGATGCAGTGGGCCGTGGAGGACAGCCTCTACAAGTTGCAGACCTCCCTGGTGGAACTGCTGGAGAACTTCCCCGCCTTCGGTGGCCTGCTGAAGTTCCTGATGTTCCCTCTGGGTCTGCCGATGAAGCGCACCTCCGACAAGCTGGACCACCAGGTGGCCAAGATCCTGCAAACCCCTTGCGCCGCCCGCGATCGCCTGATTGCCGGCCAGTGGCTGGAAGCCCACGAGAACAACCCTGTGGGTCGCCAGGAGCAGACTCTGCGCAACATCCTGGCCGCCGAGCCTCTGTTCGACAAGGTGTGCAAAGCCGCCGGCACCAAACTGCCCTTCTGGAAGCTGCATGAGGTGGCTGAGAAAGGGCTGGAGCTGGGTGTACTGACCGCCGATGAGGCTCAGTTGCTGCGCGACGCCGAAACCGGTCGCCTCGAGACCATCAACGTGGATGACTTCGATCCCGAGGAGCTCAAGGCCAATCCGGTAGAGGTGGAGCCCACCAAGCCCGTACAGGCCGCCTAAGTCCACTGGCAGCCTGAACAAAAACCCCGGCATAAGGCCGGGGTTTTTCTTTGTCCGGGAACCGGGAAAAAGCCACAAAAAAGGGGCCATCAGGCCCCTTGTTGGCACAGGTTGCTAGCGCGCCATCCGAATCACCACCCGGCGGTTCTGAGCCCGGCCCCGGTTACTGGTGTTACTGGCGATATGGCGTTTTTCACCGTGGCCCTGGCTGACGATGCGATTGGCTTCGATGCCGGATTCCACGAAGAACTGCTTCAACTTATCCGCCTGCTCATGGCTGAGTTTGAGGTTGGACGCCTCAGAGCCAAAACTGTCGGTATAGGAATCGATCAGCACCAGCTCCAGCGTCGGGTCGTAGGAGAGATACTCACGAATGCGCTCAAGCTTGCGCCTGGAATCGGAGGTCAGCTCACCGTTTTTGTCCCTGAAGTTCAGCACCGTATAGGCGATATCTTCGAAGCTGTAGGGCAGCAGGCTGTCGATGCAGGCAACAAACTGAAAATAGCTGTTCTGGAAATTAGCCGAACTCAGGCCTACCGCCACCTGGTTTATCGGGTTATACCAGTCCTGATAGTAGAAGGTGGGCTGCATCCCCTGTTCCAGCTCGGTGAGCATCACCCAGGCGGCATGCTTAGGCACCTCGGCATCGAACTGAGCCTGATAAGTCACGTCCACAATAGGGCGTGCCGGTACCCCGGGACGCCAGGAGGGCGCCACAGAACGCAGGCTGGCCCGGGTGGCTCGTTCAGGCTTACGCCGCATCTCAAGAATAAAGTTGAGATCGGTGGAGCGCCCCGCCCTGCTGTCAAACACGGCGGTACCATAATGAGGAATGGTATGGGTCAGGGTACACTGAAGCGGATTGGCCGTCTCCAGGTTCCAATGTGACTGATCGATGGATGCCACATAGTTCCTGACACCGCCAACGGCGGAGCAGGAGAGCATCGCACTCACAATCACTGCACCATATCTCAATCGCATTTAGGCTACCCTGAGGTTGTCTGTTACCGCCTGTATCGGCGTCGCGGCAGAAAGCTTTAGATTAAATCTTCGCCAACCAATTTTTTTGCATTATCCCGGGGCTTTGCGATAATTGCGCCCCCCAAGAGAAACAAAGCTGGCGGCATGACCCCTATTAAACCAGAAAATCTGCTCGTAAACCGCTTCCGCGGCTATTTTCCCGTGGTGATCGACATCGAAACCGCCGGCTTCAATGCCGCCACAGACGCCGTGCTGGAGATCGCCGCCGTCACCCTTGAGATGGACGCCGATGGCTGGCTCAAACCGGCCCAGACCCTGCACTTCCATGTAGAGCCTTTCGAGGGTGCCAATTTGGAACCTGCGGCCCTGGAGTTCAACGGCATCGACCCCCATAACCCGCTGCGTGGGGCCGTTTCCGAAAAAGAAGCGCTGCAGGAGATCTTCAAGGCGGTTCGCAAGGCCCAGAAGGCCGCTGGGTGCCACCGCTCCATCGTCGTGGCCCACAACGCGGCCTTCGATCATGGCTTTCTCAATGCCGCCATCGAGCGGGCCAAGATCAAGCGGGTCCCCTTCCACCCCTTCGCCACTTTTGACACCGCCACGCTTTCCGGCCTGGCCCTGGGTCAGACGGTTCTGGCCAAGGCATGTCGCACCGCTGGCGTTGAGTTTGACAATAAACAGGCTCACTCCGCCCTGTACGACACCGAACGCACCGCCGAGCTGTTCTGCCACATCGTCAACAAGTGGAAATCTCTGGGGGGCTGGCAGGTTCCGGAAGAGAACGTAAAAAGTGGTGAGCCCCTGAAGCAGGATGAAGAAGAGTAATAAAATCAGAGCCGTATCTAGCGGCTCTCACACCTCTTCCTAACAGTTCTCGTCCATTCAATACCTCGACGGCGTCAAATTTTCGTCGCTTGTAACATTTTTGACAATTTTTCGATACAATGCGCTCATAACTATCAAAGAGCAACACAGATTGCCTATGAGTGCCCAACTACTTTTAATGGCTCACCAGGGGCTGAACCAGGCTTTGCGACAACTGGCGCTGGGTTGTGGTGTCAAGCAGACTCTGGAGAGCCTGATCCGGCTGACCGAGGAGATCACCCCAGAAGTGCGGGTGTCGGTGCTCTCCTACGACTCGGAGAGCCAGACCCTCAGTACCCTGAGTGCGCCCAGCCTGCCCGGCGAATACAACAGTGCCATCGATGGTGTGCCCGTCGGCCCCACCGTAGGCTCCTGTGGCAAGGCCGCTTTCTTCAAGCAGGAGGTGTTCACCCCGGACATCTACGACGACCCCAACTGGGAAGCCTTCTTGCCTCTGGCCAAGATGGCGGGTATCCGCGCCTGCTGGTCACTGCCTGTGGTGTCCAGCCGGGGCAACCTGCTGGGCACCTTCGCCCTCTACCTGGATAAACCCGCCCTGCCCAGTGAGTTCGAACAGGAGTTCATGACCCTGATGAGCTCGGTCGCCGCCGTGGCCATCGAGAAAGATGAGGTGGAAAAAGAGCTCTACTATGCGGCCACCCACGACTCTCTCACCGGCGTCGCCAACCGCCATCAATTCTGTGCCCGGCTGGACCAATTGATGGCGGCCTCTCACCGCACCGGGGACCCATTGGCGCTCTACTTTATCGACATCAATAACTTCAAGCGCTTCAACGACAACTTTGGCCACGCCTTCGGAGACAGGGTACTGATTAAGGTGGCGGAGAGACTCCGCAGCATCAGCCGGGATATGGATGTGGTTGGCCGACTCGGTGGTGATGAATTCGTTCTGCTGTGCCCACTGCAACAGGACACCTGTGCCGAAGCCATTCACTCCAGGCTGATGAACGAGCTGCAGCACCAACTCAGCGTTGAACAGGTGGATGTGGTAGCCAGCATCGGCCTGGCCCTGTGGCAACCTGCCGAGGCAACGAGTGCCGAACAGCTTATCGCCGAAGCGGACCGCCAGATGTACCAGAACAAACAATCCTTCAAACGGGCCGGCTAACACCGGCCGACAGCCCGATTTCCGTCACACAATTGCACCCGAACTGCATATTTATCTGGACACTTCCCCTGTGACCCTGAAAATGGTTCGTTTCCCTCTTAAAACAGCAATCAACCATAGGTAACATATAATAATGAACGCCGTCGTCATTGCGGTACTCCTGGTCCTGGTGCTCAGCCTGGCCAGAGTCAACGTGATCATTGCGCTCACCGTCAGCGCCCTGGTTGCCGGCCTGCTTGGCAACATGAGCCTGGCAGAGACCATTGATGCCTTTAATACGGGCCTGGGGGGCGGAGCTACCATCGCCCTGGGTTATGCCCTGCTGGGTGCCTTCGCCGTAGCCCTAAGCCACACCGGCATTACCGACAGCCTCTCCCGGGGGATCATCGGTCGCTTGGGTGGCCGCCCGGACAACCAGGCCGTGACCGGTGTGAAATACGCCCTGCTGGTGGCCATTCTGCTGATGTCCGTGGCATCCCAGAACGCAGTGCCTATTCATATCGCCTTTATCCCGATCCTAATCCCGCCTCTGCTGGGTGTGTTCAACAAACTGAACCTGGACCGGCGCCTGGTCGCCTGTGTCCTCACCTTTGGCCTGGTCACCACCTACATGGTTCTGCCTGTGGGCTTCGGCGGCATCTTCCTCAAGGACATCCTGATGGCCAACCTGGTCAGCAATGGTCTGGAGATGCAGGCGGATGAGCTGATGGGTGCCATGTTTATTCCGGCGCTGGGCATGGTATTCGGCTTGCTGACTGCCATGTTCGTCAGCTATCGCAAGCCACGGGTCTACCAGGATAAAGAGCTGGACGGCAGTGAGCATGTTGAGCATCAGCCCTTGAGTGGCCTGCGGATCGCCGTAGTGATGGTGGCCATCGCCGCCACCCTGGGCATTCAGCTCTACACCGACTCGATGATTTTCGGTGCCCTGGCAGGCTTTGTGGTACTGAACCTTGGCGGCATGGACAAGGGGATCTCCAGCCAGGATCTCTTTACTCAGGGCGTCAGAATGATGGCCACCGTGGGGTTCATTATGATCGCCGCTGCGGGCTTTGCTGCCGTCATCAAGGCCACCGGTGAAGTCCCCGCCCTGGTTGACTCCATCCAGGCGATGATCGGCACCGACAAGGCTCTGGCAGCCTTCCTGATGCTGCTGGTGGGTCTGTTTATCACCATGGGTATTGGCTCCTCCTTCTCCACCATCCCCATCATTGCGGCCATCTATGTGCCCCTGGCCATGGGTTTTGGTTTCTCTACCCCGGCGATCATCGCCCTGGTGGGCACCGCTGCCGCCCTGGGTGACGCAGGCTCTCCAGCCTCCGACTCCACCCTGGGCCCCACCGCCGGCCTCAATGCCGACGGTCAGCACGACCACATCTGGGATTCGGTGGTTCCCACCTTCCTGCACTACAACCTGCCACTGCTGGCCTCAGGCTGGCTTGCCGCCATGGTTTTGTAGTTTCAAACAGACACAAAAGGGGCGCCAGATGGCGCCCCTTTTTAATGCTTCAATGAAGACTCAACAAAGGTCCTGCACCAGAGTCGCGAGGCAACTCTCCACTTCCCGATAGCTCTGTTCCATCAAAGTAACCTGCTTTTGAGCCTGCTCCCGCAGACCCTCGCTGGCCAGATTGACAGCCTGCTCTCCGTGGTAGTGCACAGACCGGTGTGGGTTATCCATTGCCAAGAATGCCCTATGGTTTCCGAGCACTTCCTGCACCTGAGGGTCCCGATACCAATGGCCTATACCACAAGAGTCCGCATCGACAACCGAGGGCAGAGCATTGCCCGGCTCGGCAACAAACTGATCGATACTACGGCGCAACAGAGTTTCATCAACTACCGCCAATTCCAGCTTCGATCGCCAACTTGCAATGGACAGCCGCGTGCGTGTCTCTCCGATGTCAGACAACTGCTCCCCCATCTTTCTCAGAGTTCTCAGGGTCTGCTCAACGATTGAGGAGAGATTGGAGGACAGTTCGATATTCAGTGCACTCAAAGAGCCTGAACTGCTCTCCAGCACTTTTAACGTAGAGTGAGCCTGCTGAGCGGAGTTTGAAGTATTTTCCGACAGGCTGCGTACTTCACTGGCGACAATGGCAAATCCTCTGCCATGCTCCCCGGCCCTCGCGGCCTCGATGGCCGCGTTCAGTGACAAGAGGTTGGTTTTATCGGCTACGTCTCCAATGGACTCAATCACCTTTCGAATTGCCGCATACTCGGTAAAAAGGCTTTCGAACTGCCCCAACTGCTCCCTTTGTAACTCACTGAGTTCACCCAACTTGATGGCCAGAGATTCAATCTCTTCCTTGGCCACATCGGACAGAATCAGCGCCTGCTCGATCTCACCCGCATTTCCTCGAAGGCTGCCATCCAACCACTGAAAAGCGGAACGCATCTGCTCCATGCGTGCCGTACTCAATTCAGTGTCCTTTCTGAGCTGAGTACCGAAACGTTCGGCTTCGACACGTTTTCTGAACTCTTCATCACGTTCTGACTTCAGAGACTGATTTTCTGCCTCAGCCTTGATCAGCAGTTCTCTGAGATCGACCAGCTCGCGCTGCTGGGCGGTCAATTGGTTCTGTAATTGACGTTTGCTTATGCCAAAGAACAAGTTTTTCATCGTATGTACTGATTAACCATAAGAGATGGCTAGACCATACTTTTGTTGCATTAAATATGCAAGTTTATAAATCCTTACTTTTTATAAGGTAAGAGCCATCTGTCGATTAGAGTCTCTCCACCCTGCTCGTTTAAGAAAAGCGGCTTCGCCCCCAAAAAAGAAGGGGCGCCAGATGGCGCCCCTTTTAATGCAGTTTTGACTAGAGGTTTACTCCGCCTCCTGCTCCTTGTACTTGGCAGCAGTCTCGGTAACCAGGCTTTGCAGCTCACCGGTACGGGCCATCTCAAGGATGATGTCACAACCACCAATCAGCTCGCCTTCAACCCACAGCTGAGGGAAGGTTGGCCAGTTGGCGTACTTGGGCAATTCGGCACGAATATCAGGGTTTTGCAGGATATCCACATAGGCAAACGCTTCACCGCAGTTCACCAGCATCTGGGACGCCTGAGCGGAAAATCCACAGCTAGGCAGCTTAGGAGACCCCTTCATGTACAGGATGATAGGATTTTCCGCGATTTGTGACTTAATCTTCTCTACAGTTTCCATGAGTACCACATCTGGTAGTGATCTTGATTCTCATTCTATAAAAAGTGCAACCAAACCCCAATGTATTTTTTCGATAACGCCAGTTAGAACATTCAATTGGGAACATGATGCACGTCACAGGTTAAGGGAGTACAATGCTCCCATAACGGAACAAAACCAACAGCTAAATCAGCTAAATGGAGAACGCAAATGGCTTTCGAACTACCTGCACTGCCTTACGCTAAGGATGCACTGGAGCCCCACATCTCAGCCGAGACCCTGGACTTTCACCACGGCAAGCACCACAACACCTACGTGGTTAAGCTCAACGGCCTGATCGAGGGCACCGAGTTCGCCGGTAAGTCTCTGGAAGAGATCATCAAGAGCTCCAGCGGCGGTGTATTCAACAATGCAGCCCAGATCTGGAACCACACCTTCTACTGGCACTGCCTCTCTCCTAACGGTGGCGGCGAAGCGACCGGTGCCATTGCTGATGCCATCAACGCTGCCTTTGGCTCTTTTGACGCGTTCAAAGCCAAGTTCACCGACATGGCGATCAACAACTTCGGCTCCAGCTGGACCTGGCTGGTTAAGAAGGCGGACGGCAGCCTGGATATCGTCAACACCAGCAACGCCGGCACTCCGCTGACCGAAGAGGGGGTCACTCCTCTGCTGACTGTCGACCTGTGGGAACACGCCTACTACATCGACTACCGCAACGTGCGCCCTGACTACATGAACGGTTTCTGGGCCCTGGTAAACTGGGAGTTTGCCAACCAGAACTTCGCTGGCTAACCAGCAGCTGGTCACATAAAGGGAGCCAAATGGCTCCCTTTTTTGTATCTGGAGATCAACAAGGGAGCCGCAGGGCTCCCTAGGATGCTAAATGCTCTTCCCCATTAATGCTCTGAGGTGAGCTTGTCCCAACCCTGCCATTCACCAAACTGAGAAAAGAAGCTCTCAGGGTCGTCAGGCACCCAGCTTGGGCGGCTGTTCTGCTGATGGTATTCACGCCACTGCTCTTTATTGTGGATGCCGCACCATCTGGCGTAGGTTGAGATCATCTCGATTGAGACATGGTCATGTTGAGTCACTGACATATCGCTACTTCCTGTGTAACCAACCGAGGCCACTTTAGCAAAAGCGGATGGTTACCTACTAATGGTTATTTATGACATTTACGTGACAGCCACCACACCTCGACTTAGCCCGTCTCGAAGGGGAATCACTGCGGCTTTTGCGGCATATAGCCCCGCAAGTGCGGACAAATTTTCTGGGCAATTCTGTCACCTGGGCCGTATACAGTTGAAACCCCTGCTCCAATGCGGGGGTCTAACTCTTAGGTGAGGACGGTTTTCGACCCTTTTCCATTAAACCCATGAAATATTTCGTCTTAAAAATCTATGGTTTGCTGTCCTATTTAGAAATATTGGGTCTACGCTTAATGCTAAGGGTTGGAGATGACTGCCCTGCCAACGGCGCGGCAAAACTGATTTCAGGGGGTGACCGATGACCATTTTCCAGCACTATCAGCAACGTTATGAACGTACCCGTGACGAAGAGATGAGTATCCAGGACTATCTGGAGCTCTGTAAAGCCGATCACAGCGCCTTCAGCAGCGCCGCCGAGCGCCTGCTGGAAGCCATTGGTGAACCTGAGATGGTGGACACAGCCAAGGATCCCAGGCTGTCCCGCATCTTCTCCAACCGGGTTGTCGCCAGATACCCCGCTTTTTCCGAGTTTTACGGCATGGAAGAGGCAATTGAGCAGATCGTTGCCTATCTGAAACACTCGGCTCAGGGTCTGGAAGAATCCAAGCAGATCCTCTATCTGCTGGGTCCGGTAGGTGGCGGTAAGTCCTCACTGGCCGAAAAGCTCAAGAAGCTGATGTCCAAGGTGCCCATCTATGTACTGAGCGCCAACGGCGAACGCAGCCCGGTGAATGACTCTCCCCTGTGCCTGTTTGACCTCGAAGAGGACGGCAAACTGCTGCAGGATGAGTACAAGATCAGCAAGCGCTACCTGCGCAACATCATGTCGCCCTGGGCCGCAAAACGGCTGCACGAGTTTGGCGGCGACATCAGCAAATTCAAGGTTGCCAAGGTGTTCCCCTCCATCCTGGACCAGATCGCCATCGCCAAGACCGAGCCTGGCGACGAGAACAACCAGGACATCTCCTCGCTGGTGGGTAAGGTCGACATCCGTCAGCTGGAGCATTTCGCCCAGAACGATGCCGACGCCTACGCCTACTCGGGCGCCCTGTGCCGGGCCAACCAGGGGATCATGGAGTTTGTGGAGATGTTCAAGGCACCCATCAAGGTGCTGCACCCTCTGCTGACCGCCACCCAGGAAGGCAACTACAACAGCACCGAGGGTCTGTCCGCCCTGCCCTTTGCGGGCATCATCCTGGCTCACTCCAACGAGTCGGAGTGGCAGACCTTCCGCAACAACAAGAACAACGAGGCCTTCCTGGACCGGGTCTACATCGTCAAGGTGCCCTACTGCCTGCGCGTCTCCGAAGAGAAGAAGATCTATGAAAAATTGCTGGACAGCTCAGATCTGAGCCAAGCCCAATGCGCCCCTGGCGTGCTGGATATTCTGGCCCAGTTCAGTGTCCTCTCCCGCCTGAAGGACCCGGAAAACTCCTCCATCTTCTCCAAGATGCGGGTGTATGACGGTGAAACCCTGAAAGATACCGACCCCAAGGCCAAGTCCCACCAGGAGTACAAGGACTACGCCGGTGTGGATGAGGGGATGAACGGGCTCTCCACCCGTTTCGCCTTTAAGATCCTGTCCCGGGTGTTCAACTTTGACCACAGCGAAGTGGCAGCCAACCCAGTACACCTGTTTTATGTGCTGGAGAAGCAGATCGAGCGCGAACAGTTCCCTCAGGAGATGGCGGAGCGCTACCTGGAACACCTGAAAGGCTACCTGATTCCCAAGTACGTGGAGTTTATCGGCAAGGAGATTCAGACCGCTTACCTGGAATCCTATTCCGAGTACGGCCAGAACATCTTCGACCGCTACGTCACCTATGCGGACTTCTGGATTCAGGATCAGGAGTACCGGGATCCGGAAACCGGCCAGCTGTTTGACCGGGCCGCCCTGAACGCCGAGCTTGAAAAGATCGAGAAACCGGCCGGGATCAGCAACCCCAAGGATTTCCGCAACGAGATCGTCAACTTTGTGCTGCGCGCCCGGGCCAACAACGCCGGCAAGAATCCCAACTGGGTCAGCTACGAGAAACTGCGCACGGTGATTGAGAAGAAGATGTTCTCCAACACCGAGGATCTGTTGCCGGTGATCTCCTTCAACACCAAGACCTCTGCGGACGAACAGCAGAAGCATGATGACTTCGTCGATCGCATGATGGAGAAGGGCTACACCCGCAAGCAGGTTCGCCTGCTGTCCGAGTGGTACCTGAGGGTACGCAAGTCATCCTGATGCGGTGGGAGAGTGCCTATGACGCATTTTATCGACAAGCGCCTCAACACCAAGGGCAAAAGCACGGTGAACCGCCAGCGATTTCTGCGTCGCTATAAGAAGCAGATTAAGCAGGCGGTCTCCGATGCTGCCACCAACCGCAGTGTCACCGATGTGGAGAGTGGCGAAAAGATCACCCTGCCCACCAAGAACATCTCCGAGCCGGTGTTCCACACCGGACGCGGAGGGGTTCGCCAAACGGTCCATCCGGGGAACGATCAGTTCCATCGGGGAGACCGCATCGACCGCCCTCCTCAGGGGGGCGGCGGTGGCGCAGGCCAGGGGCAGGCTTCTGACAGTGGTGAAGGCAGTGACGACTTCGTGTTCGAGATCTCCAAGGATGAGTACCTGGATATCCTGTTCGACGATCTGGAACTGCCCAACCTGCAGAAGACCGCACTGGATAAGCTGGTGGAGTTCAAAACCGTCAGGGCAGGCATCACCTCAGAGGGACAGCCTGCCAACATTCACATCGTGCGCTCTTTGCGAGAATCCCTGGCCAGGCGCACCGCCATGACCGCGGGCAAACGTCGCGCCCTGAATGAAGCGGAAGCCAAACTGGAGGCGCTGACCAATACGCCCGGCTCCAGCAGTGAGGAGATCCAGGCGCTCAAGGAGGAGATTGAGGAGTTACGCACGCGGATCAAGGCAGTGCCCTTCCTGGACACCTATGATCTCAAGTACACCAACTTCGCCAAACAGGCGGTGCCTACCTCCAAGGCGGTGATGTTCTGCCTGATGGATGTTTCAGGCTCCATGGACCAGGCCACCAAGGATATCGCCAAGCGCTTCTACATCCTGCTCTACTTGTTCCTGACCCGAACCTACAAGGAGCTGGATGTGGTCTTCATTCGTCACCACACCCAAGCCAAGGAGGTGGATGAGCAGGAGTTCTTCTACAGCCAGGAAACCGGTGGCACCATAGTCTCCAGTGCATTGAAACTGATGCATGAGATTCAGCAGGAGCGCTACCCCGCCAACGAGTGGAACATCTACGCAGCCCAGGCCTCGGATGGCGATAACTGGGCAGACGATTCGCCTCTGTGCCGACAGTTACTGGACCAGTCGCTGCTGCCCACCTGCCGTTACTTTACCTACATAGAGATCACCAACCGGGCCCATCAGACCCTGTGGCGCGAGTATGAGAGCCTGTCCCAGGTGCACTCTCACTTCGCCATGCAACACATCCGTTCCGTGGAAGACATCTTCCCGGTATTCAAAGAGCTGTTTAAAAAACAGACGGCCTGATTCCATTTGGGGGGAAACCGATGACCGAGAAACGTACCCTGTCAGACGGACCAGACTGGACCTTTGACCTTCTGAATCAGTATCACAAAGAGATTGAGCGGGTGGCCGAGCTGTATCGCCTGGACACCTACCCCAATCAGATAGAGGTGATCTCCGCCGAACAGATGATGGATGCCTACGCCAGCGTCGGCATGCCCATCGGCTACTCCCACTGGACCTTCGGCAAGAAGTTCATTGAAACTGAACGTCATTATAAGCGCGGTCAAATGGGCCTGGCTTACGAGATCGTCATCAACTCCAACCCCTGTATCGCCTACCTGATGGAGGAGAACACCATCACCATGCAGGCCCTGGTCATGGCCCACGCCTGTTATGGTCACAACAGCTTCTTCAAGGGCAACTACCTGTTCCAGACCTGGACCGATGCTGACTCCATCATCGACTACCTGGTGTTTGCCAAGAACTTCATTGCCGAATGCGAAGAGGCCCACGGCATCGACGCTGTGGAGGAGCTGCTCGATTCCTGTCACGCCCTGATGAACCTGGGGGTGGACAGGTACAAGCGCCCCGCTGAGATCTCTCTGCGGGAGGAGAAGATGCGGCTTAAGGAGCGGGAAGCCTACCTGCAGTCTCAGGTCAACGACCTGTGGCGCACCCTGCCTGCCACCCCGACTGAGGAGGAGGATAAGCAGGCGCCCCGCTTCCCGGCCGATCCCCAGGAGAACCTGCTCTACTTCATCGAAAAGAATGCGCCGCTGCTGGAGCCCTGGCAGCGTGAGGTGGTGCGCATCGTCCGCAAAATCTCCCAGTACTTCTACCCCCAGAAACAAACCCAGGTGATGAACGAGGGCTGGGCCACCTTCTGGCACTACACCATCATGAACCACCTCTATGACGAGGGGCTGGTGACCGATCGCTTCATCATGGAGTTTCTTCACAGCCACACCAATGTGGTGATGCAGCCGGAATACAACAGCCCCTACTACAGCGGTATCAACCCTTATGCCCTGGGCTTTGCCATGTTCCAGGACATCCGCCGCATCTGCGAGGATCCGGATGAAGAGGACAAACGCTGGTTCCCGGATATCGCCGGCTCCAACTGGCTGGATACCCTGCACTTCGCCATGAACAACTTCAAGGATGAGAGCTTTATCTCCCAGTACCTGTCGCCCAAGATAATGCGCCAGTTCAAGTTCTTTACCGTACAGGATGACGATCGTAAGAGTTATCTTGAGGTCGGTGCCATCCACAATGATGAGGGTTACCGGGAGCTGAGGCAGAACCTGTCTGCTCAGTACAACCTCTCCAACCTGGAACCCAATATTCAGGTGTGGAACGTCAAGGTCAGAGGGGACCGATCGCTGATTCTTCGCTATCAGCCCCATAGCCGCATTCCCCTGGCTGAGAGCAAGGATGAGGTGATGAAGCACCTGCACCGATTGTGGGGGTTTGATGTCTACCTGGAGGAGGAGAAGGAGAACGGCAACACGGAGATCATCGCCCGAAGCCTCGCCAAAGCCGAAGAGTAGTAACTAGGGGCCCGGTCGTGCCCTACGAAGCCTGTCTGGCGATGGCCATACAACTGACCTGTTCGACAACACACAAAAAAGCCCGCTGCAGCGGGCTTTTCAATGTGGTGAGCGGAGGCCTTATTCGGCGATATCCTTAGGCATATCGGAGCGAATCCTCATCCACAGCTTACCGGATTCAATACCATAGCGACGAACGATGTGGGGTACCTCGTCAGCATCCCCCTGCTCGGCACACTTCAGCAGATCCTTGTAGTAGTTACGGGCCAGATCCCGTGCCGCTTCCTGGCTGAAGTAGTAACGGCCAACCCGGCTGTACAAGCCCTTGAATCCGTTCAGGATCAGAGCATAGATGGGGTTGTCCGAAGCCATAGCCAGAGAGTGGTTCAGGTTATAGTCGTAATCGGAAAATGCGCCGGGATCATCGTGGATGTCACTCCACTGAGACAGCACTTCCTGAGCACGCACCGGGTTGTAGCGCACCGCGGAGCGGATATAGATGGCGCTGATGTTGGTGCGGGCAGAGAGCAGTTGATCCATCAGCTCCGGCACCCCGTCCTGATCCAGGCGGGCAATGGTTTCCAGGATATTGAGCCCGGAGGTTTCCCAGAAATTGTTCACCCGGGTCGGTTTACCGTGCTGAATAGTCAGCCAGCCATCTCTGGCCAGACGCTGCAAAACTTCCCTCAAAGTGGTTCGGGTTACCCCGATCAGCTCGGACAGTTCGCGCTCCGCTGGCAGTATGGTTCCAGGTGCGAACTTATTGTTCCATATGGATTTTACGATGTACTCTTCGGCAAATCCTGCTGGACTCTGCGCTTTTATTATCATAGTCACGGGGGCCTTACGACTCTTGAACAAGGTGTAATTGAATTATCTTAGCAAATAAAGAACAAATGCAAAAATGCGATCCATTCCCCAAATATTTAACTAAATTGAGTTCGTTCACAACTTTAACATGCTATTCGGTGGATTCGCAGCCAGATTAACTGTAAAAAAGTGGTCGAACCTTAGCATTATCAAATAATGATAAGGATTTTTGATATTCGGTGTCAGTTAACGTTAACCACAAATCCGAGTATGATCGCCCATCTGTCTGCGACACCACAATAAAATCGATAAAATAGTAAGGAAGGGAGCTATGGCTCTAAGTCTACGCCAAGCCTTTTTTCACAACTTCTTGGGCCAGGCGCCTAAGTGGTACAAATTGGCAATCATCGCCTTTTTGGTGATCAATCCGATTGTCTTCGCGATCGACCCCTTTATCGCCGGCTGGCTGCTGGTGATTGAGTTCATCTTTACCCTGGCCATGGCTCTGAAGTGCTACCCGCTTCAGCCCGGCGGCCTATTGGCCATCGAAGCTGTGGCCATAGGCATGACCTCACCGGCAACCGTGCTCCATGAGCTGGAAGCCAACCTGGAAGTGATTCTGCTGCTTATCTTTATGGTAGCGGGCATCTTCTTTATGAAGCAGCTACTGCTGTTCATCTTTACCAAGCTGGTGACCAAGGTCCGTTCCAAAGCCTTGCTTTCCCTAGCCTTCTGTTTCTTCTCTGCCTTCCTGTCTGCCTTCCTCGATGCACTGACCGTAATCGCGGTAATCATTGCGGTAGCCATTGGTTTCTACACCATCTACCACAAGGTGGCATCGGGTAAAGATTTCACTCAGGATCACGACCACAACAACGACGAGCAGGACGACCTGTGCAAGGATGACCTGGAGCAGTTCCGTGGCTTCCTGCGTAACCTGATGATGCACGCCGGTGTGGGTACCGCCCTCGGTGGTGTATGCACCATGGTGGGTGAACCTCAGAACCTGATCATCGCTGCCCAGTCCAACTGGAACTTCGCCGAATTCTTCGTGCGTATGTCCCCGGTGACCATACCTGTACTGGCCGCCGGCCTGCTGACCTGTGTGCTGGTAGAGAAGTTCAAGATCGTGGGTTACGGTGAAGAGCTGCCCGAGTCTGTTCGCAAGATCCTGGTTGATTACGCCGAGTATGAAGATAAGCGCCGTACCAACAAGGACCGCGCCATGCTGATCATTCAGGGCCTGGTAGGCCTCTGGCTGGTGGCTGGCCTGGCTCTGCACCTGGCGGCCGTAGGTCTGATTGGTCTGTCTGTGATCATCCTGACCACCTCCTTCAACGGCATTATCGATGAGCACTCCCTGGGTAAGGCATTTGAAGAGGCTCTGCCCTTTACCGCCCTGCTGGCCGTATTCTTCGCCATCGTAGGCGTCATCATCGAGCAGGGTCTGTTTGCTCCTGTGATCACCTGGGTACTCTCCTACTCCGGTAAGACTCAGGCGGTGATGTTCTTTATCGCCAACGGTCTGCTGTCCATGGTGTCCGACAACGTGTTTGTGGGTACCGTGTACATCAACGAGGTGAAGACCGCCCTGCTGGAAGGCAAGATCACCCGCGACCAGTTCGACATGCTGGCTGTAGCCATCAATACAGGTACCAACCTGCCCTCCGTTGCTACCCCCAACGGCCAGGCAGCCTTCCTGTTCCTGCTGACCTCGGCTCTGGCCCCGCTCATCCGCCTCTCCTACGGTCGCATGGTGATTCTGGCCCTGCCCTACACCATAGTGATGTCTATTGTAGGTCTGGCGACCATCGAGTTCGGCTTGCTGGATAACCTGACTCAGTACTTCTATGAGATGCACTGGATCAACCACCACTCAGTAGCAGAAGCAGCCGCGGGCGCCATCAGTGCCGGCCACCACTAAATGATAACGATTTAGAACTGCATATTGCCTTCTGATAAAAACGCCCTCACAATTTGAGGGCGTTTTTTTGTAAGTTTTTCAGGAGTCACCATGCTGGACCAAGCCCGACAATTCACCTCTGAGCGACGCAGTTGGTTGCTGCTGGCTGCGTCAGCCCTGGCATTGGAGCTGATCGCCCTGGTGTTCCAGTACGGCATGGATCTCAAGCCCTGCGTCTACTGCATCTATGTCAGGCTGGCGGTGTTTGCCTTGATGCTGGTGGCGCTGATCACCGCCATCCGTCCCGATTACAAGCCCTTGCGCACTCTGGGCTTTCTCGGCTGGGCCGGCAGTTCTGGCTGGGCCCTGTCACTGAACCTGACACTGCATGCCAAGCAGACTGCGCCGCCGACCCTGTTCGGCTCTACCTGCGACGCCATCCCCAACTTCCCACTCTGGGCCCCTCTGCACGAGTGGATTCCCAGTGTCTTCATGCCTACAGGAGACTGCAGCGACTCCCCCTGGTCCTTCCTGGGCTTCTCCATGGCTCAGTGGCTCATCGGGCTGTTCGCCGTGCATCTGCTGCTGTGTCTGCTGTTCTGGCTCACCACTCTGAATGAGAAGAAGGGCGGCGAGTGCTGCGGTGGCAGTTGTCACTAGGGTCAGTAAGTCTTGCTAAGAGAGTGCTTGCACTCCCCCTAGCTCAAACTGGCTTCGAGCATCACTGACTGTCGCCTGAAATTTGAGTAAAAAAAAGGGCTGCCATTGGGCAGCCCTTTTTCAATCCAAGACGATTAATCCAGCTTAAAGCGGCTCACGATCCCCAGGAGCTGGGTATTGACCGCAGCCAGGCTGTTGGCTTCATCCAGAGTCTGGTTTCCACTTTCAGCCAGCTTGAGCACTATCTCACGGATGGCGGTCATGTTGCGGCTGATCTCCTGGGATACACTGCTTTGCTCCTCTGCCGCGGTAGCAATCTGGGAACTGAGATCGTTGATGTCTGACACGAAGCTGCTCATGGTCTCAAGGCTGCCGGACACCTCCTGGGCACCACTGGCCGTCTCTTCGCAGGTTTTCTTGGTGCCAGCCATGGCCGTCACCACTCTGCTTGAGCCCTGCAGCAGTACCTCAAGAGCCTTTTCAATCTCAGCGGTGCTCTGCTGGGTCCGCCCCGCCAGCGCCCGAACCTCTTCGGCCACCACGGCAAATCCACGCCCCTGAGCCCCCGCCCTGGCTGCCTCAATGGCGGCGTTCAGGGCCAACAGATTGGTCTGGTCCGCTATCTCACCTATCACCTTGAGGATGGAGTTGATGCTGTGGGTTTCATCACTCATGCTCTGAATGTTACCTGCGGTCGCCTCTACCTCGCCCACCAGTGCAGTCACTGAACTCTGAGCCTGAGCCACAATCACCTTGGATTGCTCGCCCGTCTGGTTGGCTTCGCGGGTATACTGTGCCGCTTCCGCTGCGCTGCTGGCTACCGTCTCTGCCGTGGCATTGAGCTCCTCCATGGCAGTCGCCACCTGATCCGTCTCGGACATGTGACTGGCCAGAATCGCCTCGTTCTCTTCCGCTTGGGTCTTGAGTACGTCGACGCCATGGGCCAGTTCACCAGTGACCTGACGGACTTCCAACATCATGGTCTGTAATGACTCGACAACGGTATTGATACCGGAGGCAATCTGCCCCAGATCATCATCGGAGCGAACCTCCAGCCTCTGGGTCAGGTCCCCTTCCCCCTCAGCCAGATCCTGAACCCGCTCCTTCAGCGCTACTATGGGGCGATACAGGTAGTTCAGCATAACCACCAGCACCAGGGCGGAGATCAGGGTGCTGATGACGCCGGTCAGCACCACCGTCTGATTCGCTTCGGAGACAGACGCATAGACCACATCCTTTTCCACGGCGATCAGGAAGTACCAGGAGTTGCCTCCAGGCAGAGGAACCCGATTGGCAATCACCAGCTTGTCGATGCCGTTGAGCACATACTCAGAATATAGGCTGTCGCTGGTTAACACGCTGTTTGCCTGCTCGCCCAAACCGGGCACCGCAGACAGTGGCGTCTGTACCGGGGCAAACTTGGAGGTAGTGGCAATGATATTGCCGCTTTGCTCAGCAAGAATGGCAATGGTACCAGGAACAAGCTCCACCTGGCTCAACACCTTATCCAACTCGCTCATTGCCAGACTGGCGGCCACAACCCCCTGAGACGCAGGCTTTACAATGGATAGATAGGGCGTGTTGTCACCAGGTACAAAGTAGACATCAGTAACCTGAGTATCAGTGCCAGAACGACCCACCCGGTACCAATGACGACCGGTCACCTCCTGGCTGGGCTGCAACACCCCCCGAGGCCACCCCTTAAAAGCTCGAGACGCATAACCTTCGCCACTTTCCAGCCCCAGCATCATACCGGGAAGTCCGGTGACCAGTTCCGCCTCTTTCAGGGCAGACAGGTATTGATTCTCGTCCCATCCTTGGTGGCCATCAAATAGCTCAGCCAGACCATCCACCGCCCGGTGGCCTCTCTCCACCAGTTCACTGATTGCCTGGCTCTCATGACCCACCGCCTGCTCCATGGAGAATTTAACCTCCTCGCTGACAGCAAGACTCATATTTCTCGCTGAAATGACACTGGTGGCCGCCAGAGCGAGAACCAGCAAACCCAAAGACATCGCCATTAAGCTGGCTTTAAAACTCATTCCTTTCATAGATCCATCCGCCTGGATTATTTAAGTTCCAACCCCAAATAAGACTTCATTCGCACTCTTTGAATAAGCCAATAAGAACGCAACCCCGGCACCGGACTATGATCAAATAAGCCGGTGTCATTATTTTGTTTATGGCAATTTTTTTGGCGCGATTAGAAACGGTATTAAGTGTGCGCAAGACAGGTTGACCGGGCCATGGCCCGTCACCGAGGAGGGCATGTTAAAAAATTTATGCCAGCACGCAACATAACTTAAACACCCTTATTTATCAGTCACATGCGATGGCGATCACCTTCGACCCGCCGAGCCGGCATAGTAATATCACAACCGGAATAGAGAGTGCACTTAAAAAGTGTGACTTATTGAACCTGGTTAAGACATAAATTAACCATGACAAAATTAATGCATTCGCCCTGCCATATATTTATTCCCCTCGCAAGAGATAATTTCGCGCATTTACTTTCTATGACATTCATAGAGTAAATAAATCAGACTGATCAATAAAATTGATCGATCGGGTCATTTTAAATCTATTTTTCTGATCGCAAAATTAAAACCGTTCAATCACCGAGTTGAATAATATTAATTTCCCTATAATGACAATGCCATCTTATCTTGCCCAAATAGCCAGTCACAGGACAAATTCCTATGAAAACGGCCATAAAAAAAGGCGTGCTAAGCACGCCTTTCTCTTCAAGAGAGTGTCAGTCCACATCGTCCAGCGGCCATACCACAATGAAGCCAAAAAGATCCGGGTCCGGGCCTACGTCCAACTCACTGAGTACCTTGCGACGAACCGACATCCCTTGCTGATGCATCTTGGACTTGTTGCCGGTGATCAGAGGGTGCCAACTGGGCAAACCACGCCCCTCATGAAGACGGCGATAGGCACAACTGGTGGGCAGCCAGGCAATGGTACCCACATTCTCGGGAGTCACCTTGTAGCAATCCGGCACATACTTGAAGCGGGTGTCATAGCGGCTGCACTGGCAGGTTTTATCATTCAGCAGCTGGCAGGCGATATTGGTGAAGTACACCTCTTCGGTATCATCATCGATCAGCTTGTTCAGGCAGCACTTACCACAGCCGTCGCAGAGTGCTTCCCACTCCTGCTCACTCATCTGGGTTAGTGGCTTATGCCAAAAAGGTTGCTCTGCACTCACCGTTCTACCTCTACTACTCATCTACCACGGCCCGTTGGGCGCAGCATTATAGCGATCATGGCAGAAAATTTCACTAGGGCGGGCTTTGTTTGGCGTTCAGCTTAAGGCTAGCCATGGCCACAATCAGTCACGGCATACCGTTGCTGATGGAAGGGGGGGGATCAAAGAAAGGGGGCCACTGCCCCCTCTGACGTTACTGTGAAAACTTGATTCTGTCTGCCAGATGGCCCACGGCAGCAACAAAGTAATGGCTGCGGTTCCAGCGCATTAGTGCATCATAATTGGCGTACGCCAGGTAGCTGCGCCCTTCGGCATCATCAGGTTGAACCAAAGAGGCCTGAATCTCCCGGGACGGCAGATCCGAACCATCGAAACGGCGGACACCCAGCTCCTGCCACTGAGAGAGAGGCAGCTTCACGTTGAGGCCTGTCTGCTCCTTTTTCACCGGCTGGGTGAGGGTCACCTGCCTGGCCCAGGTTAGATCGTCACGCCAGCCAACCTGTTTCAAGTAGTTGGCTGCAGACGCAAAGACATCGGCCTTGTTGTTCCAGATATCCTTTTTGCCATCACCATCAAAATCTACGGCATAAGCCAGGAATGAGGTAGGCATGAACTGGCATTGCCCCATGGCGCCAGCCCAGGAGCCTTTCATCTGATCGGCACTGATGTGCCCCTCTTCGAGTATGGTCAGTGCGGCAAACAACTGATCTTTGAAAAACGCTTCTCGTCTCCCCTCATAAGCCAGAGAAGTGGTGGCTCCCACCACGGAGAAGTTGCCGGTGTAGTTACCAAAATTGGTCTCGATACCCCACAGGGCCACAATGAATCTGGGCTGCACACCGTAGGCTTTACCTACTTTCTGCAACAGTTCACTGTGCTGCTTCATCAGCTTTCGCGCTTTAGCGACTTTCCAGTCTGGCACGGCCTGAGGCAGGTAGGTATCCAGAGTCTTCTTGAATTCAGGTTGATTGCGGTCGGCCTTGATAGCCCGCTTATGCAGCTTGATGCCGGCAAACGCAGAATCTATGGTCCCCTGACTGAAGTCGCGCTCTGCGGCTTCCTTTTTCAACTGCACCACATACTCTTCGAAGCTCACCTTGTCTGCTGCCTGCAGTGGCAAAGCCATCGCCAGACCCAGTGTCGCTAGCCATTTGAGTTTCATCTTCGCTCCCTAACCTTGGGTTCACTCTTCCTGTTGTGACTTGAGCCACTCTTTGTGGGACTTGAGCAGATCCTCCTGGGGTGGAGGCAGTTGCAAATAAAAGCCTTTGTCACTCAGACCTTCTCGCACCTTGTCGATGTCCGCCTGAGCCAACTTTCCAAGTTTGGACAGAGGCAAAATCATGACAAATTCCGGCCTGCCGAACATCTCCATCAGCGCTTTAGGAACCTGAGAAAAATCATCCCGTTTGTTGATAAAGAGGTAGGTGTCGAGCTTTTTGGTACTTTTATAAATCGCGCAAATCATAGGTATTCTTTTCTGTTCAGCGGCTTGCTGACTGTCGGTGATAGCCACTATAGCATGGCCGGAGTTAAACCCAATTCAGCGTTTCTGATGCCGTTCACGGTTTTCCGTCTTCTGACGCTCGCCTTTCTTGAGCAGCAAGTAGATGGCGCCGTTGCCCCCGTGCTGCCTCAGTGCCGAGTGGAACGCCAGAACTTCCGGCATCTGCGGCAACCAATGTGCAACATAGCTCTTGAGCAGCCCTTTAAAAGGACGGGTATGCATGCCTTTACCGTGCAGCACCAGAGCCGTTCTGACCTCAACCCTCTGGCAATCCTTGATGAACTGTAACAAAGTCTGTTTGGCCTGAGCGACACTCAGGCCATGCAGATCCAGCCTGGCATCCACCTGGTATTTACCCAGCCTCAGATTCTTGTATACGCCATGCTGAACCCCGTCCCGAGCAAAGCCAATGGGGTCCTCCGGTTCAACGGGCGCCACCCCCTCGTCACTGACGCCGTCACTGTTGCCGCTGCCATCGGTTTGCGCCGCAAACCTTCGTGCCAATTGGGCTTCTGTGGGTCCCTGCTTTGGCTGCAAAGGGCTGTGCTTGTCCTGTTTCCCTATGGGTTTGACGTCGGCCATTGCATCCAGAAACTCATCCATCTCGTTTGATTGCATATTAGCCTCCGCTTAGGTGATAACTCTGCTAGTATACCCAATCCAAAATTGGCGTTGAGTGACTGACGGTCTGACCGCTCACCATTTGCCCACGGGAGTCCGGGCTCTCGTGTCAAACTTTGTAATGGTTTCAACCTTTACAGATTTTGCCCCCTACGGCGATAGTAAAGGTGTGTATTAAAGGTGGAGCACGATACGTGCGCATTCTAGCCCTGGTGTTGACCCTAATGGCGGCTTTACCCGTCGTCGCGGCCGACATCAATAAAGAGATTAATCAGGTCTACGGCAGCATCAGTCAGGCCTATAACGAGTTGGACACCGATCGCCTGGTGCAGTTCTACAGCGACGGTGCCTGCCTGATCAGTGCGTCCAAAGAGGAGGGGCTGCTCTCCGGCCGGGACCAGATCGCCAAAGGTTTTGGCCACTGGTTCAAGAAGATCAAAAAGCGGGGCGCCGAACTCAAAGTCCACTACCGAGTGGTCAATCGACGGGTCTCTGACGGCACTGTGACCGACGCGGGTTATTATCTGGTGGTGTACACCCCGGATCGCAGCACCGAACAGCCTGCCAGCGAGTTTGTCGGCAAGTTCATCATGAGCTTCCAGAAGGACAAGGCCAACCAATGGCGTATCATCAGTGATTCAGCCAATCGCACCAAGGTGAACCGATTCCTGGACGCCAAACGCAAAGAAGGCCTGTTTTACGAAGAGTACCGACCTGCCACCACCCAGGACCAGGAAAAGCGCAGCCGATGAACCTTTGCCATTGTGGCAGCGCCCTTCCCTTTGAGAGTTGCTGCCAGCCCTTTCATCTCGGTGAGGCGTTCGCCACCACCCCAGAGCAATTGATGCGCTCCCGCTACTCCGCCTTTGTCACGGCCAAAGCCAGTTATCTATTGAGCACCCATGATCCGGACACCCGTCAGGGGTTGACCGAACAGGCGCTCAAACAGAGCTGCGAAGAAAGCGACTTTATTGGCCTGCAGATTTTGGATGCCCCACCGTTTCAGCAGGATGAGGGTGAAGTGGAGTTCCGCGCCTGGTACCGACAAGGTAAAGAGATCCTGGCACTCTGGGAACGCTCCCGGTTTCGTCGCCTGGACTCCAACTGGTATTACCACAGTGGTGACATCCAGCCAGCCATCAAACTGGGGCGGAATGATCCTTGCCCCTGCGGAAGCGAAAAGAAAGCCAAGAAGTGCTGTCTTTAAGCGGAGTTTCTGCAAAAAAAAAAGGAGTGCCTCGGCACTCCTTTTTCAATTCTAAGTCTTGTTAACCAGCCAGAGTCATCTCGAAGATGATGCGCTCTGCCGCGCAGCTGAAGATCAGCTTTCCAGTCAGTACATTGTTCTCAGCATCCCACTGAGTGTCGGTATCAACCTCAGCGAAGCGAGCTTTGGCCTTTTGAACATAATCGTCGAAAAAGCCCATTGCAGACTGCTCATCGGAACCCTGAACCGGCAGAGTCAAAATGTTGTCCTCTTCCGCAATGATGGCGCCAATATCCATATAGCAACCGCAGGTATCGCAACCAGCGCCCTTATTCGTAATGCTCATCTGTTACCTCTGAAAACTGATGGGGATTCAAGCTAGAGTATAGCCTTCAAGAGCGGGCCTCTGATTTGACGGAGATCACATTGGTATAACCAATTTACCGATTGGGTCAATTGGTTATACCAATGCTCCCGCCTGCAGACGCTGAGCCGCCAGCAACTGCTCCAGACGCCACTGACCAGGCTGCCTAGCGGCCTGAACCTGAGCATCCTCACGCTTCACGCTGGGAGAGCAATTATCCAGGGCCTGTTGCATGGCAGCGCTGTGGCTTCCCTCATACACCAGGGCATCAGGATCCAGACAATGCTGCAGGCGACTTTGAGACAAGCCGGATTGATGGAAGGCACTGGCAATGCGACAGCTGCGCTGTGCATCTTTGTACTGAGCCTTGGCTTGCTCAGGCTCTGGCAGGGCAAAGCGCTGTCGCAGATCCTGTTCCTGCTCTTCGGTGGGTTTTGGTAGTTGAAATTCCGCATGCAGACGGACGTCTTGCGACAACATGGCTAACATTAAGCCAAAGTCGCTACGTCTCTCTGTTTGAATGGCCTGACTCAGGGAATCCCCGAGCTGCCACTCATTGACCAATATGGCCTCAGCCTGCATAGAAAACATCCAAAAATCATGAGTTCAGTCTCTTTATCGGCCTAACGACATAAAACTTTAGGAAAAAGTTGGGCTAAAGGCTTTACACATGCGAAAGCTTTGCTACTATAGCGCCGCACTTGTGGAGGGGTTCCCGATTGGCCCTAAAGGTAACGGCGAACAGACATGTCTGATTCTCTGGCCTCACGAGCGCTGTGTTAGATAGAAGCACGTTAAACAATCTGTCTAGAGAATTCCGTGGAGGGGTTCCCGAGTGGCCAAAGGGATCAGACTGTAAATCTGACGGCTCCGCCTTCGAAGGTTCGAATCCTTCCCCCTCCACCATCACTCTAAAAGCGCTGCCCGCCCGGGCGGCGCTTTTTTCGTTCAGCATCTGCTGTTCCCCCTAACGCCCAACAGTTCCCTATTCTCCATAGACTTGCCGCCAAGCTCTGTCCTCAGGACAAACTCCACGAAGAGAAACGGGAAATTGCAAGATTCATGGCCAGTTGCAGCTATGGGTGCTCGCCAGCACCTCCAACGGCCATTACAATCTCATGAAGTTTTAACCTAGAGATTGCGACATGAATCACCCGACTGTGGTCACCGGCAGCCAGGGACTGCTAGGCCGATGCCTGGTGCGAAAGTTGGCTCATCAAGGGCCGGTCATCGCCCTGGATCATCTGCCAGCCAATAACACCCTGTTTGAAGGCCTTGCTGTCACTCAGGTGCAACTGGACCTTGCCGACAGTGAGGCGATAATTCGCTGGTGTCAGTCTCTGTCCGGCCCCATCTCAGGGCTGGTCAATAACGCCGCCATTGCCGACCCTTATCACCCAGGCCTGGCCAAACTCACACTGGAGCAGTGGAACCGTGTCCTGGCAGTCAATCTTACTGCACCCATGTTGCTGGCCCAGGGCGTGAGCCCGCTGATGGAGTCAGGTGGCGCCATCGTCAATGTCGCCTCGACCCGGGCCCTTCAGTCTGAGCCCAACAGCGAAGGCTATGCCGCTTCCAAAGGAGGCTTGGTGGCCCTGTCTCACGCCCTTGCCGCCAGCCTGGGCCCCCGAGTGCGAGTAAACTGCATCAGCCCGGGCTGGATCAGTGACAGGCAAGACCTAACGGAAACAGACCATCAGCAGCACTGGGCTGGCCGGGTCGGCCAACCGGAAGACATTGCCGAGGCAGTGTTGTTTTTGCTCAGCGACCGAGCGGGATTTGTCACCGGACAGAACTGGGTGATTGATGGCGGCATGAGCAAGACCATGATCTATCAGGAGTAGCATTTACCGCAGTTGTTGGTCACACTGACGCGATTGCCCATTATCAAGCCCGACAATGACCGGAACCAATCTGCTGATTCTCATTGCTCTATCTGCCATTTGGGGAGGCTCTTTCCTGCTGCTTCGCATCGGAGTACCGCAATTTGGTCCGGTGTCTCTCATCGAGTCTCGCCTGGTACTGGCCGCCCTGTTTCTGGGCATCATGGCACTGGCGATGGGTCGAAACCTTCAATGGCGCAGCCGCTGGCGCCATTACCTACTGTTGGGAGGCATCAACTCCGCCCTGCCCTTTCTGTTGCTGGCATTCTCTGCGCAAACCCTGTCTGCGTCATTGATGTCCATCCTCAATGCCACCACCCCCATCTGGGGTGCCCTGCTTGCCGCTGTATGGGGAAGAGCACCCCTGACCCGAACTACGGGGCTAGGGCTGGTTCTGGGCACGGCAGGCGTCGCCATTCTGGTGGGGTTTGACGCCATCACCCTGACCCCTGGTGCTCCACTGGCGATCGCGGCCAGCCTGAGCGCCTCTCTCAGCTATGCGGTTGCCAGCATGTATGCCAGAAGCCGAACCCAAATCAAGCCTTTCGACAACGCCCACGGCAGTCTGTGGGGAGCCTCGTTACTGGTGTTGCCTCTGGCCCTGATGCTGCCCCCACCCTCCATGCCTCAATCCTCCATGTGGGGTGCTGCGATCACTCTTGGCGTACTTTGCACCGGCATCGCCTATCTGATGTACTTCCGGTTGGTGAAAGAGGTGGGCGCGGCACCAGCCCTGACCGTGACCTTTCTGGTGCCGGTGTTTGGGGTGCTTTGGGGGCACTGGCTTCTGGATGAGGTCCTCGGCCTGCACACCCTGGGGGGCTCGGCCCTGGTGATCTGTGGCACTGCTCTGGTCACTGGTTTTTCTCCCCGCACTTTGATTCAAAAACGCATTCAACGTTGAGCCAACTACACTGAGAGACAAGGTTAAATGACGGAGTCTCTCAATGTCTGACCACGACTTTGCCGCCGAGCTCTCCCCCACCCAGGACCGGGCCGCAGGCGCCATTTTAGGCTCGCTGATTGGCGATGCCCTGGGCGTTGGACCGCACTGGTATTACGATTTGGAGGAGCTCAAGCAGGCCCACGGCACCATCAATGGTTATGTGGCGGTTCAAGCTGGGCGCTATCACGAGGGTGTCGCGCTAGGAGATGTATCTCAGACAGGACAGTTTCAACAACTGTTGCTGGAAAGCCTTGTGGCCAGAGGTCGCTATCAGGAGGAGGACTATATCCGCCGGCTGGAGCCACTGCTGGACACCCTCGACGGCGAGCCAGAAGGAGGCCGTTTCACCGAACAGCCGGTACGGGATATCTGGTATGCCCTCAAGGTCGAGGGCAAGCATTGGCATGACGAGGACTTTCCCTCCCTGGCGGACACGTCGGAAGCAGCCCAACGGGCGGTGCTGATAGGCGCCCGCTATCAAGGCGACCTGATGCAGGCAGGACTTCACAGCGCCGCCTGCGCCCGCCTGACTCATGGGGACCCTGCCATAGTGACCGCTTCCACCGCCTTTGGCATCGTCATTGGCGCCCTGGTCGCTGGTACACCTCTGGACGGTGCACTGGGCACCCGGATGCGCGGTTTGATTCAGCAAGGATTGTTGCCCTTCACTCATGCGGTGTTGGTAGAAGAACGAGGTGAAGGGCATGCCCCGGCCCGGGCGAACCGAGAGCTACCGTTTCCCGATGTGTTTCTCGGCATGGGCTGGTGGATTCAGGCGGCGCAAAGCCCTCACATCCAGGTTGAGCCGCCAGAGGCTGTGGCACAGATCTACGGCATGGCCTGTTCCCTCACCATGTTAATGCCCGCCGCCTTTTTCCTGGCGGCCCGCTATCCGGATTCGTTCGAGACACCGGTCATGGTGGCCATCAACAGTGGTGGTAACAATATGGCCAGAGCCGCAATGACCGGCGCTCTGTGCGGCGCTCACCTGGGGCTGAGCGCCATTCCCAAACGGCTGATTACCGGTCTAAAGGGCCACCGACGTTGGGTGAATGACGCCATCCAGGTGGCCAGGGATGGCGGGTAAATGCACACCCTGCGTTTGTTGAACAGGCCCCACAGGAAACCGTCAGGATCATGCTTTGAAGTCTCGACAATCCTTTGCCACAACAGACACCTCCGCAATGAGTCCATCGTCAGTGCCATAGTACCAATAGGTCAGAGCCCTTCCCGTGTTGAGAATGGTCATCGACTGTGCACTCTGGCAGGTGCCTTCAATCAGAAGGGGCGTGATAGCATCATGAAACTGTTTGGAATCAACATCATCTGATGTGTAGTCAACCAAGGAATAGACGTAATCCACTGTGCCGCTCGTCAAGATGACATCATCAAGCTGGGTATCGTCATCGACCATGGCCGGCAGCTTTTCTTTCAGTGCAACTACCTGTTCTTCGAGTTGAGCCTCTGAGATTCTGTCGCTTAAGAGAACATCAGCCAGTGAAACCGCATTCATCAGCACCACAATTCTGGCCAACACCGTCCAAGAAGTACTCCCTGTGTAGTTACCAGCACTTCGCCAGATGGCGATCAGGATGAAGACCAGATAACCCCGAAACAGCCAACTCAGTCCCGTCACCATAGTAAGCCCGTATTCGCTGGTCACGATGGCAAGGGTATTCTCCTCGACCGTCCAAGCAAACAGCCTGCCGCCTACTGCGGCAACAAGGCCCCCAAAGAGCCAAAAAGTAACAGGCAGGGAGACGTCCCCGGCAAACAGACGCCGAATAAGGCCTTTCTTGTCCATGTGAATAAGTGCTTCCGTGTTCATATCTTATAAGGGTGGTTGAGTGATATGTGCTGATTAAGAGATGGACCCGTTCCCCAGCCCTTTTCTCCGACAGATAGCCAATTTGGCTTTGCATAACATACAGATACCAAACAAATTCAAAAAGGGAACGGTTCACAAAACCATCAGGAAATAGAGGCCCCTTCTTCAGTAGCCGCTGTGGTCCTGCTCCTTCAGCGGCGTGAGGAGATACCCCAGGCCGTTGTGTTTGATCTCCAGCAGCAACGCCAGCTTCTCGCCCAAGTCCCCCGGAGGCCAGCCTTTATTTTGCATCCACACCAGGTAGGCGATGGGTAGATCCGCCATCACCACCCCCTGATACTTGCCAAAAGGCATCCTTCTGGTGGCCAACTCTCTTAACACTTCGGACTGCATTGGGTACCATGCTCGCTTGATTTGAATAATGGGATCATAAAGATGTCACGTCGTTGGGTAAACTGGGCCATCGCCCAGATTGAAGCGGATTTTCAGCGCAGCGCTGATACTCACCTCATCAAACTGGAGCTCCCCTGCCTGCCGGAGGTCGATCTCTACCTGAAAGATGAGAGCACCCACCCCACCGGCAGCCTGAAGCACCGTCTGGCCCGCTCGCTGTTTCTCTATGGTCTGAGTAACGGCTGGATCACCAAAGGCACACCCATTATCGAGTCCTCTTCCGGTTCCACCGCCGTCTCCGAGGCCTACTTTGCCCGCCTGCTGGGGCTGCCCTTTATTGCGGTCATGCCCCACTCCACCGCTCAAAAGAAGATTCGCCAGATTGAGTTCTATGGCGGCCAGTGCCACCTGGTTGAGCCCAGCCAGATCTACGTGGAGTCTGAGCGCCTTGCCCATGAGTTGAACGGCCACTATATGGACCAGTTTACCTATGCGGAGCGCGCCACCGACTGGCGAGGCAACAACAACATTGCCAACTCCATCTTTAATCAGATGGAGCGCGAACGCTTCGCCATTCCCCGTTATGTGGTGATGAGCCCGGGCACCGGCGGCACCTCAGCCACCATAGGACGCTATATCCGTTACCAGAAACTGGATACCGAGCTGTGTGTGGTGGACCCGGACAACTCTGTCTTTTTCGATTATTACCATCAGGACGATGCCTCCATCAGCATCGACAGCAGCTCTCGAATCGAGGGGATCGGCCGTCCTCGGGTTGAGCCTTCGTTTATTCCGGGCGTTGTTGACTTAATGCGCCAGATTCCCGATGCAGCCTCCGTCGCCACGGTTCACTGGCTGGAGCAGGTACTGGGCCGTAAAACTGGAGCCAGTACCGGCACTAACCTGTACGGCGCGCTGCAACTGGCCTCGGAGATGGCCAAACGTGGCGAGTCCGGCTCCATTGTTACCTTAATCTGTGACAGCGGGGAGCGTTATCTCGACAGCTATTATGATAGTGACTGGATCGCCACCAACATCGGTGACATTCAGCCTTACCTGGCCAAGCTGGAGGCCTTTGCCCAAACAGGAGAACTTAAGTGACCGCAGTAGTACGCAAAGCCGTAGTGGTATTCAGTGGTGGCCAGGATTCCACCACCTGCCTGGTACAAGCACTAAAACAGTATGATGAAGTGCACGCCATCACCTTCGATTATGGTCAGCGCCACCGGCTTGAGATTGAGATTGCTCAGCAACTCAGCAACAAACTGGGCGTTGCGGCTCATAAAGTCCTGAACGTGGGAGTGCTCAACGAACTGGCCATCTCCGCATTGACTCGTGACGATATCCCGGTGGATCACGGCCTGGCGGACAATGGACTGCCCAACACCTTTGTTCCCGGCCGCAATATTCTGTTCCTCACCCTGGCCGGCATCTATGCCTATCAGATTGGCGCAGAGGCAGTGATCACCGGCGTCTGCGAGACCGACTTCTCCGGGTATCCAGATTGCCGCAACGACTTTATCAAAGCGATGGAATCGGCTCTGGTGCAGGGTATGGACCGTCCTCTGCAACTGGTCACCCCGCTGATGTGGCTGAATAAGGCGGAAACCTGGGCCATGGCCGACCACTATGGCGCCCTGGAACTGGTACGGGATGAAACCCTGACCTGTTACAACGGCATCAAAGGCAGTGGCTGTGGTGATTGTCCTGCCTGCCACCTGCGCAGCCGTGGATTGGAAGAGTACCTGGCTGACAAGCAATCCATTTTGGCTGATACCCAAAAGAAGGCCCAGCTTGTATAGAGATCGCTGGGGTTTCCCCTCCCCAAACCAATGGGGCATGCCCCTTGCCCTTGCCCTTGCGGCCATCGGCCTCTACCTGAGCCCGGCACTGTCCGAATCGCTGATCTGGTCACGTAGCGGTCTGGAGCAGGGGCAATGGTGGCGGCTGATCACCGGTCACCTGCTTCACAGCAACGGATACCATCTGTTGATGAACCTTGGTGGTATGGCGGTCATGCTGGGGTTGTTCCAACCCCACTTCCGGGCACGTTCTCTGGCTATGCTGACCCTGTTCAGCGCCATCGGCATTGGGCTTGGGGTTTACTGGTGGGTGGACGGAACACAAACCTATGTCGGCCTATCCGCCATACTGCACGCCTGGTTTGCCTACTTTGCCATACAGGACTGGCGCAGTGGCAGCCGACTGGGGCCTCTGCTTCTCATCGGGGTACTGGCTAAGGTGATCTGGGAGAACGTTGTGGGTGCCAGCGGCGACCTTGCCACCCTGATCCAGGCCAGGGTGGCGGTGGAGGCCCATCTCTACGGAGTGATCTCCGCACTACTCTACATGGGCATCAGTCAGTGGGCCCATCGAAGACAGGTTGCGGCTACCAGGTAACTGCGTAGCTGCCTTTACCATTACCTTCCTTAAAGGCCAAGGCCATCTGACGATAAGCCTGCTCGTAATCCCCTTCTGCGGCCGCTTCATAGGCCAGGTTGTCACGAACCGCTTCGCGGATCTGGCCCGCTGCAGTGGGGTAATCTCGCAGAAGTTGGTTGATGTCCGGCTCTTCGGGTTGATCATAGTTCCAGCTCATCTGGCCGGAGTCGAATACTGACGCCTGGTGTCCAAACGGCATCAGCTCGGCGCGATGACTGTCGACGGTTCGAACGCTGGCCTGATCAACATCGGGAGCCCCGAAGATCAGTGCCGCTATCGCCGCAGCGGCGAACAGGGTGGTTCCCAGAAGTTTACGCATGGTCTGCCCCTCTCCTGCCGGCAGAGCGGTTTCCTCCCTGACTATCTGCCGCAATTATTGCGGCATTTGGCCCCAGCCGGTGTCATGCCGAAGGCCGCGCTCCTGCGGCCTGGGTATGACTTAAGTATGGGCTATCCGGACGCCAACCGCTCCCGAAGCGACTCGATTTGGTCGCGTAGAGCCGCCGCCTGCTCAAACTCCAGATTTCGGGCATGGTCATACATCTGAGTTTCCAAGGCTTTAATCTCCTTAGCCACAGATTTGGGATCCACAGGCTTATACTGAGCCTTAGACTCCGCCACCTTGCGTTTGGCAGTTTGTCCCGGACGCCCACCAATATCCATCACATCGGTGATCTTCTTATTGAGTCCCTTAGGCACAATTCCATGAGCCTGGTTATAGGCATTCTGCTTTTCGCGGCGGCGGTTGGTCTCATCCATGGCGCGGCGCATGGAGCCTGTCACCTTGTCCGCGTAGAGAATCGCCTTACCATTGATGTTTCGAGCGGCACGACCAATGGTCTGGATCAGGGAGCGATCGGAACGCAGGAAGCCCTCCTTATCCGCATCCAGAATCGCCACCAGAGAGACCTCGGGCATGTCCAGCCCTTCTCGCAGCAAGTTGATGCCCACCAGTACATCGAACTCGCCCAGACGCAGATCCCGGATGATCTCCATCCTTTCCACTGTGTCGATGTCTGAATGCAGGTAACGCACCTTGATGCCATGTTCATCCAGGTACTCAGACAGATCCTCCGCCATACGCTTGGTCAGGGTGGTCACCAGAACCCGTTCCCCAAGTTCAATGCGTTTGCGAGCCTCTGAGAGCAGGTCGTCCACCTGAGTCGCCACTGGCCGCACCTCCAGTTCTGGATCCAGCAAACCGGTGGGGCGCACGACCTGATCGATCACCTCATCATGGGATTTTTCCAGCTCATACTTACCCGGTGTTGCAGAGATGAATATGGTCTGCGGGGTGATGGCTTCGAACTCTTCAAACTTCAGCGGCCGGTTGTCCATGGCAGAAGGCAAGCGGAATCCATATTCCACCAGCGTCTCTTTACGGGAGCGGTCCCCTTTGTACATGGCGCCAACCTGAGGCACGGTGACGTGGGATTCATCGATCACCAACAGGCCATCGTCGGGGAGATAGTCCAGCAGGGTTGGCGGCGGCTCGCCGGGAGCTCTGCCAGAGAGGTAACGGGAGTAGTTTTCGATGCCTGAGCAATACCCCAGCTCCAGCATCATCTCGATGTCGAACTGTGTGCGCTCCTTGAGCCGCTGAGCTTCAATGAGCTTATTGTTGTCCAGCAGAAACTGATGGCGCACCTTGAGCTCCGCCTTGATCGACTCAATCGCCTCCAGTACCCGCTCCCTAGGGGTCACATAGTGAGTTTTAGGGTAGACAGTGGCACGGGCCACCTCCTTCTCCAGAACACCAGTCAGGGGGTCAAACAGAGTAATGCGCTCAATCTCTTCATCAAACAGCTCTACACGCACCGCATGTCGCTCAGAGTCGGCGGGGAAGATGTCTATCACCTCACCCCGAACACGGAAGGTGCCGCGCTCGAACGCCATGTCATTGCGGGTGTACTGCAGCTCGGCCAGACGCTTGAGTATGTCTCTCTGGTTGATGATGTCGCCCTGACGCAGATGCAGCAGCATAGCCATGTAAGCGTCGGGATCACCCAGGCCGTAGATGGCCGATACCGACGCTACCAGTACCACATCCTTTCTCTCCATCAGGGCCTTGGTGGCGGACAACCGCATCTGCTCGATGTGATCGTTGATGGACGCATCCTTCTCGATAAAGGTGTCGGAGGCCGGCACATAGGCCTCAGGCTGATAGTAGTCGTAGTAAGAGACGAAGTATTCAACCGAGTTCTCTGGAAAGAACTCCTTCATTTCCCCGTAAAGCTGCGCTGCCAGGGTCTTGTTGGGTGCCATGATGATGGTCGGCCTGCCCATTTGGGCAATCACATTGGCCATGGCAAAGGTCTTACCCGAGCCAGTCACCCCAAGCAGTGTCTGATGTGCCAAGCCAGACTCAATACCGTCGACCATCTTCGCAATGGCCTCTGGCTGGTCTCCAGAGGGTTTAAAAGGGGCATGCAGCTTAAAGGGACGACTCATTCGCTTCCTCTACGTTGACGGGCTTCACCGAGCACAGCTGTCCATTGACAATTCGCCAGGCGATGTAGGCAGTGATGAAATTGGCCGTGGTCGCGCCAATAAAGACACCGGGCAGTCCCGCGATCTTACCACCGATAAATGCCAGAGGCAGGTACATCGCAAACAGGCGTATCATGTTGAGACCAAGGGCTCCCATTGGCCTGTGAAGGGCATTAAGACTGGAGTTGGAGAGAATGACCACTCCCTGGGCACCATAGGCCAAAGGGAGGATGACCACCAGCAGAGCGATGATACTGGCCACCTCGGCGTCTTGTCCAAAAGCACCCCCAATCCGGTCGGCCATCAGGAACAACAACAGATAGAGTGCCCCCTGAAAGAGCAGCACAAACTTGATGGTGCCCTCATAGGCTGCCCTGACTCTGTCATGGCGCCCGGCGGCAAAATTCTGGCTGATAAAGGGAGGCAGTGTCATGGACAGCGTCAAAATCACCATGGTCACCAGTGACTCCAGCCGTCCACCGACTCCGAAGGCGGCCACTGCCTCTTGACCATATTGGGCAATGATGGCGGTCATTCCCGCCATGGCTATCGGAGTCAGCATGTTGGAGCCTGAGGCAGGCAGAGCGATATGCAAAATGGTTTTAGCGGCTTTGATTCGGCATGACCAACTGACCTTCCAAGCGATGGCTTTCATCTTGCCAAACAGCATATAGAGAATAAATGCCGAGCTGACTGCATAGCCAATGACGGTCGCCAGGGCGGCTCCCTGCAACCCCATTTCAGGAAAGGGTCCCAACCCGAAAATAAGCAGGGGATCCAAGGCAACGTTGATTGCAGCACTTAAAGCCATGACCAGGCTGGGTAGGCGGGTGTTACCGTTGGCTCGCATCACCGCATTACCCACCATGGGGAAGGCGACAAAGATTCCGCCTAACAGCCACACATTCATAAACTCACTGATGACCGGCAGAGCCTCCGGGGTCGCCCCAATCAAGAGAAAGATAGGATCGTGCAGCAGCCATACCAAAAGACACAGAATGAGGACCAGGACACCGGAGAGAACCACAGCCACACCTCCCTGGTGTTTGGCCAGCAGCGTATCCCCCCGCCCCAAGGTATTGGCTACGGTTGCCGACGTCCCTACCCCCAAACCGATGACCAGGCTGATCACCGTAAAGGTTACCGGAAATGTGAAACTGAACGCGGCCAGTTGCTCAGTTCCCAGCATACTGACGAAATAAGCGTCAACGAAGTTGAAGCTCATCAGCATCGACATGGCAATCAACATAGGCCAGGTCATACGCCAAAGTTGGGTCGAAACACTGCCCTGAGTCAGGTCGTGGAAGGTTGATCGGCTCACAGGGCCTCCAGAGGTTCAATATCTGTCAAATTGGGCTGCTTCAGAACAATATCCGGCAAATAATACACAGAGGGAGTATCGGCGATTAAACACACAATTAAATCTGTCTCATTTCTAGACCATTTTCCGACAAATTTTATAAGCCATTGATTTTAAAGGAATCAAACTTACTCACAGAGTGCCATCAAATTTTAACAAAGCCCATGATTTCGGGCCTTAGAGCAGTTTGCTGAAGGTTAACTAACACACTTATCCACAAAAACAGTGGATAACGTTTCAAACCCCTTGAGCCGTGCGGTCTAGAGAGATGTCAATAGTTCGGGGTCGAACATGAGAAAAAACTTAAGCTGAAGTAATGGCATGGAGATTGCGCGGCTATTTTCAACGCAAAGTCACTGATGACTGCAGCAATGAGATCTTACAACTACCTAAATTTTAAGTAGTAATAACCTATCTTATAGGTAGGAATTGTAGCATCGAATGACGCACTAAACAGGTGCAAAATTGGCTAACTGGTTATTAATAAAATCGAAAGGATGACAAGAATGTGGTTCAAACGCCACCAATGGGTCGTTTTGCACCTTTTCCGTGACGTCACTGCACCAATAGAATGAAATCTTGGCAAATTATCGATTAGACCCGGCCGCCATGATCAGCCAAGCAGGGTTAGTGAAATTATCAGTGCAAATTACGTCATCCTTGTCTTGAGACTCATTCCTGGCAAAGCCGCTGCTCCCCAGAAAGATCTGCTGAAGTATCTGGGCTTTCCGGTAATTTATCGGGCCAGTCTTCGAAGGCTCATAAAGGGGTGGAGACAATAAAGCAGGCGGCTTTTTTAGGAACACTGGGCAGGCAAAGGAACAGGGCTTGGCGCTGCATTGCTTTCAGGCCGTAACGCAAGCGCGCAGCGGTTGAGGAAACAAAAAAGCCCAGCTCAGCGACATTTGACGCGAAGCGGCAACAAAAAGAAAAGCCCAGTTCTCGCGAACTGGGCTTTCTAAAGTGGCTCCCCCTGCTGGACTTGAACCAGCGACATATGGATTAACAGTCCACCGTTCTACCGACTGAACTAAGG